>JAXJSH010000053.1:0-48860 GCA_036310185.1 Lachnospiraceae bacterium | reverse complement strand
CAAAATTTGTATGTAGTGTATGTGGTTATGTTCATGAAGGAGATTCCGCACCGGAATTCTGCCCGGTATGTAAAGTTCCGGCTGATAAATTTACAGAACAGAAAGGCGAAATGACCTGGGCTGCGGAACATGTGGTTGGTGTGGCAAAAGGCGTAAGCGAAGACATTATCGCTGATTTAAGAGCAAACTTCGAAGGTGAATGTTCTGAAGTAGGTATGTACCTGGCTATGGCCCGTGTGGCTCACAGAGAAGGCTACCCGGAAATCGGTCTCTACTGGGAAAAGGCTGCTTACGAAGAAGCGGAACATGCTTCAAAATTCGCAGAACTCCTAGGTGAAGTGGTAACAGACAGCACAAAGAAAAACCTGGAGATGCGTGTAGACGCGGAAAACGGCGCAACCGCTGGTAAATTTGATCTGGCAAAACGTGCAAAAGAAGCCGGTCTGGATGCAATTCACGACACGGTGCATGAAATGGCAAGAGATGAAGCCCGTCACGGAAAGGCATTCAAAGGTCTGTTGGAAAGATACTTTGGCTAAGATATAATTCCCCATAAATCGCTCCAACTCACGAATCTGATATTGATTCTTACCAAAATAAAAATAATCTGTTTTATAAAAAATCAGCACTTCCCATTCAAACGGATCGTGCTGATTTTTATATTGCCATCATATTTCCTCAAAAATGCTTTCTCTCTATCCGCCATATATAAAACCACTGCAATTATATTTGCTTTTTAGTATGAAGTTATTAATTTTACAACATTATGTTATTGTTTTTACAACTTGATTGTGTGTTCCAAATAATGTAAATTATCTGAAAAGGATTCTTACTGACACAGCGGTTCGGTCAGTAGTCTGGGGAGAATAGAAACCGCAAAAAAACAGAAAATAAATACAGGAGGTGAACAATTCTTTTCGCATCTTCCGGATGCTCATATAAGATTTATAAAACAACTGACTTATCCACATTTCTAACAAACATTCAAAATCTTACCATCATAATCCTTTCCCCGATATTCTTTTTAATATTTCAGAATAATGCGCAATACAAGGAGAAAAATATGAATTACAAAGCTAAAAAAGCATAAAAAGTAAACTTTTATGCATCCTCTTAGCCTTTTGTATGGTATTTTCAGGACTTGTTGTGACAAACGTTACGACAACACCTGTTACCACAGAGGCTGCTACAACAGATTATGGTCTTTGTGACAACATTCAGGACGGTGTTACCTTACACTGCTTTAACTGGAAATATAACGATATAAAAGCCGAGCTGCCCAATATCGCAGCAGCAGGATTTACATCCGTTCAGACCTCTCCGGCACAGAGAGATGACAGCTATGGTGTATGGTATATGTTATACCAGCCACAAAGTTTTTCTGTAAGTACCAATGCACTTGGAACCAAAGCAGAATTACAGTCTTTGTGTGAAGAAGCAGATAAGCACGGAATTAAAGTCATCGTAGACGTAGTTGCCAACCATATGAGAGGCGATGGTTACGATGTAGATTCCAGCATGAGCCGATCATCCCACAATGATTACTGGCATCACGACGATCTGGACAGCGGCAGAAATATTGACTGGACCAATCGTTACCATGTAACCCACGGCAGAATTGGTATGTATGATTTAAATTCTGAAAACAGCGACGTACAGAATATTATCAGCAACTACATAAAAGAATTACAGTCAATCGGTGTAGATGGTATCCGTTGGGATGCTGCAAAACACATCGGGCTCCCAAGTGAGGGCTGTAATTTCTGGCCAGCAGTAACCAGTCAGGGACTTTATCACTACGGTGAGATTTTGAAAGGACCAGATGACAGAGATAGTGGAAATGAATCTCTGATGGTAGAGTATTCTAAATATATGACAGTTACTGACAGTGATTACGGAAAAACACTTCGTGATGCATTTGCATCAGGTACTGTACCCACATCATTTGGTAACTGGGCTGCCCGCGGCGTTTCAAACAGCAAATTGATCTATTGGGGTGAAAGCCACGATACCTGGTCAAACAATCAGGATTGGGGATATTCCAATGGCATGAGCCAGAACGTAATTGACCGTGCATATGCAGTTGCAGCAAGCCGTAACCAGATATCAGCATTATATTTCTCTCGTCCAGCTTCTGCGAACAAGGAAAGTATCCGTGCAGGTCAGAAAGGAAGCACTCACTTTACAAGTCCGGAAGTTGCCGAAGTAAACCACTTCCACAATGCCATGAACGGTCAGGCTGACTACTATACAACAGGAAGCAACTGTGCTGTTGTCTGCCGTCAGACCGGTGCTGTTGTTGTAGCCGGAAGCGGCAGCAACTTTAGCGTTACCGTACCAAATGGCGGAAGTACAACTCAGGCAGGTACATATGTAGATGCAATCACCGGTGAAAAATGGACTGTTACATCAACCACTATGTCCGGTAAAATCGGTTCATCCGGTATCGCCGTGCTTTACAAGGAAGGCTATACACCGACTGTGACTCCGACCGTAACGCCAACTCCGGGCGACGATGACGACTGGATGGATCTGGTAGACGGAAGCTATGATATATACTTCCACAAACCATCAGGATGGGGCAGCACAATTTACTGCTACGCATATGAAGGCGAAACATCCAGCAACGGAACATGGCCAGGTGTAAAAATGACAAACCTTGGTCAGGATGTATATGCATACAACTTACCAAGCGGCTGGTCATCCGCACAGGTAATCTTCAGTGACGGCAGCAATCAATACCCGGCATCTATGGAACCAGGTCTGAACATTACAGACGGTACGTCCATGCTTTATAACAACGGCAGCTGGTCTCAGGTCGCAGTTACAACTCCTACTGTAACCCCAACCCCGACTGTAACCGTGACTCCAACTCCGACTCCGGGTAATGACTGGTCCGATCTGATAGACGGAAGCTATGATGTATACTTCTACAACTCACTCGGCTGGAGCAGCACAATTTACTGCTACGCATACGAAAGCGGGACATCCAACAACGGAACATGGCCGGGTGTAAAAATGACAAGTCTGGGCAATGGTTTATATGCATACAATCTGCCGGACAGCTGGACATCAGCAAAAGTAATTTTCAGTGATGGCACCAATCAGTATCCGTCATCTATGGAACCGGGTCTGGATATCACAAACGGAACCTCTATGCTGTATGCAAACGGAAGCTGGTCTAAAGTGGTAATTACCATTCCGGATCTTAAGATCAACTCCTTCACAGCAAACAAAACATCACCGCAGACAACCGGTACTTCTGTAACATTCACTGCCAGTGCAGAAGGCGGAAAAGGAACCCTTCAATATCGTTTCCGTTACACAGTTAACGGAACAACAACTACATTCAGCGATTACAGCACCAGCAGCACTGCAAGCTGCAATCCGGGAACAGCAGGTACATATACCGTCTACGTGGATGTAAAAGATGAAAACGGTACCGTTGAAACTACTTCCATGAAATACACATGGGAAACTGCATCCAACCCAATTACAATTAATTCTTTCACGGCAAATAAAACATCACCGCAGACACAAGGTACCAGCGTAAAATTCACGGTTAATGCAGAAGGCGGAGATGGTACTCTTCAGTATCGTTTCTATCGTGTGATTAACGGAACGACAAAAATATTCCGTGACTATACCACCAGCAACTCTGCCTATTGTAACCCGCCAATTGGTGATTACACGATTTACGTAGATGTAAAAGATGAAAATGGTAATATTCAGACTGTGTCCATGAAATATACATGGAAAGCTGCATCTAACCCACTTACAATTAATTCTTTCACAGTAAATAAGATAAGCCCTCAGACAAAAGGCACTACTGTAAAATTCACTGTTGATGCAGAAGGCGGGGACGGTACTCTTCAATATTGTTTCTACCGTGTAATTAATGGAACAACAAAAGTATTCCGCGATTATAGTACTACCAATACAGCATACTGTAATCCATCAGCCGGTACCTATACCATTTTTGTAGATATAAAAGATGAAACAGGAAAAGTAGTAACCGCTTCTATGAAATATACCTGGACAGCGGGAGATCTTACAATCAACTCCTTTACAGCAAACAAGACAAGTCCACAGGCAAAAGGAACCAGTGTAAAATTCACTGTTGATGCTGAGGGAGACGGTACCTTACAATATCGTTTTTACCGTGTGATTAACGGAACAACCAAAGTGTTCCGGGACTACAGTACCAGTAATTCTGCATACTGTAATCCTTCCGCTGGTACTTATACCATCTATGTGGATGTAAAGGATTCATCCGGCAATATCGTTACATCTAAAATGAATTATACATGGAAATAAAAAATTAAATTACTAATCAATCTCAAGAAAGAGGGCTGTCTGTATTCACTGAATTTTCAGTTGATCGGCAGCCTTCTTTTTTACACGTACAAAACCTCTTTTCTGCCTTCTTAAAACTTTTTGAAGTTTGTATTTTCATAAAAACCAACAAAAGAAACCAGAATTTTTATCTTCTCGAATAAAACATATACAAAAATAAAAATTGATATTGCCTTTTGTCGCAAAATCTGGTTATCTATATAAATAAGAAACTTTAACAAAATTATTAGTGAGGTATATGCGATGAAACCGATCAAAGAAGGCAAAGTCCGTGAAATTTATGATAACGGTGACAGCCTGATCATGGTAGCAACCGACCGTATCAGCTGTTTTGACGTTATCCTGAACAACGTTGTGACCAAAAAAGGAACCGTTCTGACTCAGATGTCCAAATTCTGGTTTGACCTGACCAAGGACATTCTTCCGAACCATATGATTTCCGCTGATGTAAAAGATATGCCGGAATTTTTCCAGCAGCCCCAGTTCGACGGAAACAGTATGATGTGCAAAAAACTGGAAATGCTTCCGGTTGAATGTATCGTTCGCGGCTATATTACAGGAAGCGGCTGGAAGAGCTATCAGAAAGACGGCACCGTATGCGGCATCAAACTTCCGGAAGGTCTGAAAGAATCTGACAAACTGCCAGAGCCGATCTACACACCGTCCACAAAAGCAGAAATCGGTGACCACGACGAAAACATTTCTTATGAACAGAGTATTGCTCATCTGGAAAAATACTATCCGGGAAAAGGCGAAGAATATGCTGCAAAACTGCGCGATTATACCATTGCTCTTTACAAAAAATGTGCTGACTACGCACTGAGCCGCGGTATCATTATTGCAGATACAAAATTCGAGTTTGGTCTGGACGAAAACGGAAACATTGTAATCGGCGATGAAATGCTCACACCGGACAGTTCCAGATTCTGGCCGGCAGACGAATACGAACCGGGTCACGGACAGCCGTCCTTTGACAAACAGTTTGCACGTGACTGGCTCACAGAGAATCCGGGCAACGACTGGACTCTTCCGGAGGAAGTCGTTCAGAAAACGATTGATAAATATCTCCAGAGCTATGAGATGCTGACTGGTGAAAAGCTGCAGTAATCGTAAAAAAACAGTGGAATCATCCAACATTCGGGTAATTCCACTGTTTTTCTATTTCACTTCATTCCGGGACTAATCATCAAACATGCCGCCAAAATCACCATCTCCATCTGAGACAAAGGCATCCGCGTAGAACTCTTTTCCAACTACATTTCTCTTTTCTCTTTCCTCTTCCACCAGTTCAGACAGCATGTCCATAACGTATCTTGAATCTTTCACATTTTCCAACACAATTTCCGGATCCGCATCCACTCTTGATATGAGAATAATCGTTCCGGTTCCAAAAATCTTCTGCCGGAGCGTTCTGCGAAGCTGAATATCGATCACACGATACAGAAGTGTCTGATCAGATACTGTGGAAAAGAGACCTTTATTAATGTAAATCTTTCCGTCTCTTACCGTATATTTCTCAAATCCAATCGGGAACCAGGCTATATGTTTTCGATCTTCCCAAATTATATCATCCTCTTCATCTTCTTCATACTGTGTACCCATACTGAAACCTCCTTTTCTATCTCATGTACTTTGTTACTCACTTTTGTGCCAAAGCAGCTATTTTTTCGCGGCCAGTGCATGGATTTCTTCATTCAGTGACAACATCTTTTCATCCAGCTCTGCCACGATTTTTGCACAATTTCTCAGTTCCTGGCTGATATGATCCGGAGCATTTCCCTCAAACTTATAATAAATCTTATGTTCCAGGCTGGCCCAGAAATCCTGGGCAACCGTGCGAATCTGCAGTTCCACCTTTGTATCTACCACCTGATTGGACAGAAAAATGGGGACGGTAAGTATCATATGGTAACTTTTATACCCGCTCTCTTTCGGTTTTTTTATATAATCTTTAAAAGAGAGAATTTTCAGATCACTCTGTTTCGCAATCATGTCTGCAATCCGGTATATGTCCGAGGTAAAAGAACAGATAATTCGTATTCCGGCAATGTCATTGACATAGCGAACCATGTTTTCCAGTGTGGATTCGTATCCATCCCGTCTCAGTTTTTTCACGATGCTTTCCGGACTTTTAATTCTTGATTTTACATGTTCAATCGGATTGTATTTATGAATATACTGAAATTCATCACTCAGTATTTCGATCTTGGTTCCAACCTCCTTCAGGGCTGATTTGTACAAAAAGATCAATGTATCCCAACTGTCTATGGACTCATAATCCAGATTGGGTAAATTCATAGTTTCCATAAGTGCTTCTCCTTACTTTCCATATTTCCATTTCTTTTCAGATAGTCCAGCCGCACTTTCTCCCCAAACAGATTTGTTTTATCTTTAAATATCCAGCTTCATATCGCCGTCTTTGATCAATTCTTCTTTGCGCATTATACGATTGATAAATCCAGCGATCAATCCAGGAAATACAAAATACATTAATATAATCAGTATAATCACTACAATCGGATCTCTGGTCAAACACATATCCTGAAATGTGGTAATTTGTCCAATAAGACCTGCAGATCCCATACCAGAACCGGCTGCCGTGTTCGTCATCTTAAATACCACGGTACTAAGCGGGCCAAGAACCGCCGAAGCTATGATGGAGGGCAGCCAGATCAACGGATGTCTCATAATATTGGGCATCTGCAGCATGGATGTTCCAAACGCCTGAGCCACAAATCCTCCAACACCATTTTCTTTAAAGCTTGCAACCGCAAATCCAACCATATTGCAACAGCATCCGACCGTCGCCGCCCCTGCTGCCAGACCCGAAAGATTCAGCGCAATGCCAATGGCTGCCGAACCGATTGGCAGTGTCAGAGCTATACCCATTAAAACAGAAACAACCATTCCCATAAAAAATGGATGCTGCTGAGTGCCCCAATTAATCAAAGAAGCAAGCCATGACGTTAAACGGCTGATATAAGGGCTTATAAATATACCGACCGTAGAGCCAGTTAAAATCCCCACTGCTGGTGTTAATATAATATCCAGCTTTGTTTTTCCGGATATCAGCTGGCCAACCTCAATCGCTACAAATGCCGCTATAAAGGCACCCAGCGGTTCGCCTGAATTAGCCAGGACTACACTTGTACCAGAAAATACATTTTCGCTCAATATATTACCGGCGTGTGCACCTACCATACCGGCAGTCGCCGCAGAAACCGTGACCAGAGGACTTGCTCCATATTTGGCGGCCACCCCTACACCGATGCCTGCACCGGTCATCACGGAAGCTATTTTTCCAAAACTCACAAGAAATGCCCCGATATTCCCGCTAAACAGAAGTCCTATCTGCTCAAGGATTATTCCCATAATCAATGTGGCAAACAGACCGGAAGCCATTCCGCTGAATCCGTCCACAAAGATATGATTCAACATTTTTTTCATTGTACCTTCATTCCTCCTAATCTTATGTAATCCCCTTATTTTATCTCCTTATCGCGCTATCATTATATCACGAATTCACACTTCGTGCTTATTGTTTCTACGCAGCTATTCGTGATCATCATCCGCTGCTCACCATGAACAGACTGCGCCTGCTCCCGCTCGCTAACGCTCATTATATCATAAAAGATATGCTGCGGTATATCTTTTTAAAAAATCCCCAATAAATGAGGAGTGCCCCGATATTTCCATATCGGGGCAATTATTATGAAAAAATTTTGTATGTGATTTGCATCACATATGATTTACTTGGTAGTTCCTTTTTGAACTATATTTATAATAGCAATCATTTATGAACTTTTCATGAACAAATTGTAAATAAATATGATTTTACACAAAAGTTTTATTTTTTTAATATTTTTTTTGTATATTTTAACAAATTTTTACCATTCTATTCCTGTGATAAAACGCTGAATATATTCGGAAACGGTTCAAGACTCCGTTTTAAAATTCCATTCATATACGCAATCAAAATTCCATAATTCGTAATAGGTACCTTTTGATCCAGCGCACAGGCCACACGATATTTCATCTCCCGCTCATTGAGCATACATCCGCCGCAGTGAACGACCAGCTTATATGAACTTAGATCATCCGGAAACTCTGTACCCGATGTGAATACATATTCCGGTTTTGCACCGGTATATTTTTCAATCCAGGCCGGCAGTTTTTCGGTTCCTATATCTCCGCACTGACGATGATGGGTACAGCCCTCCGCAATCAGTATCTTATCGCCATCTTTTATCTTATCCAGTGCACGGGCACCTTTCACTGCGTTTTCCAGATCACCTTTATACCGTGCAAACAGAATCGAAAAGGAAGTCAGCATAATATCCTCCGGTGTATCCTTACTGACCTTTCCGAACACCTGACTGTCCGTGATGACCAGTCTTGGTTTCTTTCCAAGCTGGTTCAGCGTATTTTTCAGTTCATCCTCCTTTACCACGATGGACACAGCGCCTGCATCCAGAATATCACGAATGGTCTGCTGCTGCGGCAAGATCAGACGCCCTTTTGGTGCAGCCTTATCGATTGGAACAACCAGAACCACAAAATCGGAGGGTTCCAGAAGATCTGCCACAATCCTTTTTCCATTTTCTTCTTTTACTCCAAGAGCTGCGATTCGCTCTTTCAGTTCCCAAATATTCCATTTTTCTTTCGCACTGACCCAGATATGAGAAACTTCCACTGCATCAGAATCTGCCGATCTTTCCTTTTTCATCCTCTGTTCCGTCAGCTGTTCTGCCTGGTCCGGTACCAGATCCGCCTTGTTACAGACAACCAGATAAGGAATCTTTTTGCTTACAAATCTTTCAATCAGTTTCTCATCTTCCGGCGATAATCCATGACAGCCGTCCACCACCAAAACTGCCACATCGGTCTTATTCAATACCTGATAGCTTTTTTTCACACGAAGCGCTCCAAGTTCGCCTTCATCATCAATACCAGGTGTGTCAATCAGCATGACCGGTCCAATTGGAAGCAATTCCATCGTTTTGTATACCGGATCCGTTGTTGTTCCAAGCACATCTGACACAATCGCCAGTTCCTGCCCTGTCACTGCATTAATAATACTGGATTTTCCTGAATTACGTTTTCCGAAAAAACTGATATGCAGCCGTTCTGCTGCCGGTGTCTGATTCATACCCATATGATTTCCTCCTGCCTATTTTCGAAGATGGCAGTCTCTATCACATAGAGGCTGCCATCTTTGACTTACTGTATTTTTTTATAAAATTACTCAAACAATCCTTTGATTACTTCAAACAGACCAATAAAAAACTGTTTTACAGATGCCAGAATGCCATCCACATTTTCCTGTGTGATTCCATATTGGCTCAGATCCAGATGAGAAATACGTTCATACAGAGCGCTCGCCTGCTCTTTGATCGTATCCAGATTAAGGTTCAGGCCTGCCAGCTTCTGCATCAGTTCACGGATCATCTGTCTGTCCTCATTACTTAATGAAATCTCCAGCTGATTTGCCACATCACTGATAACGCCATCAATCTGTTCCGGATCATCGTATTCATTTGCAATAACAATTTCTTTTACCGCTGCGATCAGTTCTTCCGCTTTTTCAGAACTGCCAATGCTTTTTGCCACATCACTGGTTACGACCAGTTCATTTGTAGCACCGTCTGCCAGTTCCGGCTCAATCACATCACCTGTCATTCTGGAATAGGCCTCAATTGCTCCAACCAGCGCCGCCGTTCCTGACATACTGTACGGACCTGCCACAATAACTTCCGCATTTTCGATACCGGCTGTTGCCAGTGCATTCTGATACATGCCTATTGTACAATAAGAAATATTGTATGTAACCACCTGGATTCCATATCCCTCTTCTTTTCCGGTTACTTTTACAGAAGACTGAGCACGGTCACCGATCAGGCTGGATTCCACATAGCTGTCGAGATATTCATGTTCCTGCTGATTTGTAACTTCGTAAACATCATAATTATAAAGCTCATCCGGATTGACATCAAGAAGATCCAGTACGGTTGCCTTTTCTCCTTCTGTCAGATCCGCCCCCAGGGAAAGGTATGTTTTTCCTTCCACACTGTCTGCCAGTGCACTGACCGGTGACAAAACGGCTGAAGCCATCACTACTGCACTTAAGATTCCTGCTGTAATTTTCTTATTCATTCTTTTGTCCCTTTTCTTTCTAAAACTTGCCCGCGGATATCTGTATTTGCCGCAGAAGCATTGCTTTTAAAAATCATTTATCTTTGTGGTTTTCTTTTAAACTGCTCTGTTCCTTTTTTCTTCATGCCCAGTATAGCACTCTGAATAATAATTGTCTCGTTAAAAATTTATAAAGAACATTCTGCCAGAACATTTGTGAGATTGGCAAAGTCCTGCAGAGTCAGTGCCTCTCCCCGCACAGTCAGCGGAAATCCGCAGCTTTCGATGGCCTGTTCCACGGTTTCTTTTGAAAAATTCAGGCCGGAATAGTTCTTGATTCCGTTTGCCAGTGTTTTTCTCCGCTGATTGAACGATGCGCGAATCAGCTGGAATAGCAGCTTTTCGTCTTTTACTTCCACGGCAGGTTTATCATATCGTTTCAGACGGATCACTGCACTTCCGATTTTCGGCCGGGGCATGAAACAGTTCTGAGGCACATTTGCCACAATATACGGTTCTGCGTAATACTGAACCGCCAGAGAAAGTGCTCCATAATCCTTGCTTCCCGGGCCGGTCTGCATACGGTCAGCCACTTCTTTCTGAACCATGACCGTGATGGACTCCACCGGCACATGACTTTCAAACAGATTCATGATGATCGGTGTGGTGATATAGTAAGGAAGATTTGCGACTACTTTAACAGGACGCCCATTGTTTTTTTCTTCCACCAGTTTATTAATATCCACTTTTAAAATGTCTTCGTTTAAGATGGTCACATTATCATATGCGCTCAGGGTATCTTTCAAAATAGGAATCAGCGTTTTATCGATTTCCACTGCAATCACTTCTTTTGCCCCATAAGCAAGATATTGGGTCAGGGTTCCAATCCCTGGCCCAATCTCCAACACAACATCATCCTTTGTGATCTCAGCCGCACGAACAATTTTATCCAATACATGCGTATCAATCAAAAAGTTCTGACCAAACTTTTTCTGGAAGACAAAATCATATTTCTGAAGCACCGCAATAGTCTCCTGCGGATTTCCCAAATAAGGTTCTGTCATAAAAATTCTCCTTACTCAATATTAAAATCAAAATCTTTTTCCAAGAGAATAATACGATTGTCCTCGTCCACCGACTTTTTGGACAATTTACGGCCAAATTTTCTGGTTCCCTTATTGGCACGCTCAATGGCTCTGTCAATCATCCATTTTACTTTTGCAACAGAAATCGGTTCTGCATCTTTCTGATTGTCACCGATCAGTGTATAGAGAGCAAGAATGGCCATATCATCCATCCTGTAGCCGCACTCTTTTGCATAGGATTTTGCAAAGGCCACCAGCTCATCGTTGGTAAATACCGGAATCGTAATGGTTGATGTAAACTTTTCGGCAAGTTCCGGATTCTTAGCAAGCATGTTATTCAGATCATGCTTTTCATCTTCCAGGATTACAACCAGGCTGTCTGTACGGAACTCCATAGCCTGTGACAGTTTTCCGGCCGTATCTTTCGTCAGTTCGCCGGCTCCCTCAATAATAAGGAATCCGCCGGATAATTTTGACACAACTGCTGCCGGGTCTTTTTTATTAAAATCACGGCCAATCACCTTTGCAACTTTTACCGCTTCGATTTCCAGATCCTTACATACTGCAAGAACAAGGGCATCACACAATCTGGTCTTGCCGGATCCCTGTCTTCCGATCAAAAGAACATTTCCGCTTTTGGATGTCTTATCACCGGCATTATTATGAATATCTGCCAGCACTTCGGTTATCTGCTGACTCATTCCGGGGATGGTTGTAAAATATGTGAAAATCTTCTTTTCTTCTTCATCAAACGGACGCGGTTCAACCATAACATAGGGCAGACGCTTCGGTCCCTCTTCCGCATACACCATCTCGTCCAGCTGTTCCGTTGGTTCTTCCGGTGTGTCTTCTTTTTCGTCCCTGTGCTCGTCAACGGTTTCCAACAGTTCTTCTGTTACATTTTCTTCCGGTTGTTCTTTGCTCTGTACAAAAGTCTCTTCCAGTTCTTCGGTAACTGCTTCTTCTGCCGATTCCTCCAACGATTTTGCAAGTTCATCCATTTCACCGGCAAAATCATTTTTAATGACCGGATTTGCTTCTCCAAGGGTTACCGGTTCGGAAATGATCGTGATTGTTTCCGCTTCCTCATCTTTTACATCATCTTTTCGTAACTCAGCTACCGCTTTTGCAAGCTCTGCTGCAAAAATGTCTTCTTCTGACATCTGCGCTTTTTTCAGCTCGTCCTGGAAATTGAATTCCTTTGTAAGTCCAAGGGTTTCATCTGTCTCTTTTGCATAAAGCAGAGCTTCTTCGTTTTCTTTGCGGGCTGCCTCTTCCGCCGCCTTGCGGGCCGCCTCTTCTTCCGCCGCCTTGCGGGCTGCCTCTTCTTCCGCTGCTTTTCGGGCTGCTGCTTCTTCCGCTGCCTTGCGGACTGCTTCTTCCGCTGCTTTTCGGGCTGCTTCTTCTTCCGCTGCCTTGCGGGCCGCTTCTTCGGCTGCTGCTCTGCGGGCTGCCTCCTCGGCTGCCTTATGTGCTGCCGCTTCTTCCGCTGCCGCTTTGCGGGCTGCCAGTTCCTCTGCTTCGATACGGGCTGCCTCTTCTTCCGCCGCCCTGCGAATTGCTGCATCCTCCGGATCTAATTTCTCTTCCAGCGCATCATCTGTTTTTACAAATGCGCCGGTGGCCACTTCCTGAGCCAGCATACTGCTTGTCTCAGAAAATAAGGCTTCCAGATCCAGCTCTTCTTCCGGTTTTTCAAGATCTTTCAGGCTCATCTGACCTGCTATCTGTCCATTCTCCGCCGGAACTTGGTTCACCACCGCACGGCTTACGTTTGCGGCATGTGCCTGTTCAGAGCTGAGCTGTTCCGGTTCCAGTTCCTTCACTTCCAGATTGGAAAAATCTTCTTTCAGCGGTTTGTATACATCCACCGGACCTTTTTCTTCCGGCATCGCAAAACTGTCTGTCTCCTGAACAGAACCGCGCTGATTCAATCCGGAAAACACCTGTCGAATGCTGTCCGCCAGCTGATTCTGCATGCGCACCGGATCAGCCATCTTTCCTCTGCTAATGGCTTTTCTCTGAGGCATTTTTAATCCGGCATTTTCCATTACGGTAGTGCTTGCTGCCACATTCATCTTTTCGATTGCCCGTTCTGTGCGAACCGCCGATTCTTCCTGTTCTTCCTCATCCAGAACTTCACCCGCTTCTTCCATGGTCATCTTCGTGGCTGCAACTGATCTGGGAACCGTTCGCATTCTCTGCATGGTTTCCTGATATTTCAGCTGCTGTGAAGGAGAAAGTGAAGTGTACTGCATTTTCAGTTCCATGGATTTGGTTACATATTTTCCTTCGCCAAACCATAAAATAATATCATCGCATACCTCAATACATTTTTCTTTATTTCCGGCCTGACTGTAAAGTCTTGCCAGCTCATATGCCCAGCGTTCTGTAAATTCAGCTTCTTTATAAGCTTCAAGAATGGCTATCTGATCCTGAATCGGTGATTTTCTCGCACGATACAGTTTATACTTCAGAATATACTTCGAATTATCTGTCGGAGAAACTTCCGTAAATTCGGTAAAGTAATCCAGTGCCGCATCAAAATCACCAAGACGGATACACAATTCTGACAGCCGGTACAATACGGTCTTGCTGTCCGGAGATCTCTTATAAGCGATTTCCAGCACTCTTCTGCTGTCTTCCAGTCTGCCGACCCTCTCATATATTTCCCCTATCATACACAGGGTACGTGCACTTTTCACTCGCCGCCACTCAATATCATCTGCCTTATCCGCTGCCGTATCAAAATCACCGGCATCTGCAAGGGCTTTTATTTCATCAAGTTTCTCGCGATACTCCGCTTTATCCACTATGCTCACCTCTAAAATCATTTAAAATTTGACATACTTACAGTTATATCCTAGTGTAACATATACGTTTTTCAATGTCAAAAAAAATCCCGAACTTCCCATATTTTCACACGTTTCCGCAATCGGTCAGGGCTGCTGCAAAACAGATCCATCCTCATCCGTAATTGCAGCAGCCCTCTATTATGCATCAAAATCTACATGATACGTTTTTTCACCATCTATGATGTCTACAAAATGAAGATCAAATTCATCATCCATAATAGTCATGCATCCTTTATAGGACAGCGTATCGCTTTTCTTAACGATAAAAAGATACATACCATTTTCCTGACGATCCGCCTCATTATTTATGTCGCTGTAAAACTCGGCGCCATCGATCTGTCCCGGATAACCGGATTCTTTAATCTTGTTTTCAATCAATTCATACAATTCTTTCAAGGCTTATCCTCACTTTCTTCTGCAAGTGTTCTTCCCTTATTTTAGTCCCTAGATCACTGAACTTCAACCATTTCCAGATTTTTTTTC
This sequence comes from Lachnospiraceae bacterium, assembly GCA_036310185.1. Lineage (GTDB taxonomy): Bacteria > Bacillota > Clostridia > Lachnospirales > Lachnospiraceae > JALENY01. The sequence continues at coordinate 33,949 of JAXJSH010000053.1, read as the reverse complement.
AGGCCGCAGGCAGTTAATACCAGCCTGGAAAAATTTCTTTCCACCAATCGCTGCCCTCCTCTTCTTCTGGAAGGATTTCGCTGTCTTCATCCGGAGTTTCTGCAGAATCTTCTGTATCCTCTTCGTCCCCATCGCCAAACCACCGATCCAGCAAATTCGTATGAACATCACATGTATCTTTTAGTTCTTCCGGCAACACATAGTTTTCGTCTTCCGTGCCCTCTGTGGCTGATTTCAAATAGACTCTGTTTTCCCTTGTTCCATCCGGACAAAACGTACCGGCCAACATTCCTGATTCACGGCAAACAGTAACACTGACATGGCAGTCACACTTTTTCTTTGGCTGTGTTCCTTCTTTATAATATTCTTCCCGCGTCATATCTCCCTGGCTGGTATCGTCACACATCCCTGCAACAGCCAGATTGCCGCATTTGGTACAGATGGTCACTCTGGTCAGACTTTCTGTGTTTACCAGTTTCTCATCTGCCTTATCAGAATGAGCCTGTTCCATCACCGACTGCCATATTTTTTTCACATAGCCCGTATTGGTCTGAGCAGAATTGTTATCATATCCGCCCCAGATTCCACACGTATAATAAGAAGAAAATCCAATAAACCAGATATCTTTATTGTCATTGGTTGTTCCGCTTTTTCCTGCAAGCGTAATGCCCTTTACCTCCGCCTCTTTCCCGGTTCCCTGTGTAAGCACGTCTTCCATGGCACTGGTAAGCAGCTCTGCGGATTCTGTTCCAATAACCTGTTCGTAATCAACATCTTTTTCTAAAACAATATTTCCGTCCCGATTCACAATTTTTGTATAAAAATATGGTTCCACATATCGGCCGGAATTGGCAATGGCATTGTAAGCGGCGGTCATTTCCAGATTTGTCACACCATTATAAGTCCCGCCAATGGCAAGCGCCTCGTTTTTGTCCGCATCGGTAAGCGTGGTAATGCCAAATTTCTGCAAATACTCATACACTTTTTCTTCGCCCACCAGCTGATATGTTTTTAGAGCGACGATATTCCCTGAAGACACTATGGATTCCCGAATGGTTGTCATACCTTTATAGGAATCAGAGGCATTATGTATCTGTGTTCCATCGGAATACGCATATGGCGCATCATCCAAAACAGTTCCCAGGGTGATTTTTCCTGTATCCAATGCAGCAGCATACTCGCCTATGATCTTAATAGTAGAACCTGGCTGGCGAAGGGCATCGGCAGCACGGTTATAGGCCAGACTGGTGTTTTTTTCCTGGCTTCCGCCCACAATTGCCGCAACCGCGCCGGTTGATACATCCGTCATAACAATAGAAATCTCCTGGTTCTCTGTGCGCCATTCTGAACTGGCAGCCTCACTTTCACAGATTTCCTGCAGCTGTGTATCCTGTGTCGAATAGATCGTCAATCCACCGGTATAAATGACATCCCAGGCTTCCGACTCGTCACAGCCGTATTCTTCCATCAGATCATCCACGATCTGATTCAGCAGCGCATCTTCAAACCAGGAAAAAATCTGTGTTCCATGATTCTCCGATTGTGCTTCCAGTCCCGCCAGCACGTCTTCGGATAAAGCCTGTTCATACTCTGCCTGTGAAATAAACTCCTGTTCCAGCATGGCGTTCAGGACCAGTTTTTGCCGCTCCAGACTTTCCGTGGGATGGGTCAGCGGATTATACGCTGTCGGGTTTTTGGTAATGCCTGCAAGCAAAGCGCATTCTGACAGGGACAGTTCTGATACACTTTTTCCAAAATAGTATTGTGCTGCCACCTGAACGCCTCTCGTACCGCCGCCCAGATTAATGGTATTCAAATAGTTTTCCAAAATCCATTCTTTCGAATACTGCTGTTCCAATCGGATTGCCAGATACTGTTCCTGAACTTTTCTGCTCAGGCGATCAGAAAAGGTATCTTCACTCATCCAGTCCGTGAAAACATTATTTTTTAACAGCTGCTGGGTGATCGTGCTGGCCCCCTGGGAAAAATCTCCCTTTAAAACACCGGTCACAGCCGCCCGGAAAATGCCCTTTATATCAATTCCATGGTGGCTGTAAAATCTGGCATCTTCGATGGCAATAAAAGCCTGCTGCAATTCTTCCGGGATATTTTCCAACCCCACATAAATACGGTTTGATTCTGTTACATACAACGTATTTACTGCATTTTCATCTTTATCAAGAATCGTAGACAAATAACCGTCCGGTGTAGCGTCTATTTCTGAAATATCCGGTGCATGACTGATCTGGATGCCGATAAAAACAGCAGCAGCTCCCATAAGAATCAAAAGCACTGCTCCAAGACTTAAGAGAACAGGCTTTACAATTCTTTTTACGCGAAATTTTTGTTTTTTTCTCTTGTTCTTCATTTTCTCCTCACTTTCTGCAAAGATACTGCGGCAGTGCCTTTTATAATCTTTGAAGAAATGAAAAAGACTCTTATTATGACCTCTGCCACAATAAAAGTCTTGCTATCTCATTTGTTACGGATACCTGACGGTATCGGTTGACGGTCGCAAATCCACTTTTTCCAGTGTTTAGCTACTCCCTTTTATGTACGTCTGCATTATATCACTTCTGCAAATACACGTCAATAACGGACATTTTTCCTTCATTTCCATAAAACGGGGATGCGCACTTATCTGCACACCCCCGTTATGACTGATTTTTATTTTACTGTGACTTTATCAAGTCCCCAGATATCATCTACATACTGCTGGATGGTTCTGTCTGATGTAAACTTACCGCTGCAGGCGGTGTTCATCATAGCCATTTTTGCCCATCTTTCTTCATCGCGGTATGCTTCTTCCACTTTCTTCTGAGCTTCAATGTAGGATCTGAAATCGGCCAGAATGAAGTAAGTATCCGGACGGTCGCCATTGCATCCCGTTGTGAGAGAATCATAAATCTCACGGAACATTTCGGTATCGGATGAGTAAGTTCCGTTGATGAGCTGCATCAGCACTTCACGGATCTCCCAATCGTTGTTGAAGATGTTCATCGGATAATAGCCGCCATTCTGCTCATAATTGATAACTTCGTCAGAAGACAGACCAAAGATAAATGCGTTTTCAGCACCTACTTCTTCCACGATCTCCACGTTTGCACCGTCCATGGTTCCCAGTGTGGGAGCACCGTTCAGCATAAACTTCATGTTGCCTGTACCGGAAGCTTCTTTACTTGCTGTGGAAATCTGTTCTGATACGTCTGCTGCAGCAAAAATCATTTCACCATTGGATACGCGGTAGTTTTCGATAAATACCACTTTGATTTTTCCTTTGATGGACTCGTCGTTGTTGATTACATCTGCCACTGCATTGATCAGCTTGATGGTCAGTTTTGCACGGCGATAGCCGGCAGCCGCCTTTGCACCAAAGATGAATGTTCTTGGATAATATTCCATCTGCGGATTTCTCTTCAGCTGATTGTAAGTGTACATAACGTGCAGAATATTCATCAGCTGACGTTTGTACTCGTGGAGACGTTTTACCTGTACATCGAAGATAGAACGCGGATCTACTTCGATACCGTTGTGCTCCAGAATATATTTTGCCAGACGCTGTTTATTCTGGTATTTGATGTTCATGAATTCAAACTGAGCTTTCTTATCATCAACAAACATTTTCAGTTTTTCGATCTGGCTCAGGTCTGTAATCCATTCGTTTCCGATATGGTCGGTGATCCAGTCTGCCAGAAGCGGATTTCCGTGAAGCAGGAAACGTCTCTGGGTGATACCGTTTGTCTTGTTGTTAAATTTTTCCGGCATCATCTGGTAGAAATCTTTCAGAACGTCTTTTTTCAGGATCTCCGTATGCAGCTGTGCCACACCGTTTACTGCATGACCGCCAACGATTGCAAGGTTCGCCATACGAACCTGTCCGTTGTGAACAATCGCCATGCTGTCTTTCTTTCCCTGATCACCCGGATATTTCTGATCGATTTCCATAAGGAAACGACGGTTGATTTCTTCCACGATCTGATAAATACGCGGAAGCAGTCTGGAGAAGAGCTCGATCGGCCATTTTTCCAGTGCCTCTGCCATAATGGTATGATTGGTGTACGCACATGTTTTTGTGGTAACTTCCCATGCCTCATCCCAGCTGAATCCGTTTTCATCCATAAGGATGCGCATCAGTTCCGGTACTGCTACGGTCGGATGAGTATCATTTAACTGGAATGCAACTTTTTCATGCAGTTTATGCAGATCGCCGTATTTCTTTTTATATTTTGCCACAGCGGCCTGAACACTTGCAGAGATGAAGAAATACTGCTGTTTCAGACGCAGCTCTTTACCTGCATAGTGGTTGTCGTTCGGGTAAAGTACCTCCACGATGTTGCGGGCAAGGTTTTCCTGCTCAACCGCTTTACGGTAATCACCTTTGTCAAAGGAATCCAGCTGGAAGTCGCTCATTGCTTCCGCATCCCAGATACGAAGCGTATTAACTACATTGTTGCCGTATCCAACGATCGGCATATCATATGGAATCGCACGAACAGACTGATAATTTTCATGGATAAAATTGTTTCTTCCGGTGGTGTAATCATGCTCTACGCGGATATTTCCGCCGAATTTTACTTCTTTTGCATACTCCGGACGGCGAAGTTCAAAAGGATAACCGTCTTTGAGCCAGTTATCCGGTACTTCTACCTGATAACCGTTTTCAATGTTCTGCTTGAACATGCCGTAACGGTAACGGATGCCGCAGCCATATGCACAGTATCCCAGTGTTGCCAGAGAATCCATAAAGCATGCTGCCAGACGTCCCAGACCGCCGTTTCCAAGCGCCGGATCCGGCTCCTGATCCTCGATCACGTTAAGATCAAAGCCCATCTCTTCCAGTGCTTCTCTGACTTCTTTATAGCAGGTCAGATTGATCAGGTTATTACCCAGTGCACGGCCCATCAGAAACTCCATGGACAGATAATATACAATCTTCGGTTCCTGTTTTTCAAATGCTTCCTGAGATTTTAACCAGTTGTCGATCACATAATCTTTTACTGCGTAGGACACAGCCTGAAACAGCTGCTGCTGATCACACTCATCGATTTTTTTGCGAAAGAGTGCTTTTACATTTTCTCTCACAGCTTCCTGAAACTCTTTTTTGTTAAATTGTTTGTTTGCCATAAAACTCCTCCTCAATCTTTTCCACACGTTGTCTTACTGAATTTTTACGACTCCCATAGTAACTTTTTCAGAATTGATGTTCCATTCTTTCACATAGCCATCTGATGCTCCAAAGATGACCTGTTCAGCCAGAACTTCATCCTGAATCTGTTCTTTATGATTTTCAACAACCTCCTGAATTTTCTGGTTGTCTTTTACATATACGCTGATTTTATCCATAACTTCAAATCCGGCTTCTTTACGCATGGTCTGAATCTTACTGATAATCTCGCGTACAAATCCTTCTTCCACCAGCTCCGGTGTCAGATTTGTATCAAGTACAACCGTGATTTCGTTGTCGTTTTCTGATACGTATCCTTCCATCTGAGCAGTATCGATAAGCAGATCTTCCTCTAATAAGGTAACTTCATTTCCGTCGATGTCAAACTTCAGACTTCCGGTGCTCTTCAGTTCATCCATAGCCTGATTTCCATCCATTTCGGTCAAATGCTGGCGAATACCACCCAGCATTTTACCGTATTTTGGTCCTACTGTTTTAAGCTGAGGCTTGAAATTGTAGGAGGTAAAATCTCTTACATCGTCGGTAAAAGTAAGTTTTTTCACATTAAGTTCGTCTAAGATAATATCATCATAATACTGGCTTAAGGTAAACGGGGCTTTTACAAACATCTGGCCGATCGGCTGACGGTTTTTGATGTTTGCTGCATTTCTGCAGGCACGGCCCATAACTACAATGTCAAGCAGATGCGCCATGTTCTCTTCCAGTTCTTTGTCGATCCATGCTTCGTTTACTGCCGGGAAGTCACACAGATGTACACTTTCCGGTGCGGATGCATCGATGGAGCATACCAGATTCCGGTAGATATCTTCTGTCATAAACGGAATCATCGGCGCTGCTGCTTTGGATACGGTAACAAGAGCTGTGTACAGAGTCATGTAAGCATTGATCTTATCCTGCTCCATGCCCTTAGCCCAGAAACGTTCACGGCTGCGGCGAACGTACCAGTTACTCATATCATCTACGAAATCCTGGAGTGCTCTTGCAGTCTCCGGAATCTTGTATTCTTCCAGACATTTGTCCACAGTAAGTACCATTGAATTCAGTTTGGACAGAAGCCATTTATCCATAACGGACAGTTTGTCATATTCCAATGCATATTTTGTTGCATCAAATCCGTCAATATTTGCATACAGTACAAAGAATGCGTAGGTGTTCCACAGGGTTCCCATGAATTTACGCTGACCTTCTACAACGGCTTTTCCATGGAAACGGTTCGGCAGCCAGGGTGCACTGTTGCTGTAGAAATACCAGCGGATTGCGTCTGCGCCGTAGGTTTGCAGTGCGTCGAACGGGTCTACTGCATTTCCTTTTGATTTGCTCATCTTCTGGCCGTTTTCGTCCTGAACATGACCTAATACGATAACGTTTTCATAGGGTGCTTTGTTGAAAAGCAGAGTAGAAATCGCCAACAGGGAGTAGAACCATCCTCTGGTCTGGTCAACCGCTTCGGAGATAAACTGTGCCGGGAACTGCTGCTCAAAAAGGTCTTTGTTCTCAAAGGGATAATGGTGCTGTGCAAACGGCATGGAACCGGAGTCGAACCAGCAGTCGATAACTTCCGGTACACGGTGCATCTCTTTTCCACACTCCGGACATTTGATGGTAACTGCATCAATGTATGGGCGGTGAAGTTCGATGTCATCCGGGCAGTTATCGGACATGGATTTCAGTTCTTCAATGCTGCCGATGGCATGCTGATGACCGCACTCACATTCCCAGATGTTCAGCGGAGTACCCCAGTAACGGTTACGGCTTAAGCCCCAGTCCTGAACATTTTCCAGCCAGTCACCAAATCGTCCTTTACCGATGCTTTCCGGGATCCAGTTGATGGTGTTGTTATTGCGGATCAGGTCATCGCGGACTTCTGTCATTTTGATGAACCATGACTCACGTGCATAGTAAATAAGCGGAGTATCGCATCTCCAGCAGTGCGGATAGTCATGCTCAAACTTCGGCGCGTCGTACAGTTTTCCTTCTTTTTCCAGATCTACAAGAACCGGTTTGTCTGCATCCTTCACAAAAAGACCTGCGTACGGAGTTTCTTTTGACATGTTGCCCTGTCCGTCCACGAACTGAACAAACGGCAGGTTATATTTACGGCCTACACGGTTATCATCTTCACCAAAGGCCGGTGCGATATGAACGATACCGGTACCATCACTCATCGTTACATAGTTATCGCAGACTACAAAATGGCCTTTTTTCTTCTGGCGCTCAGCTTCTTTGCCTGTACACTCGAAAAGCGGCTCATATGCTTTATATTCCAGATCTGTTCCTTTATATGTCTCCAGCACTTCGTATGCACTCTGACCTTCCTCAGCAAGTTTGCCAAGTACCGTATCAAGCAGTGCCTGTGCCATATAGTAGGTATATCCATCTGCTGCTTTTACTTTGCAGTATGTCTCATCCGGATTCACACAAAGCGCCACGTTGGACGGAAGTGTCCACGGTGTGGTTGTCCATGCAAGGAAATACGCATCTTCACCGATCACTTTGAATCTGACGATTGCAGAACGTTCTTTTACGGTCTTGTAACCCTGTGCCACTTCCTGTGCAGAAAGGGGAGTGCCACAGCGCGGGCAGTACGGAACGATCTTGAAACCTTTGTATAAGAGACCTTTTTCCCAGATTTCTTTCAGTGCCCACCATTCGGACTCGATAAAGTTATTGTCATAAGTAACATATGGATTGTCCATGTCAGCCCAGAAACCAACGGTACCGGAAAAGTCTTCCCACATACCTTTGTATTTCCATACGCTTTCTTTACATTCTTTGATGAACGGCTCCATACCGTATTCTTCAATCTGCTCTTTTCCGTTCAGCCCCAGTTTTTTCTCAACTTCCAGCTCAACCGGCAGACCGTGGGTATCCCAGCCAGCTTTACGCGGTACCATGTATCCCTTCATGGTGCGGTATCTCGGAATCATATCCTTAATAACACGGGTCAGTACATGACCGATATGCGGTTTTCCGTTTGCAGTTGGCGGTCCGTCATAAAAGGTATAGGTTTCCCCTTCTTTACGGTTTTCCATACTTTTTTCAAAAATATGATTTTCTTTCCAGAACTCTTCGACCGCTTTTTCACGATCCACAAAATTTAAGTCTGTTGATACTTTTTTGTACATCATAAACTCCTTTCTATTGATAAGTTCCATGCCTTTCAATTATGAAAAAAAGCGTCCGTCCTGTAAAAGGACGAACGCCATCATTCGCTGTACCACCTGTTACAACATACGGGTGTATCTGATGATTCTGTACACCGATATATGTCCCCGATAACGGTGGGAAACCGGCCACTCCTACTATCAGACATTCAGAGCGCAACTTGGGAGGGATGTTCTTCTGGATCTACTTGCTCCGGGCTTGCACCATCCCCGGCTCGCTGCGGCTTTCAATGTCAGAATACTGTCTCCGTCATGGTTTTTCTCATATATGTGAATAATTATATGTGGATTTTTTTGCTTTGTCAAGCCTGCAGCACTTGTATTCACGGGGTTTTTCAAAGATTTCATGTGGATTTTTTCATATTTTATGCTTTTGGGATAATGATTCATTTTTTAACACATGGTAAATGTTGACACAGTCAATATAGATAGTTATACTTTACAATGTAGTATTTCATACTACTTTATACGTTTTTTAATTCCATACAGATTTTATTGATATTAGGAGGCATCTATGAAAACAGCAATTTTTGAAAAAGTGAAGTGGCCGGGCTGGAATCTTTCTATTCCGCTGATCCAGGGCGGAATGGGCGTTGGCGTCAGCCGGAGCGGACTGGCCGGAGCCGTTGCGAAAGAAGGAGGTATGGGTGTTATTTCAACCGCTCAGATTGGATATGATGACCCTGATTTTAAAGGAAACGAAAATGAATGCAATATAAGAGCAATTGCCGACCATATCCGACGGGCAAAAGAGATCGCGCAGGGAAAAGGCATGATCGCAGTAAACATTATGGTTGCGCTGCAGCATTATAAAGAACATGTATTTGCAGCAGTAAAGGCCGGTGCCGACGCCATTATCTGCGGAGCGGGACTTCCAATGGATCTGCCGGATCTGGTAAAAGGCAGTTCTGTCAAAATTGCACCGATCGTTTCTTCGCGAAAAGCGGCTGCATTGATCTTGCGGTCATGGATGAAAAAATATCAGGTTCTTCCTGATTTTATCGTTGTAGAGGGACCAAAAGCAGGCGGACACCTGGGCTTTCATGCAGAAGATCTTGATCAAATTACCACAGAAGATTTCGAAAATGAGGTAAAACTGATCCTTGCAGAAAAGGAAAACTATGAACATACCTACGGAAAGAAGATTCCTGTTTTTCTTGCAGGCGGGATCTGGGATCATAAGGATGTGACTGCTGCAAAGCAGTTGGGCGTCGATGGAGTGCAGGCCGCAACACGATTTGTGGCGACAGAGGAATGTGATGCATCATCTGCCTACAAAATGGCTTATGTAAATGCCAAAGCGGAGGATGTGAAGATTATAAAAAGTCCTGTCGGGATGCCCGGAAGAGCATTGAATAATAAAATGATTCAGGATCTGGAACATGGACAGCAGAAAGTGCAGCGGTGTTATCACTGCATTAAGAACTGTAATCCGGCACAAATACCATATTGTATTACTAATGCACTGGTGAATGCTGTGAATGGGGATGTTGACCACGGATTAATCTTTTGCGGTGAAAATGTAAGCCGGATTGATCGGATAGCCACGGTTCATGAGGTAGTGGAAGACCTGATGTATGTCTGACTCTGAAAGTTTCCACCAAAAACATCATCCGGAACAGCCTGTTCTTATAATTGTATAATTATAGTCGAAAAAAGGGTAATATCCTAAACTTTTTGCTAAAAAAAGTGGTGCCGGGCTCTGCTGCCCGGCATCTGCCTTATCTGCATTCTATCTTCCCATAGTATCATCGTTTTTATCAAAGACCCAGTTCCTGATATAATTCTTCACGGAATGCTTTGTCTTTTGTCGCTCTTGACAAATCATCATACCTGTTTTCTTCCATTAATTTTTCTGTAAGACTGGCAAAACGCTGCTCCCCCTGTTCTATGCCCTGTTCGACACCGTCTTCGTAATGTTCCTGCCCTATCTGCGCAAGAACTTTTTCTTCATCGTACTCAGTTAATATTGAACATACCACTTCGCTCCGCCTCCTTTCAAGAAATTCCCGCAGCACATCTTCTTCCATACACTCCCGGACAGCCCTGTCTATTGCATCTTTTAATTCCATTGCTTTACTGTACCTTTTTATCTTATCGACAAAAATCGAATATTCCCGAAGCAGCTTACATTGCTCCATCAATTTCTGGTTATGCCCATAATTGATGTTTAATACCTTTACTTCCAGCTCCATTTTCGATTGTTCATTCCCATGCGTAAATGCATCGGACAGCTTCAGGGTTGTTTCCTCGCCCATTTTCCTATCTCCATTATAAAACACTATGTAAATCGGAGTCGGCAGCTTAATCAGTTTTGAGCCATAAATATTCTTATCTTTCGTAATCTGACGGAACAACTCCACAAAATACAGCAATCCCCGAAACGGAAGATTCTGATTCCATGTACTCTGATGTTCATATAAACTCAGGTAATCATCCAGAAGAATCGAAACATCGTTTTTCATCTTCATATACAGGACATCATCCAGCGTAGTGATTTCCAACTCATCCGCATTTTCATAATGGCTTCCATTCAGTGCATTATAAAGTTCCAGCAGCTGTTCCTTCTCCGAAAATAACATCCTGAACAGCCTGTCTTTATACTTTCTGTTTCCTTTTAGACCGGTTGCTAACTGCATATTAAATCCTCCTGAAATTAAAGATTTATATTGCAGAGAAACAAGGCCTTCCGGTTCAAAAAATCGCTTCGTATTATTTATAATCACTGTGGAAATATTTATAAGAATATTATACGAGATAGGATAAGATATGGCAAATTGATTTTTTGCATTAAGAAAGAATTGCATAGGAAAAGCGAATAACTGCATTTACCCATTAAAACACTGCTTCTAATTCATCAAAAAACTCCTCTATATCCTGAGCCGTATGTCCCAATGCTCTGACACATACACCGCTCAATGCATTTGATACCCCGTATCGAATGCATTGTTTCTGAGCATAATGCAAACTTCCATCCGTCTCTTCCCCACAAAGAAACGCCAGCAGTTTTTCTTCTTTCTCAGCACTTCCATGATAATAGAAAGTACCCTGATGTGTATGACCATCAAAAAACAGCATTCCATTCAAATCCATGTTTTCAGGTTCCAGCAGACAATGATCAAGCCATGCCGGTCTGCCCTCTTCCCATACACAAATCCGGTTTCTATAATGATTGAAACAGAAGCGCTCTCCCATCCCAACGCGGCCTGCAGTTACAATATCCGCATACAAAAATTCACTGCTCTTTTTTAAATGAACATCCATCGTCCCATCATATGTGCTGCCGCCAAAAGGCACCGCTGCGCAGGGCCGATAATAGAGGGACGCACTTTCTTCTAATATAATGTTTTGTCTTTTTTCCGCTTTTCCATCCCCGGTGTTAAATATTTTTGTATAAGACTGCTCCGTCAAGAATGTCTGTGTACCTGCATCGCAGTGAATGCTATATTGGAAAGCATCGCCTTTTAACACACCGGCAGATGCCATCATCAGCACAACTTTCAGACGATCCCCGTCCATATTTGGTGTACCCAGTTTTAAGGGGCTGGTAAAATAGCTTTCAAGTACCGCAGTTTTTCCATTGGCCTGACCAATATGAAGTTGTAACTCTGTCAGCATAATCAGCACCCCCCGTTTACAGATCTTCCATAAGCACGTTTTTCTTAATCCATGCGATCACCGCATCCACGCTGTCCCCCTGCATAAGATTTGTAAATAAAAATTCTTTTCCCTTTCGCATGCGCTCAGAGTCCTGCCGCATCACTTCCAGGCTGGCCCCGACCATAGGCGCCAGATCGGTTTTATTTATTACCAGAAGATCCGAACGGGTAACACCCGGACCGCCTTTTCTCGGGATTTTTTCTCCCTGTGCCACGTCGATGACGTAAATGGTCGCATCCGCAAGATCCGGACTGAATGTTGCTGACAGATTATCGCCGCCGCTTTCCACAAAAATGATCTCAACATCAGGAAATTTTTCCGCCATTTCTTCTACTGCTTCCAGATTCATGCTGCAGTCCTCCCGGATGGCTGTATGCGGACAGCCGCCGGTCTCTACACCCATAATCCGTTCTGCTGGAAGAGCAGAATTTTTAATCAGAAATTCGGCATCTTCTTTTGTATATATGTCGTTTGTCACCACACAAATGGAATATTCTTCTGCCATTTTTCTGGTCAGACGTTCAATCAGGGCCGTTTTTCCGGATCCCACCGGGCCGCCCACTCCAATTTTTACATAAGACATCTCTCTTCCTCCTGGTTTATCTGTCAAAATTCTGTTTTTAAAACTCTTTTGTTTTCAAAAATATTATGTTCCCCCAAATTCTTCTTTTCTGAGAGCAATCCGTTTCTGAATATGCTCCGTTTTTGAAAGTGTTCTGTGTCTGAAAATCCTCTTTATCTGAAAATCTTCTTTATCTGAAAATTCTCCATTTTCCCAAATATTCTGTTTTTAAAAAATAGATTTCCGGAAATTCTTTACTCTGTTTTTCAGGCATTTAATTTGGGAAAACATTCTATTCAACTTCCGGATCCAACTTTTATGACATATACTGCCTTGCATAGAGCTGTTCATGGTTCATACAGTGTATTTCATAAGCAACCCCTGAAACACCCAAATCCTGGATTTCTATTTTCACAGCCTGTTTTGCCAGATCCTCCAGCATTTCCAGGCTCTCATACAAAATCCGCTGTCCATCCAGCTGTCTGAGCGGCACCAGTTTAACCGCATTATTTACAATGGCCGACAAAACACTATACCCGTACATGGTCAGCAGACAGGTCTGCTCCACCCCTGCTGCCGCCCCGTAAATTCCAAGGGCTATGGGATGGGAACCAATCACATTTCCGCACTGCATCTGCTGTCTGTACCAGGAGAGTTCCCCGCCGCAATCCAGCATTGCTTCTCTGGCTTTTATATATCTGCTGCACATTCGGCTGCTGCCGATGCGCACCTCTTTCGCACTTTTCATAGCACATACATATCCATCCAGCAAAAGTAAATATTCTTTATCCTGATAATTCCGATAAGCCAGTGAAAGCACCCCCAGATCATTATAGGGAAACACCTGCAGAAATCCCTTCAAATACGCCTGCAGATCCTCACTCGTCTGTATACGTTCGCGCACCACATAATCTTCCAGACCATTTGACAAAGTAAAAGCTCCTATCGGAAAAAAAGAATCCACCGACTGCATAATGCTCAGAAAACTTTTCATGCTATTCATGGCTGTGTCCCCCATGCGCATGTCCATGAGCATGACATACGGTAAAATGGTGAAATTTTGTATGCGCTTTTCGAGGCGCAAATCCCAGCTTTTCCAAATATGCAAAAGTCGGTGCATCAAAAGGCACTTTTACCTGATTTTCCTCAATGGATAAAGTCAAATGCCGATTTCCAAGTTCAAAGCAAAGCCGCCCCATTTCCTGCATGGAGTGCACCGGCACAACGGTCAGGTCACAGGGAAGAATATCCACGATCATAACCTTTTTCCCGTCTGCAAAAAGCACGTCGCCCTCATGCAGATGTCCGTCTGACTGCCCGGTCAGACGGATACCAACCTCTTCACCTGCCTCAGAAGTCTTGCGGAGCAGTTTTTTTTCCAATTCATACCACTCCACATACACCTTATCAACTTCCCTGCTCCCAACCGAAAAATCCCCTATATTTCCTAAAATTGTCTCTATCAGCATATTCTCAAAATCACCTCTTCTTAACTGCAGCAAAAGCTCAGGAACACCAGAACCAAAGTACATCACCCAAATAGTCCGGGCAATTACTGAAAGCAAATATCCATCCCGGTCACTCTCATCCAATCCCGGCAGCAAATGTCTGCCCCAAACCTCGAACCCAACTATTTTAAGGATCCATTAGAACAAATAGTATCTCTGTGCCAGCGGAAGCTCTGCCGCCGCCTCACAGGTAATCAATTCACCATCCACCCGAACTTCATAATTTTCCGGATTCACCTGAATATCTGCAATGGTATCATTGTTTTTCATATCCTTTTTTCCAATGTTTCTGCAATTACTTACAGGCAGCACCTGTCTTTGCAGCGAAAGTTTCTCTTTGATGCCGTTTTTGTAAGCTGCCCCTGACACAAATGTGACACAGGTATTTTTGCGTGCCAGTCCGTATGCACCGAACATATTGGTATAGACCACCGGCTGAGGAGTCGGAATGGAAGCATTGGCATCGCCCATTTTGGAAGCAATAATCGCTCCGCCCTTTAGGATCATTTCCGGTTTTACCCCAAACATGGCCGGATTCCAGAGCACCAGATCCGCCATCTTGCCGATCTCCACAGAGCCGATATAATCGGATACCCCATGGGTAATCGCCGGATTGATCGTATATTTTGCAATGTACCGTTTTACACGGAAATTATCACTGCGCTCATTGTCCTGAGGAAGGGCACCCCGCTGTTTTTTCATTTTATCCGCAGTCTGCCAGGTTCTTGTAATCACCTCACCCACGCGGCCCATAGCCTGAGAATCCGAACTCATCATAGAAAAAATACCCATATCATGCAGTACATCCTCTGCAGCAATGGTTTCCGGACGAATGCGGGAATCTGCAAAAGCAATATCCTCCGGCACTTTTTTATCCAGATGATGGCATACCATCAGCATATCCAGATGCTCGTCCAGTGTATTTTTCGTAAAAGGCATAGTCGGGTTTGTAGAGGAGGGCAGTACATTCGGGAAGGCAGCCGCACGGATAATGTCCGGCGCATGGCCGCCGCCTGCACCTTCCGTATGGTACGTGTGTATCGTTCTTCCTTTAAAAGCATCCAGCGTATCTTCCACAAAACCGGCTTCATTTAACGTGTCGGTATGAATGGCTGCCTGCACATCATATCTGTCACACACGGTCAGACAATGATCAATGGCCGCCGGCGTAGATCCCCAGTCTTCATGAAGTTTCATTCCGCAGGCGCCCGCTTCGATCTGTTCTGCCAACGTATCCGGATCCGCAGAATTTCCTTTTCCCAAAAAGCCCAGATTCACCGGAAAATCCTCTGCCGCTTCCAGCATCTTTTCTATATGAAAACGTCCCGGTGTACAGGTTGTGGCATTGGTGCCGTCTGCCGGTCCTGTTCCTCCGCCAATCATAGTGGTGACACCGCTGTACAGCGCAGTCTCAATCTGTGTGGGACTGATAAAATGAATATGCGTGTCCATACCGCCTGCTGTCAGGATCAGACCTTCACCGGCGATCACCTCCGTTCCCGCACCAATGATCAGGTTCTCATCCACCCCATCCATGACAGCAGGATTCCCGGATTTTCCGATTCCACAGATTTTTCCGTCTTTTATCCCCACATCAGCCTTCACAATGCCCCAGTAATCCACAATGATCACACTGGTTATCACCGTATCCGGACATTTTTCATCCCGCACCTTACAGGACTGGCCCATACCATCCCGGAGAGATTTGCCTCCGCCGAATTTTGCCTCTTCCCCATATACGGCATAATCCTTTTCCACCTCTATAATAAGCGAAGTATCCGCCAGCCGGATACGATCTCCCGTTGTAGCGCCATACATATCCGCATAATTTGCTCTGCTGATCTTACTCATTGGATGTCACCCCCTTAAAACCTTTTTCTGCTGCAAGTTTCCATGCTTTTTCTTTTACTTCGGGGTCATCCATTTTGCCTTCTACCAGGCCGTTCAGTCCGAAGCCCTCTCTTGTACCGCCGATTTCAACCAGATTTACCCGTTTTGATTCGCCTGGTTCAAAACGCACCGCTGTACCTGCCGGAATATCGAGCCGCATGCCATAGGCCAGTCTGCGGTTAAAATCCAGTCCTTTGTTGACTTCAAAAAAATGAAAATGGGAACCCACCTGTATTGGTCGGTCCGCCGTATTTGTCACGATGATCTGAGCCGTATCTTTTCCCCCATTCAGTTCAATGTCACCGTCTTCGATAAAGATCTCACCCGGTTTTACTTTTCCGTTTCCAAGTATGGGACTGTGCACGGTTACCAGCTTTGTGCCGTCCGGAAACGTGGCCTCAAGCTGAATTTCGTGAATCATCTCCGGCACACCATCCATCACATCATCCGATGTCAGCATCTGTGTACCCATACTCATCAGTTCCGTAACGCTGTGTCCGTCTCTTGCCAGTTCCAGGAGTTCAGAACTGATATAAGCGATCGCCTCCGGATAGTTCAATTTTACCCCTCGCTCCAGTCTCTCTTTTGCAAGCGTTCCTGCCAGATGGAGCATCAGTTTTTCCGTCTCTCTCGGTGTCAGATGCATGCAATATCCCCCCATTTTAATTTCATATAATCTTCTATCACATCAACGCAGCGTTCCCTGCCCACTCTTGCGCTGTTTAATGTCATGTCATAATTCACCGGATTGGTCCAGTAACCGCCCTGCGTATAGTAGCGGTAATAGTCCGCACGGTACTTGTCCGTTTTTTCAATCAGTTTATGGGCTTCCTCCTCGGTCACACCCATTTTGTCCACAATGGATCTCACACAGTCCGCCCGGGGAGCTTCGATGTAGACACTGATTACGTTCGGATAATTTTTCAGCACATAATCCGCACACTTCCCGATGATAACGCAGGACTGGGACATCGCCAGCTTTTTGATGATCTCACTTTGAATGTTAAATAAGTTCTCATCGGAAATAAATTCTTTTGTATTTGGCTGGGCAATGGATGTAAAAGGAACTTTTTTCAAATACCCCCGCACATAGGAACCGTGTTTCAGTTTTTCATTGACCTCCTGAAACAGGGATTCGTTAATACCGCTGAAATCAGAAGCCATTTTCAGGATCTGATCTTCATAGCAGGGAACTCCGAGCCGCTTCGCCAGTTTGCTCCCTATTTCTTTTCCACCGCTGCCAAATCCTCTGGCAATCGTAATTATATAATTATTCATGAACCCTTCTCCTTTCCTCAACTCTGCCCACTGTCCGTATAAAATCTACAGTACACCGTCTTTACTCCGTCATAAGACGGGTAATTTCCTCCGCAGGAATATTTTTTGTTTCCCCCTGCAAAACAATATTTCCTTTTTCCATCATGTATATGTAATCAGATATTCCCAGTACAAAATCAAGATACTGTTCCACGATAAACACGGTAATTCCAAGTTCCCTGTTTACTCTGCGAATGGCATCCCCGATATTGTCAATAATGGACGGCTGAATTCCTTCCGTCGGCTCATCCAGAATCAGGATCTTCGGCTTCAGAACCAGCGCCCTTGCGATGGCCAGCTGCTGCTGTTGTCCTCCGGAGAGATCGCCGCCGTTTCTTTTTGCGAATTTAGGAAGAATCGGAAACAGGTCATAGATATAATCCGGCACCTGACCGCCGCCGTTTGCTTTGAGGCCAAGTTCCAGATTTTCCTGCACGGTCATCTGAGGAAAAATATCACGTCCCTGGGGCACATAGCCGATTCCCAGTTTTACTCTGTCATAGGCAGGCATTTTGATCATGTCCGTTCCCGCCAGTTCAATACTGCCCTCCGGAGTTTTTACCAGCCCCATAATACTCTTTAAAGTCGTACTTTTCCCCACACCATTTCGTCCGATCAGACACACGATCTTTCCGTCCGGCACATCCAGGTCCAGATTCCGGATGACACTGCTTTCTCCGTAATAAGCACTCATATTTTTAATTGTCAGCATAGCGTTCTCCTCCTCTTCCCAGATATACTGCCTGTACGGTCTTATCGGCAAGCACATCCGTCACATTGCCTTCCACCAGCACTTTTCCTTCATAAAGTACGGTAACGGTATCCGCAATCTGCTTTACAAAATCCATATCATGCTCCACTACAATAATGGTACATTCTTTTTTGATTTCCTTTAAAAGTTCACCTGTTTTGAAGGTTTCGGGCTTGCCCATACCGGCTGCCGGCTCATCCAGCATAATGATTTCCGGTTTCTGCACCAGCTGCATGGCAATCTCCAGCCACTGCTTTTCTCCATGGGCCAGAGATCCGGCCTTTACATTCAGCCGATCTTCCAGACCGACTTTTTTCAGGACTTCCATGATATTTTCTTTATCTTCGTTGGACAATTTATAGAAAATACTCTCCCATACACCCTTATGGCCTTTTAAGGATAAAATCATATTTTCCATAACCGTCAGTTCCACAAACACGGAAGGTACCTGAAACTTTCGCCCAACACCTTCATTTACTATCTTATATTCCTTCATCCCGGTCAGACGAACAAGTTCCTGACCGCCGCGGCTTTCCGGATAGTAATGAATGCTTCCCGCTGTGGGCTTTGTCTTTGCACAGATGATATCCAGCAAGGTGGTCTTACCCGCACCGTTTGGTCCAATGAAAAAATGAATGGTGTTTCGTTTCACATTAATATCCACATCGGTTAATGCTTTAAACCCGTCAAATACAACGGAAATATGTTTGATTTTTAATACTTCTTCTCTTTTTTCCGCCATTTACGCCATCTCCTTTTTCATTTTCTTTTTCGCCTGCCGGATCCACCCCGGAATCTGTTCTTTTACAAGACCCACAATACCGCCTTTGAAAAACAGGATTGTAACACAGAAAATAATACCTATAATGTACTGCCAGATACTTGCAAGGGAACCGGAACTAAGGTTATACTCGCACAGATTGATAAAAAATGCCCCGATCACGGCACCGATGATGGTACCTCTTCCGCCTACTGCAACCCAGATTACCATGTTGATGGAATAAGCAATTGTCATCTGGGAAGGGGTAATGCTGCCATTGAAATTAACGAACAGCGCTCCGGCAATAGCCGTTAACACAGCAGATAAGGTATAAACGAAGTTTTTATAATTATTTACGCAATAACCGGAGAAATAGGTTCTGTTCTCTCCATCACGAATTGCAATCAATAATTTACCGAACTTGCTGTTTACCAGAAAAGATGCCGCTATGTAAACCACAATCAGTACCACCAGTGCGGTAAAGAACATGGCCGTCAGATTTCCTCTGTTTGCCGGGCCTCTCGTACTTCCAAAGAGAGATGAAAAATCGGTGATACCGTTGTTTCCTCCCGTATATTTGGAATTTGCAATAAAAAGAGAATATGCCGCCCATGTCAGTGCCTGTGTAATAATGGAAAAATATACGCCCTTAATACGGCTGTGAAATACAAAAAACCCAAGTACCGCTGCCAGCATTCCCGGAATCAGCACAATCAATATAAGAGATACCGGGAAATTCAGAAATGGTTTCCAGAAAAGAGGCAGTTCCTTCAATCCGCCTGTCTGCATAAATTCTGTTAAGGCACCTCCATTGTCACGCAGCCTCAGATACATGGCCATAGCGTAACCGCCGAGACAGAAATAAATGCCATGACCCAGACTTAACATTCCCGTGTAGCCCCAAATCAGATCAATGGCTATGGCTACGATGGAATAGCACATACATTTGCCCAGAAACTGCAGCATGGAAGTGGATGAAACCAGAAACGGGCTGCCAGCAAGAAGTGCTGCGATTATGAGAAAACAGATATGATTTCCTCTTCCTTTTAATTTTTCCTTCATAATAGTCAACCTTCCTTTCCAACTACGCTTCATCCAGACTGCGGCTGCGGATTACAAACAGCCCTTTCGGTTTGAACTGCAAAAATACAATGATGATCAGAAGCACGATCGCTCTGGCAATAGATGCACTCTGGTAGGACTCCACAAAAATACTGGAGAATCCGATGATCATGGCCCCGATCACGGTTCCGAGCATATTGCCTACACCGCCAAGCACGACGGTCATGAAAGAATAAACAATGTAATTCTGGCCTACGGTAGAATCCACAGAACCCAGAAGCGCAATGGAGCAGCCGGCTACACCTGCCAGCCCTGAACCAAGACCAAACGTGATACAATCCACTTTTCTGGAATTGATTCCCATACACTGTGCCATGGAACGATTCTGCATGGTAGCTCTCATCTGTGCACCAAAAGAGGATTTGTTCATCAGCAGCCATACTGCTGTAATACAGACAACCACCATACAGATAATAAAAATACGGTTATAAGAAAACGTACAGGGACCGATCTTCACGCCGCTTTTCAAAAAATCCGGTGCATTTACGTTCACACCCTGAGAACCGAAAATACTTCTGGCCGCCTGCTGCAGGATCAGGCTGATACCCCATGTTGCCAGCAAACTGTCCATTTTTCTTCCATATAAACGTGTGATCAGTGTTTTCTCCATCACACAGCCCAGTAAAAAAGTCACGATAAACGAAAACGGGATGGCTGCAATATAATATAAATTGCCGCTCTCACCGAAAAGTGATACAAATATCTGCTGCATGATATAAGTCATATATGCACCTATCATTACAAATTCGCCGTGGGCCATATTGATGACACCCATCAGGCCGAATGTGATGGACAGGCCAAGGGCTACCAGCAAATAAATTGAGCCCAGGCTCAGCCCGTTAAATAATGTATTGATCAGATCTGCCACAATCCGCACCTCCAACTCTGTATTTGTTATGTATGATACGTCCTGCGTCATACATCTGTCTTCTAAAAAAAAGCAGAAAAACAGCAGTACTGCGGCTTTGCAGTCCCTGCTGTTTTTCTTTTTTCCTCTTATTCTTCCAAAGGTTTGATTCCCGCTTCCACTGCCCAGTCATAGTTTTCCAGATATGGATCCGGATCTACCGGAGCATCTGTGGAATATACTTCATAAATCAGACCATCGTCACCAACCTGACCGATACGAACCGGTTTTGCCAGATGATGATTGCTTCCGTCAATGGTTACTGTTCCTTCCGGTGCATCAAAGGTAATGCCGCCTTCCTCAATTGCAGCTAAAATATCATCTACTTCAAAGCTGCCTGCTTTTTCACATGCCGCTTTCCAGAGATATACAGCATCGTAAGCGGCTTCTGCCGGGTCGGAAGTTACTCTGTCTTCGCCGTAAGCGTCCTTATAAGCTGCTACAAATTCTTCGTTTTTCTCTGTCTCAGTTGTCTGGTAATAGTTCCAGGATACCATATGACCTTTCAGAATATCAGAACCAATGGTTGCCACTTCTTCTTCTGCAATTGAGAAGGACATGGTCATGTAATCTTCACTTGTATAATTTTTCTCTGACATCTGTTTAAAGAAAGATACGTTTCCGGTACCGTTCAATGTATTAATGATAACATCCGGTTTGGCCTCTTCGATCTTTGCGATAATAGCCGCAAAATCAGTCTGAGACATATCCGCATATTCCTCACCAACAACTTCCAGACCTGCATTTTCGACCTGCGCGCTAATGATCATATTTGCGGTACGCGGGAACACATAGTCAGAACCAAGTAAAAAGAATTTTGTGTAACCCTGTTCAATCAGATAATCAATAGCCGGTACAATCTGCTGATTCGGCGCTGCACCTGTATATACAATGTTGCTGGAGGATTCCATGCCCTCGTACTGAACCGGATAGAACAGCAGTGCATTGTAATCTTCAAAAATGGATTTTACCGCTTTTCGGGAAGATGAGGTCCAACAGCCAAATACTGTCGTAATACCATCCTGATCAATTAATTTTTCTGCTTTTGTAGCAAATGTAGACGGATCAGAAGCACCGTCTTCTTCCTGATATTCAATCTGACATCCCAGCACACCGCCGGCTGCATTGATTTCCTCTATTGCCAGTTTTTCCGCATCCAGTACGGCCTGTTCTGAAATTGCCATGGATCCTGTCTGTGAGTGTAAAAGTCCTACTTTAACAACTTTTGAATCTTCTTCTGTTTTTCCGCAGCCCGCCATGGAAAATGCCATAAGGGCTGTCATCGCCATTGCTGTCAGTTTCACAAATAAATCTCTTTTCATAATACTGCCTCACTTTCTAGTCGTTCTCCTCAGTTTCTGATGAAAACACCAGTTTTACCATTGCTCTGGAATCAAAAAAAGCCATTATCTTTCGATAATGACTTCTTCGTCTTATACCCATATTTTCATTTCCATCAAATCAGCGCTTCATTTAATGATAAAAGAAATTTATCATAAATGTCTGAAAATTCATACCGTAAAAACCAGTGTTTTCCTGCTAAAAATCAGACTCACACCTGGTTTTGTATTCTGCAGGGGTTATTTTCACTTCATTCTTAAAGATCCGGGCAAAGTAATCCGGAGAAGCATACCCCAGCATTTCACTGATTTGATATATTTTATAACGGCCATTTTTTATCAGTTTTTTTGCGTATTCTACCTTTACCCGATTGTTCAGAATACGAAATGGCAGACCCGTTTTCTTTTTGATCTGTTTTCCCAGATAATCTTTATTCATGTGCAGGGACTCAGCAATTTCTTCTATGCTGAGATTATGCTGCATGTTCGTTTCCAGCCGATGAACCACATTTCTGATCAGTATGTCGGAAAGTGCGGATTTTTCGGGTATGATCTGCGCAAGGATCTTCTGCATATCTGTCCCTTCCTCACGGGTATCCAGCATTTCTTTTAACTGCATCAGCATCGGTTCCAGATCTTCCTGATTAAGAGGATT
This sequence comes from Lachnospiraceae bacterium, assembly GCA_036310185.1. Lineage (GTDB taxonomy): Bacteria > Bacillota > Clostridia > Lachnospirales > Lachnospiraceae > JALENY01. Next base: position 11,128 of record JAXJSH010000053.1, on the reverse strand, counting down.
TACAGCAAAAATAATATCGGGGTTCTCTTTGTCGGTTTCGTTCAATGCAAAAGATCCGAAATCCGTCCGTGTTGTAATCTGAAATCCACATCGCTCCCATACCTCCATGTCTGAGTATGTATTCTGTATTGTTCCGTCATCTCCTACCAGCATAATTTTGTACATACAATCAACTCCATTCTGTGTCACACCTGTGGGTAATAGAAAAAGGGTATCCGGCCTACGACTGTAGACAGATACCCCTTTGCAATCTTTTTGCATTATAACATGATAATGATGTTGGGGTCAAAAGGTATTTTGAATACTCCCCTGTACCTCATCAGACAAATAATCTGCTAACGGTCCCTGCCTTTTTTACTCTTTTTCTTCAAACTCCTTCAAAAAGGGCAAAAAAAGGAAGTGGCAGATGTTAAACCTTGTCCACTTCCCCATTTCAGTTACTACAAATTTATTTAACCCGAATCATTCACCGCTCTGCGGTGAATAATTCAGAGTTAGCTATTCTTTTTTGCAAGCAGTCCCTTCGCAGAAATACCCGGTTCTGTCATATGTACAGGTTCAAGGATTTCATCCAGTTCTTCTTCTGTCAGTAATTTTTCTTTCAGAATTAAAGAACGAACAGATTCGCCTGTTTTAATTGCTTCTTTTGCAATGTCAGCAGCTTTCTGGTATCCCACATGAGGACAGATCGCTGTAATGATACCAACACTGTTTTCTACCAGATAACGGCATCTGTTTTCATTTGCTGTGATACCGGAAACACAGTTATCCACGAAGGTCTGTACTGCATAAGCCAGTGTATCGATAGACTGGAAAATACAGTAGAAGATGATTGGTTCGAAAGCATTCAGTTCCAGCTGACCAGCTTCTGCAGCCATGGTGATTGTCATATCGTTTCCGATGATGTTGAATGCTACCTGGTTTACTACTTCAGGAATTACTGGATTTACTTTTCCAGGCATGATGGATGAACCATTCTGTTTTGCCGGCAGGTTGATTTCTCCAAATCCGGCTCTTGGACCAGATGACATCAGCCGCAGGTCATTTGCGATTTTTGAGAGAGTAACTGCGCAGGCTTTGACAGCACCAGATACAGCAACGAAAGAATCCAGATTTTGTGTAGCATCAATCAGGTCATATGCCTGATACAGTTTCAAACCGGTTAATTCAGACAGGTTTGGTACGATTCGTTTCAGGTATGCAGGGTCTGCATTAAGACCTGTTCCTACTGCTGTACCGCCCATGTTAAGGGTACACATTTCTTCGATCGCTTTGTCCATACGATGGATATCCCGCATGATTGCAACAGAATATGCACGGAATTCCTGACCCAGACGAATCGGAACTGCATCCTGCATCTGTGTACGGCCCATTTTAATGACATGGTCAAATTCTTCTGCTTTTCCAACCAGAGCTTTGTGCAGTCTGAACAGCTCTTTTTTCAGGTTTTTCAGCAGACGGAGAGAAGTGATCTTTCCGGCAGTTGGGATTACGTCATTTGTAGACTGTCCGCAGTTTACGTGGTCATTGGGGTTTACGATAGAATATTCACCCTTTTGTCCACCCAGGAGCTCAATGGCACGGTTTGCGATAACTTCGTTGGCATTCATGTTAATGGAAGTTCCGGCACCACCCTGAATCGGGTCTACGATGAAATCTTCATGCAGTTTTCCATCTAAGATCTCATCACATGCTCTGGAAATAGCGTCAGCGATCTTTCTGTCCAGAATTCCAACTTCACAGTTTGTAACTGCAGCAGCTTTTTTGATATAGGCAAGGCTGTTGATGATTTCCGGATGCATATTTAAACCTGTAATATGAAAGTTTTCTGCAGCACGCAGTGTCTGCACACCATAATATACTTCCTCAGGAACAGCTTTTGTTCCGATGGAATCTTTCTCTGTACGGAAGTTAGCATTTTCTCTATTCATTATTTCAATCCTCCATTTTCTGTAGTTTACACGATCGGCATATATGCCAACTGTTTTTTGAATTAAAATGATATTGTCCTGTATATCACAGGTTAAATTCTTGCTACACCTGTCTTTCTTGCGGCTTCAGCAACTGCTGCTGCCACAGTATCTTTGATTCGTGGATCAAAAGCATGTGGCAAAATATATTCTGCATTTAATTCTGATTCGTCAACAAGACTGGCAATTGCGTAAGCGGCTGCAACCTTCATTTCGTCATTGATATCTGCTGCACGTACATCCAGTGCGCCACGGAACAATGCAGGGAAACAAAGTACGTTGTTTACCTGATTTGGATAATCAGATCGTCCGGTCGATACGACTGCTGCACCGGCTTTGATGGCTTCTTCCGGGTAAATTTCCGGTTCCGGATTTGCACATGCGAAAATGACAGGATCCTTCGCCATTGTTTTTACCATATCTGCGGTTAAAGTATTAGGAGCAGAAACTCCGATAAATACATCAGCACCGTGGATCACCTGTGACAGCGTACCCTTTTCGCACTGGAGGTTGGTGATCTTTGCCATTTCTTTTTTGATCTCATTCAATCCTTCCCGGCCTTCATAGATCGCACCTCTGCGGTCTGTCATGATAACGTTCTTCAAGCCCATGGACATCAGAAGCTTTATGATTGCGATCCCGGCAGCTCCCGCTCCTGATGTTACAATCTTAACTTCGTCCAGTTTTTTGCCTACGACCTTCAAAGCATTGATCAGCCCTGCAAGGGTCACCACCGCGGTCCCATGCTGGTCATCATGGAAAATCGGAATATCACAGCATTGCTTCAGTTTTTCTTCGATCTCAAAGCAGCGGGGAGCGGAAATATCCTCCAGGTTTACGCCGCCAAAACTTCCTGCCAGAAGACTTACGCTTTTTACGATATCATCCACATCTTTACTCCGAATACATAGGGGAATCGCGTCCACATCTCCAAAGGCTTTGAACAGCACGCATTTTCCTTCCATTACAGGCATTCCGGCTTCAGGCCCGATATCTCCCAGCCCCAGTACTGCTGTACCGTCTGTTACAACAGCTACTGTGTTCCATCTGCGGGTCAGCTCGTAACTTTTGTCCACGTTTTTTTGAATCTCCAGACAAGGCTGTGCTACCCCTGGTGTGTAAGCAAGACTCAAAGCATCCTTTGTATCCACTGGCGCTCTGGATGTAATCTCGATTTTTCCACGCAGGTCATAATGCATTTTCAGTGATTCTTCTGCATAATTCATATTACCTTCTCCTTTGTACCAATCTGTTTATGATGATTTTATTATAAAAATTGCCTGCTCAAAAAGCAAATACTTATAACTCTATAATTATCATAGGCAAACGGTTATATAAACGGTTTAAAAGCTTATAAAAACAAGAATTATAGTCATGTGTGTTTCTTATTTTATATAAGTATTTATTTATATATATTATGGTGTGATTTTTTCGAAATTATGAACTATAGTTGCATCATACAAAAAACTGGGTTATTATTTTTACAGATACAAAAATGTGCTTCTGTTTCGTTCATGGAAGCCGCAAGGATGTACGAAACAGAAGCACATTTTTATTTTTCAGGGAGATCGGCATATGTTTTACGGAATGAATTATGTAATGGAAGTCTACAAAGAACAGAGTTTTTCAAAGGCTGCACAGAATCTGTATATCTCGCAGCCGGCACTCAGTGCCGCGATCAAAAAGATAGAAAAGAAGGTCGGTGCCCCGCTTTTTGACAGAAGCGTCAGTCCCATCCAATTGACGGAATGCGGAAAGGAATACATACGGACTGCCAAGAAGATACTGGATCTGGAAGATGAATTTGCTTATCAGATCGGAAAGTTTCAGGAATTGAAAGCGGGAAACCTGTCCCTGGGCGGCACCAATTTTTTCGCCTCTTTTATCTTTCCGCCGTTCATAGAGCAGTTTCGAAAAAAATATCCCCTTGTGGATCTGAACTTTTATGAGGGCTCCACGCTGGAGCTGGAGCAGAAGCTGTTCAAGGGAGAGCTGGATATCGTAATAGACAATTATACTTTCGACTCCAGGATTTATCACAGAAAAAAATGTTTTCAGGAGAATCTCCTGCTGGCGGTCCCTGCCTCCTTCAGCAGCAACCAAAGGGTTTCCAGCTATCAGCTCACATTTGATGATGTGCAGAAGAACCTCCACCGGAACCCGCGGGTCCGGGGCGTTCCTCTGAAAAAATTTAAAGATGATCCTTTTTTGGTCTTGCGCTCCCATAATGATACCAGAGAACGTATCGATGCGCTCTGTCAACGGGAGGGAATCCAGCTCAATTACATATTGAAACTGGATCAGGTTATGACTACCTATCATCTTACACAGTTTGGGATGGGGATTTCGGTTGTCAGTGATATGCTGGTCAAACACCTGCATATAGACCCTTCTGTGCTCTACTATAAGATCGATGCCCCGGAGGCCCGGAGGGATGTATATCTTTATTACAAAAAGAATGCCTATCTCACCCGCGCCATGCAGGAGTTTATCCAGATCGCATCACCGGATGAATAATGGATCACAATCCGTATTTTTTGATCTTCCTGTAAAGTGTGGCCGGGCTGATACCGAGTACATGGGCGATTTCTTCACGGGTATATCCTTTTCTTTCATACACGCCCCAGACTCGCTGCATGTACTCTTTTTCCAACTCTTCCAGAGTCATTTGTACAGAGCCTGGGCTGTCTGCTGCAGGACGGATCTGCTCCGGCAGAAGATCTGCCCGGATCTCATCCGAATCCATCATCATGTTCACCACGTATTCCATCGTACTTTTCAGTTCCTGGATATTTCCCGGCCAGTCATAGGTCTCTATCACATTCCAGAAACCTTCGTCAATTTTGTAGATGGTTTTATCCAGCTGTCTGGCATAATCCCGAATGTATGCAGCTGCCATGGAACGGATATCCTCCCTGCGATCCCGCAGAGAAGGAATCGTCATGGGGATGACACTGATCGAATAATACAGATCGCTGCTGAACGTTCCTTCCGCTGACATTTTCCAGAGATCCTTTTTGGTTGTGGCAATGATCCTGAGATCAACGGAGCGTTTTTTCCCGGAACCAACACGGGTGATCTTCTTCGTCTCGATCATCTGCAGGAACAGCTCCTGTACTTCCGGCGACAGGCCTTCAATGTTGTTCAGTACCAGAGTTCCGCCATTAGCCGCTTCAATACGCCCCACTTTGCCATACCCTCCGCCGCCGGCGGATGACACCGAACCAAAAAGATATTTTTCTACATTTGTTCGGGGAAGTGTCAGGCAGTCAATGATCACGAATGGTTTTTCTCTGCGGTCGCTCTCATCGTGGATAGCTCGTGCGTATAATTTTTTATTCAGTCCTTCTTCCGCATAAATCAGAGCACAGGAAGGAGATTTTGCTGCTATTTTTATTTTTGTGCGCAGATCCTGCATCGCTCTGGAATTTCCGGTGATGGACTGGTACGAAGAAATCTTATTTCGGGAAGCACGGAGCTTCTTCATGTCTGTAAAAAATAGTACCGTATCGTATTTCCTCTGGTTCAGTTTATGGAGACTTCCGACTACCAGAAGGCTTTCTTCCCCCTGTATCAGCTCAAATTCTTTAAAACGACCGGTCTGTTCGCCTGTGGAACGGATTTCAAAAGGAAACTGTTCAAAGTCATAGAATTTTTCTTTTAAAATGGCATTTCCAAGTTTGTTGATCCGGGTGATCCGGGCGCTTTGATCCAGTATCATGACTCCTGATTCAAACTGTTCCAGGACAGATTCCATCAGCATGACCAGCGCTTTTTCCTGCTGGTTTTCCATAAGCTGTATAGCCTCATAGCCAATCAGATCCGCGATCTTCTCTAAAAATTCCAGATAAATCTGGGGATCCTCCAGAATCTTTTCTTCGGTCTCTGTCTTTTCCGCCACAAAACCAAGGATTCCCAATGTTTCCTGATTGGCAATGATCGGGGTCCACATTTCCACCTTTTCTTTGCAGTGGGGTTTGTAGGTACATTTTTTGCAGCCGATATGGCCTGCCGGCTCCAGCATAATCTGAGACTGGCCGGTTTTCAGGGCATAGCTGGCGATATGTCCTACTTCTGCACAGTCCTTCCCAACATCATCTCTCCAGTTTCCGCCCTCGTAGAGGATGCGGATCATTTGATTATCAATAATGGATACCACCGAATCCGTTATATTTGAAATGATCTCGGAATAACGAATAAGCGATGATCTCATTTCCCATAAAATATTATTCATAGCAGCTCCTTTTGTAAAATTACACCATCTGCGACAGGCCCGAATGCTGTCTTTTTTCAATATTTGTAAACAGTTTAACACGAAATAACAAGAGATATCAAATAACAAATCATCCAAAATCTTCTTTTTACTCTCATTTTGATATAATACCCTCAAAATGATAGTTGTGAAAAACATACAACAAAAGCGTAATAAATGCATTTCTTTTAGATAAAACACCCGAAAAAAGCATATAATTTATAGATATGTACAGACAGAGGAAAGCGAGAATGTATTCTGCAGCGTTGTAACCGAAGCTCTCAAAATGAGAGAAGAAAAGGTGGAAAAATAAGGCTTTTAATATGCGTTGTTCTATTTGGAATAATAATATATAATAACTTTACTTAAGTGGATATATCCAAAAATAATCGATTATTACAAAAAAAGATCAGGAGGTAGTTTTTATGCAGAAAAAATCAGCCAGTTTACTTCAGGCTGTCATCGTGTTAGGCGGCTTTTTAATTATGGCGTTTCTGTGCAATAAGTTTGGACTTGAGATTCATCTTGCAATTTTAGCCGCATGGTTTTTAGCTATGGCTGTTGGTAAGATGAATGGCCACTCTTATGGCGAAATGGAACATGCTCTTTGCAAGGGTATTTATGACGGGATGAGCGCAGTTCTGATCATGCTGGTAATCGGTGCGCTGGTCGGAACATGGATTTCCAGCGGTATTGTTCCCAGTTTGATTTATTATGGACTGAAAATAATTCATCCATCCATCTTCCTGCTGGCAACTCTCGTGCTGTGCTGTATCACTTCTCTGGCTACAGGTACATCATGGGGAACAGCTGGTACTGCAGGTATTGCAATGATGGGTATCGGTGCTGGTCTTGGTATCCCTGCTCCTATCACAGCTGGTGCAGTTCTTTCAGGTGCATACTTTGGAGATAAATTATCACCAATCTCCGATAGTTGTGTACTGTCCTCTGCTATGGCAGACATCGACGTAATCGAACACGTAAAAGGTATCATGCCAACCACATTTATTGGTTTTGGTCTTTCTGCGATTGCTTTTACAATTGCAGGTTTTGTACTGGGCAGCGGTGCTACAGATATGGCACAAGTTGAATCTGTAATGGTATCTCTGCAGGAGCATTTTAACATCAGTCTTCTGGCTTTCATCCCAATGATCGTTGTAATCTCACTGCTGGTTTTAAAAATGCCTTCTCTGCCGGTTATCACATTTGGTGCAGTACTTGGTATCGTATGGGGAATCATTTTCCAGAATCTTTCACCAATTCAGGCTATCTCTACAGCCTGGGCACAGCTGGAAATGAACACAGGCGTAACATTTATTGATTCTCTGCTGAGCCGAGGCGGAATTAACAGTATGCTCTGGTCTATTGCTATCATTATCATGGGCCTTGGATTTGGCGGTCTTTTGGATGAAGTGGGCATCATCAAAGCGATTGCTGAAAAAGTATATGGTATCATCAACAATGGCGGTACCCTTACAATCTTTACAATCATCGTTGGTTTCTTAGGATGTCTCTTGGGCAGCGCAATGTATGTATCCCTCGTTTTAACACCGAAGATCATGGCAGATAAATACGATGAAATGGGTTACAGCCGAAAGGTTCTGTCACGTAATGCCGAAATTGGCGGTACTTTGACAGCCGGTATGGTTCCATGGAGTGACAATGGTATTTACATGGCTACGATTCTGGGTGTATCAACACTTTCGTATATCCCATATATGTGGTTTAACTTTGCCTGTATCATCGTTGCCATCTTCTTTGGATTTACCGGAATTTGTATGTGGGATAACAAAAATGATGACAAGATTCGAAACAGTCTGAAAGCAACAAAACTGGAAGAAGCACGGGAGTAAGAATATATGAAAAAAATACTTTTGATCGCTACCGGAGGAACTATTGCCTCCTCTGAATCTGAAGATGGATTAACACCATCCATCGACGTAAAACAGTTGTTATCTTATATTCCGGAAATTGAGTCAATCTGTCATCTGGAAGGCGTGTCAGTTATGAGTGTGGATAGCACCAATATGAATCCGACACTCATGGTAAAGATTGCGGAAGCAGTTCAGGAACACTATGATGAATATGACGGATTCGTTGTCAGCCATGGTACCGATACTATGGCATATACAGCGGCAGCACTGACTTATATGCTGAATAATCTGGAAAAACCAGTGGTACTGACAGGCTCTCAGATTCCGATTGAAGCACTGTATACCGACGCAAAGAAAAATCTTTCTGATGCGATTCGTTTTGCCTGCGAAGATGTTGTAGGAGTTTATGTGGCATTTGACGGTTCTATTATCAGCGGAACGCATGCCATGAAAGTGAAAACCAGAAGCGAAGATGCTTTCAAGAGTATCAATTTCCCTGTAATCGCGGAGATTAAACTGGGAAGAATTACTTATAATCAGGCACTGATGTATGGTGATCATTGGGAAAAAATCAGACCTGAAGTGAAAGGACCGTTTTCTGTTTCAACAAAACTGTGCCCGGATATTTTTGTACTGAAGATCTTTCCGGGTATCGGTCCCCAGATTTTTGATCTCATCAAAGACCATTATAAAGGTGTGATCATTGAAAGCTTCGGCATCGGAGGAATCCCAAATGTTGATCATGATATCGTATCAAAGGTGCACGAGCTGGTGGAAGCCGGACTTGCTGTTGTGATCACGACTCAATGTATTTATGAAGGGATCGATCTTGATATCTATGAGGTCGGTCAGAAGCTTGCCAGACAAAATGTCATTGTGGCAGCCGATATGACCACAGAGTCACTGGTCATGAAGCTCATGTGGGCGCTTGGCAACTTTGAACAGGTCAGTGATGTAAAAAAATATATGGAAACTTCTTATTTTGCAGACAGAAGTTATTAAAGTGATCTTCCCAGACGCCAAACAGCCGCAGGCCTTTTTCTTAACAGGTCTGCGGCTGTTTAATCCAGTCCATTTTTTTACCTTATTATAAACAATCATCCGCTCATACTGAAAATAAAATCATTTTGGAATTTCTCTTTTTTTAGATTAAATATTCCAAATACCGTTTATTCTGCCATGATTTCCTGTTCCCACCCGGGTAAACATTAATATAACCTTTGCCGTCACCACGCACAACATGCCATTGGGCACCCCATAAGCATTTGGGCAGGCAGCGCATTTGGATAGCCACAGCGTCCAAACACACTTGTCAGCAAGTTCCTGAAGCCCTTTATAAAAGCTCTGCTAATTCCTTAATGGATTTTTTTGTTATATTTCTGGTATTTCCCACCACTACAATTGACATATTATTTTTTCTGAACACCTTCTGTGCCATATCTTGTAATGCTAATATAGTCTCACAATTATTCTTCAAACCATTACTTTCATAAGTCATGCCCAGCACAAATTCATTATAAGCTAATTGGAAGTTCATTTCTTCGGTATCATCTTCATAAAACACTTGATTTGTAGTATAAAATGGCAGTGTTACATCTAAATCTCTCTGACAGATCGTAGTCTTTAAGGATTTCAAAACAATTATAATATCTCTTAAACAATTTAAAAATGCCCTCTTCTCTACAGTAAAACTAATATGCAACACCGCAAATTTCGGATACCATTCAATAAATGATGCGATATCGGAGGAATAACATTGTTCTTCACGTATACGTCTTTGGAGTTTAGATCCCACACCTTCTCCTAAAATACAATTCATTATTGTTAATAAATCTTTAGATTCTTCATTATAAAGCATATCAAATGACAAATTAACATCTAAAGGATTATTATCCTGCACAAATCTGAAATAAATATCCGGTTTTCTGGTACAAAAACAATCAGGCGCAAAGAGCGTTTTTTTATTTGCTGTTTCTAAAATTTCAAGTGCTTCTAATCTTTTTAAAATTTTTTCCCGTTTTGACTCAGTAAAGTTTCCAGTAATACAGACCATCATATTAGAGGAACATCTCTTTTTTATATTTTTCCAAATCAGTTTTTCTAATATTATTGACGGTTTGTATATTGCCCATAATTTCATTCGCCAGTCCATGGTCCTTAAAAATATTCTTTCTAACCTCTCTGTCTATTGTAATGTAATTTCCTTTTTCCAAAATCTGATTTATAACCACCTGTTTTTCCTGTTTAATTTCTTCATCCATCCACTCTTTTGTCACAATCAATTCCTGGAATATATCAATACATTCTTCAATTTTTTCAGGAACTACTTTCATTGTAAATTTCAAAAAATTGCAATATGTTGCTGCACGTAATGTACTTCCCATACTTTCCATTTTGTAATAAAGCTCTTCTTGAGAATATTTTCCCAACTTTCGAAAGTGCAGATGCTCTAATAAATGAGTAATCCCATTATACTCACTTGTTTCATAACCAGATCCGGCTTTTACATATAATCCAACAGTCACAGAATGCGTGTTTTGCATTTGATGAAATAAAACTGACAAACCATTACCTAACGTCAAATACTTCATATTTATTCCCTTTCTAATACGCAAACGCCAATGCATAATCCCACAAAATCACCGTAGCCTGTGCTATTACTACATCATTGGCTATTCCCACACCAGTAACATCATCCAGCGGTCTTCCCCAACTGTCATACTGATAGCGTACCATCTGGATTCCATCCCTGTCCAGCCCGTTTTCTTTCTGAACATTTTTTACAGCCTGTTCAAGCAGACTTCCGAACTCCGCATCAATTGCTCCTTTATAAAAACCTTCCGCCGCCAGGATTCCTTCTGCAATAGCGGTAAACGTACCGGAAGCAGGATGCCACCGGTAAACCAGTACACAAGCATACATAACAGCAGCGTCTGCAATGCCAGATCCCAGCCTCCAAACAGAGAAGCAATACCGCTTCCCAGAAGTCCGCTTATAATAAATATCTTCTCTTTCATCTGTTTTTTCCTCCT
>JAXJSH010000052.1:0-63381 GCA_036310185.1 Lachnospiraceae bacterium | reverse complement strand
TCTGTACAGGTCGCTGCTGCCGTCACTTTTCCTGTTCCCCAACTGTGTCCGGTGGCCGCAATACTCTCTGTTCTGCTTGCATTACAGGAACTGCATGTGTATGTCTTTGTTCCGGCTTCTGTACAGGTCGCTGCTGCCGTCACTTTTCCTGTTCCCCAACTGTGTCCGGTGGCCGCGATGCTCTGCTCCGTTCCTTCTTTCACGGCATCACAAATACTGCAGTGAATGCTTTTGCTTCCAGCAACGGTACAGGCCGCAGGCTGATCAATCGTATAATCTGAATCCCACTCATGATCTTTCATCATAATGGATTCACCCTTTTTCAGAAGTTCGCCGCACTCGGAGCAAACGGTATCTCCCGTATATCCCTCTTCTGTGCAGGTACTGTCTTTATATCCCTGCAGTACCGGTGTATGCATGATGTCATCACTGTCTGATTTCACGTAGGCACTTGCTGAAACCGGATATTGCTGAAAAAAATCATCCGTACTGTATTCTGCATCGTTATCATGAGCCGTGAAATCAGAAGTACCTTTTAAGAAATAGCGATAAAATGTATTTCCTGCATCCCAGGTAGAATCCAGATAATAATATTTTTCACCTATCCGTACAATATTCCACGCATGGCCTTCACCATAGGATTCTCCAATAATAACTCTTGCATCAATCCCCGCTTCCAGTGCCAGACGGTAAAACAGCACCGCGTATCCCTGACACACCGAAGTTCCATCAATCAACGCGCCATATGCCGTAAACTGGGTTTTATAAGAAGTATCGGAAAGATGTTCATAATCATAGACCACATGTTCACAGATATAATCATAAATACTCTTTATTTTTCCATACTCGTTTTTTCCATCAAGCGCAAGGCTGCTGATTACTTCCTGAACTTTTGCATCTACTTCTTCCTCTTCATCAGCCGTCGTATAATACGTCATTGCATAGGAAAATGTAAGTTTACAGGTTGTACCATTGTCACTGATACTGATACCGCATGTCCAGCCGCCGTACTGATAACGAAGATAATCTCCCTCTGTCGGTACGCCTGTATGTGCAATTGCCTCTGAAAAAATGAGATTAGCCAGAGATCTGTCATATGCGCCCGATGCAACCTGATAACGTACCACAACTGTTTGCTCACGCTCCCTCAGCTGTTCCCGAACGGATTCAGCGGCATCCGCCAAACTGGTATAATAAACCGAACTGCTCGTCTCTGCTGCATATCGGGGCTGCTGCAGTATACTTATTGTCTCAGTATCTTCATACAGCGGGTTTATGTGTCTTACCGTATCCTGCCAGACCTCCACGGATTCCTCTTCACCCGCCTGCAGTAAACAAAGTGCCTTTGAAAACCATGGCGGATTTCAGAGGCACTTCTGATTCATACTTTATTTCTCAATTAATACCTGATTCGAATGCAGTACATTCTCCTGCTGCTAATTTTCGTATTTCTCCACAAATCTCTTAATAATAATCGCACATTCCGCACGGCTCGCAATTCCCTGAGGATCCAGAATGGTTCCGTTGGATTTACCGGTAATAATGCCGTTTCCAACCGCCCACTGCATCGCCTCTTTCGCAAAGCTGCTTACTTTCCATGCATCTGTAAACCGGCTGAAGTCTGTTGCGCCGCCCACACTATATTCTTTATATTTCGCATAGCGATACATCATAAGAGCCATCTGTTCACGGGTAATCGCATCGGAGGTACCAAAATATCCATTTGAATAACCGGTCACAATATTTGCCTTATTTGCCCAAAGAACGGCATCTGTAAACCAATAACCTGACGGAACATCCGGGAATGTGGGCAGATATGTCATTTCCGGTGTTTCATTCATTCGATGCAGGATAACGGCAAACTGGGCGCGGGACAATGTTTCATACGGTCCAAAGGTTGTTGCATTCATACCTGTCATGAGACCTTTTTCATTTACATACATAACTTCATTATAAAACCAGTCATTTTCAGATATATCCGAAAATACTGCATCGTCATCCACAATCAGCTCATATCTGATTCCATTTTCGATTGCATATGCCTCGGCCTGTGATCCTTCATACACGCGCAAAACCAGATCTTCTGATGTTTCCGTAAACACATCTTCGCCAAATGTTGCAACGGAAGCCGGAATTGTAACGGATTCCAGATTTGCACATAAAAGGAATGTATAATCTTTCAGCTCGGTTACTCCATCCGGAATCACAATACCGGTTATACCGGAATCCATAAAGGCGGCCACATCAATATCCGTAACACCGTCAGGCAGGATAACCTCATTAATATAATAACATGCTTCAAACGCAATATTACCAATCATGGTCAATGTATCAGGAAGAACAACGGAAGTCTTCGCAGCCGGTACCGCATATAAACGGGTCAATGCTTTATCATAAAGGCATCCGTCATAACTTGCAAAATACTCGCTGCCATCAGCAACTCTGATTTCTTCCATACTCAGACATCCCGCAAATGATCCGTCTCCGATGGTTGTCACACTTGCCGGAATCGTAAAATCCTGTAATCCGAAGCAATATGCAAATGCACCCCAGCCGATTTCTTCCACTCCTTCCGGAAGCGTGAGTGAGGTCAGTTCCGTAGCACCACAGAAAGCATGATCTCCAATTACCCTGACCGTAGACGGAATGGTTACACTTTTCAGGGCCGTCTCATAAAACTGACCGTCTTCCCATGAAGCAAACGCATATGAACCAATTTTTTCCACACCCTCCGGGATCACTACATCGGTAATCATAGTCTCTACCCAGAACGCTCTTTCATCAATCTCCGTCACCTGGTAACCATCCAGTTCATCCGGAATCACTACTGAGGTATCGGTTCCGGTATAGTAATATATACCTGCCGTCTCATCTTCCCGGATATAATACAGATAATCACCGGATTCATAAATCTGTGCTGTATCCGGATCAATCGCCGTTTTCTGTTCTTCCGAAATCGGTATCTCTTCTGTCTCATCGGCTGCCATAACCGGTAACATTGTCATACACATGGCGGCAGCCAGTACCATTGCTAATACTCTTTTTTTCATAAACTTCATTCTCCTTTCCTTATTTCTCACCTTTTACAAAATTTCTTAATTTCCAGACTTTCGTCTGTTCCATTTGATAAATTTTTTCTTTCAGATACTGATTTTGATCTTCTGATTCTTTCAGAACCCGGGTCAAAGTCTGATTCTGCCCTTCCAATATCTGTATCTGTTTCCTGCATCCTTCCACTTCTCTTTGCAGCCGTTCATACTCCTGCATCATGCTCTCATCAAAAAACATGGACTGATCCGATATTTTATAAAAATCTTTCGGTGTAAACCGGAATTTTTCTTCCAGCACTTTTAACAGCGCGGGTTCCTGCATGAGATCCAGCAGTTTTTTTGCTCCTAATACAGGATTTATGGCCTGTGTGCGTATACATTTACACAGCAGAAAAGCCTGCTCACACAACAGTTCCTCATGACTTTTCGAATCTTTATTAATAAAACAGTTCTGAAATACTTCTATGAAAAAGTCATCGGACATATCATCAAAATAATGATACCGGATATTCATATGCTCATTTTCAAATCTGCGGGAAGCCAAATGATTCATGGAACTGTTCTGCTTTTCTGTTCTCCGGTATTTTACCAGCGGTTCTTCCACAAATACGAAGTCATATTTTCTGATTGCACGAACAAAAAAATCAAAATCGTGAGACTGCAGATATGCCAGATTAAATTTTCCTATATGATCCACTACTTCTCTTTTCATCAGCAATGTAGACTGTATCAATGTATTTCCATAGAAAAAGAAATAGCGTATCCATTCATTCCGGTCACGGCAGCGGCTGTTATAAAGCTGGTATAAATCAGTCAGCGAATCATTTATCACTTCTTCTTTCTCATTGATAATATCCAGCTTGGTAAAACAAAGTGCACCCTGCGGATGCTCCTGCATATACTTCATCTGTCTTTCCAGTTTTTCCGGTTCCCACAAATCATCGCTGTCCAGTCTTGCTATGTATGAACCGGTCACTTTTGACAAACCCAGATTTGTCACCGCACTGATATGCCTGTTTTCTTTTTGCAGATATGGTTTGATCCTGGAATCTGCGGCTGCGTACCGACTTATAATCTCCGGTGAAGCATCCGTGGATCCGTCATCAACAATGATAAGTTCCCAGTTTTTCCATGTCTGTGCCAGCACACTCTCGATTGATCTTCCGATGAAATTCTCATAATTATAATTTACCATTACAATACTGATTAACGGCTGCTCCATATGCTTCCCCCTTCTATGCCACTGATATCATTATATCGTCTATTTGCCCAAAAAGCAATCCAACTTTTCAAAATGTATCTGTGCATCTTTCACATATTTTTCACGCAGGATTTCCGGAAAAGCTTCTATCTTTTCTGTTATTTCTTCCACGTCTGCATATTTCAGATCTTCCAGCCTTACAAAATTCTGCATACTGCAATCTTCCAGTGTATGCAGCGTCTTCTGATCATATACAATCGGCAGGACTTTTTTTCCTTTTAACCAGCCCAGTATAATGCTGTGAAATCTTGTTCCGATCACGATCTCACATTCCTCAAACTGGGCAACCGCCTCTTCAATATCATACTCATAAATATAATGACTGATTTTTTTTCGTTTTTCTTCGGGAAGTCCCGCTTCGATCTCTTTTGCAGCCTCATAGTCACCCTGATCTTTGCAGAAACATACAAACCTGATCTCATAACCGGAATCAACATATTTTTCTGTAAGTTTGCTCATAAACTTCATATAAGCGTCATAGTAGCCATTAATCGCAAAATCGCCATCACGGTCTTTCATCTGGATCACCGATATTAATACCTGCTTTTTCTGCCGGATCTGTCTGTCCTCAGAGGGTTCATATCCAAAAACAAGATCCGGTGCATACCGCACAGTGGGAATATCAGAAAACAATTGATAGGAATGCCGGTCTCTCAGACAGACGCTTTCCGTTCTTTCAAAAAGATCCCGATAGCGCTCCACAAAATCCTCATCTTTGTATGGTCCGAAATTGGCACCGCATACAAATACTTTTTCACATATTTCTCTATATTTCAAATTGAACAGATACACCAGTTCCCAAATATGATTTTGCGGAAAAATGGACCCTCCAATCTGAACCAGCGCATCGGCCTTTCTCATTTTCATCAGATAAAAATCTTCCTGTCCATGGGTTTTCCTTTTCCAGTATTGTTCCGCCCATTTTACATACCTGTCCTGTGCACTGTACACCTTAATATTCTTTACTGCTTTATACCGCTCCTTATATTCCGGATGTGTAAACACCTGAAATATGACTTTCGGATATCGTTTCGCCAATATCCAGATCATCAGGTCGTCCCCCAGATTTCCTTCCATATACGCGTTTATCAGTACTTTCTTTGCCATTGCAGCCTCCATTTTATTCCCATACTACAGATCCGACCAGATTGTCCACATTCTGAAAATACGGTATGGCAATAACAACCATACCGTATCCGATCAACTGAAAAATTTATATAATACTTTAATAAATAAATAAAGATACACCAGACAGAATGCAACCGATACAAAAGTCTCAACATCAAACCCATGACTTACTGTTCTCAAAGCCAGCGTATTACCTGGAAATTCATCCTCATTCAAATAAAGATCAGCCTGTTCATCACCCTTTGGCACATTATATATGGTCAGGGCATTTGCAGCCGATGCATTTTCTGACTGAAAGGTAAAGATCAACTCCCTGTCCAGACAATCCTCTATCTGTTCGAACTTAATTGTATAGTATCTGGTGTTTTGAATCAGACTGCCGTCAACCGTACCTTCTCTGAGCACAGCCCCGGAAGATGCATCCATAATCTGATACTGATAAGTTGCAGTGACCGGACTTCCGATTGTACCGCATTTAATACTGACACCATCCAGCACCGGTCTTTCGCACACAAACTCCTGCGTCACGCAGAATCCGGCATCCAGCACTCCCATATTTCCGTACAGGGATGTGTCTGCGGCTGCATCGTAAACAGGAATTTTTTTATCTACATGAGCATACAGAAATGAAACTATAAGAATCACTGCTGCAACTATCACATACTTCAATCTTTTTTTCATTTTTTTTCCTCTGCCCTATGACAATTCGTAATGAGAACTTACCGCCTGTGAAGTGCCGATCATTTTCACCTGTCCCTTATCCAGCCATACCGCTTTTTTACAGATCAGTTTTACCTGTTCAATGCTGTGGGATACAAATAAAACAGTCGTATCTTTTCCTATCATGTTCTGAATACGTTTTTCACATTTCTGCTGGAAGCGAAAATCGCCAACAGCCAGCACCTCATCCACGATCAGAATATCCGGTTTTCCAATCGTCGCAATAGCAAAAGCCAGTCGGGATAACATACCTGATGAAAAATTTTTAACCGGTACATCCATAAAATCCTGAAGTTCAGAAAATTCTACTATATCATCGTAATATTCCAGCATCTCTTTTCTGGAATGACCTAAAATAGCACCATTCAAAAACACATTTTCTTTCGCAGTCAGATCAAAATCAAATCCGGCTCCCAACTCGATCAGCGGCGCAATGGTTCCGTGAACCCGAACCTGGCCTTCCGTAGGTTTTAAGACGCCCGCAATTACTTTCAGAAGTGTACTCTTTCCGCTTCCGTTCAGACCCACGAAACCGATCGAATCACCTCTTCTGACACTGAAATTCACATGTCTTAATGCCCAGAACTCATCATATTCAATTTTGCCTTTTACACGACGTATCAGGTATTCTTTTATACTGTTCACCCGTTCCCTCGCCAGATTGAACTTTACTGACACATCATTTATTTCAATAATCGTATTATCCATTTTTTACCCTACAGATCCAGGATAAAACTATCCTGCTTTTTGTAAAATACATACATACCAATCGCCAGAACCACAAGACCTTCTGCCAGAGCCACCAGGAACGATACCGGACTCGGCATAATTCCATCCAGTGCCAGATTACGGAACATCAGGATCATATTCGTCAGCGGATTCAGCATAACCACTTTTTTTACCATACCCGGAAGCATGGAAAGCGGATAAATAATCGGTGTCAGGTACAGCAGAGCAGTGATAAATACACTGTATAAATGTAAAATATCACGGAATTTCACTGCATATGTGGCCAATATCAGGCCTACACCACTGGCAAACAGAACCACCAGAAGAATCGGTATCACTGCCAGAACAATGGTCCAGTGAAACTCTGCCCGGGTTATCAGCATAACCACGATCAGCGCAGCAAAAGAAGCCATGACGTTTACTGCACTGGCAGTCACACGCGAAAGCACAAACAGGTACTTTGGCATATATGCCTTTTTTAGCAGAGAGGAACTTCCAATAATCGCATTCATAGCATTGGTCGTGGACTCTGAGAAAAAGTTAAAAATCACCTGACCACTCAGGATATAGAGAGGGAAATTCTCTATATCCATCTTAAACAGGTTTGAAAATACAATACTCAGTACGATCATGGTGCACAGCGGATTCAGCAGTGACCAGAGCACACCCATAACCGAACGGCGATAACGTGTCTTGATATCCCGCATTGTAAGTTCAGCAAGCAGCGGTCTGTATTTTAGAAAATTCTGAATATAAGTTGACAAGATATTACCTCCAACTATCTTCTTTGCTGCTATTTATACATTTCCTCGTAATACTTCTGGTAATCACCACTTGTTACGTTTTTCATCCAGTCTTCATTTTCAAAGAACCATTTGATCGTCTTTTTGATTCCTTCTGCAAAACAGGTTTCCGGATACCAGCCGATCTCTGCTTTGATCTTGTCCGGAGCAATGGCATATCTTCTGTCGTGGCCTTTACGGTCTGCAACGTACGTGATCAGATTTTCACTTACCAGTTCTTTTCTCGGATCTCCTTCCGGAAGCATCTCCTGAAGTGTGTCAAGAATAATGTGGATGATTTCAATGTTCTGTTTTTCATTATGTCCGCCGATATTGTATGTTTCAAACAGTCTTCCCTGTTCCTGAACCATATCGATTCCTTTTGCATGGTCTTCCACATACAGCCAGTCACGTACATTTTTTCCATCGCCGTATACCGGAAGATTTTTGCCCTGAAGCGCATTATTGATAATAAGCGGAATCAGTTTTTCCGGGAACTGGTACGGGCCGTAGTTGTTGCTGCAGTTTGTAATGTTTGCCGGGAATTTGTAAGTGTCCATATAGGATTTTACCAGCATATCAGAGGATGCTTTACTTGCAGAGTACGGGCTGTGCGGATCATATGGGGTGGTTTCATAGAAAAATTCACCTTCATTTTCCAGAGATCCGTATACCTCATCCGTAGAAACATGCAGGAATTTTTTTCCTTCCATGAATGTGCCATCCGGCAGTTCCCATGCTGCCTTTGCCGCATTCAGCATAACAAGAGTACCCAGCACGTTTGTTTTTACAAATACTTCCGGATTTTTAATACTTCTGTCAACATGACTCTCTGCTGCAAAATGTACAACACGGTCAATATCGTTTTCTTCAAAAATTCTGTTGATTGCCTCGCTGTCACAGATATCTGCTTTTACAAAAGTGTAGTTTTCTCTGTTCTCTACATCTTTCAGATTCTCCAGATTACCTGCATATGTGAGTTTATCAACGTTGATAATTCTAATTTCGTTATCATACTTTCTGAACATATAGTGGATATAGTTGGATCCAATGAATCCTGCACCACCGGTTACAAGATAAGTTCTCATAATTATTTTTCCTCCTGAATAACGTACTTAATCTAATATACTATATCATTTTTCAAATAAATGTTCAATACGTGATTTCTTTTCCCCCAGCACTTTTATATACAGTAGGGAAGCAGAAATTTTGTATATAAAATCTGACACCAGATCAGAAGCATTGCCATCATCATCACGATTGTATACTTTTTGTTATCCCACCTGCATTCTATTTTGTTGGTGAACAGCATCACAATATAGGATAAAAACATGGGCAGATAATATCTGGCCTGCACCCCCTGGATCGTTGTCAATCCCACCGGAGTAAAATCAAGATACAGCGCTGTCCATATAAGTGCCGTAACGCCCAGATTCAGTGGCAGCATCACTTTTCTGTATACATGGAGTGCCTGCTTCTGTGTCATATCCAATTTTACTCTTGGCTCTGTCAGCACAATCGTTACAAAAACTGCAAGAATAAATGATTTCCATTTATGCCACCCGGCATAGGCCATATAGGCCAGGGAATCCTGAACAAAAAAGTAATCACTTGCAGTCCGGATAAAATCTTTAAGTAAGACCCGGACATACTGCACCGGATGATTGAAAATCAATTCCAATTGGCCGGTCACACTTGTATCTCCTCCGCGTATATCTCCGGAAAAAACTCCAAACACCACAAAAGAGATCAGTATCAATACTCCAAGGAAACATAATCCCAGACTGATTCCCCGAAACCGATAACAGCTTTTTTTGTCCCGAAACTTGGTAACTGGCAGACAGACCAGCGTCAGCACAAGCGGCAAATAGATGATTTTGGGGACGGAACCTAAAAGAAAACAGCAAAGAATGAGAAGCATAGTCCTCACCCGGATCACTTTCTCCGGTTTCAGCAGCTCTTTTACAAACAAAGCAGTTCCCAGCGTAATAAATGCAAATACCAGAGCATCATATGAATAAGCGGTTGCCAGAAGCATTGGCGTAGGCATCAGTGCCATCACCGTTAACGCTTTTTTCCCAATCGGCAAGATTCTTATGGCAAAAAACATGACACATAAATACAGCAAAAGATTGGCCAATTTTCCCAAAAGATATGTGGTATAAAAACTGGCGCCGAACACTTCTGCCGCTTTGATTACTGCTGCCATATGCAGATAACCAAACTCGCCAGGCGAATATCCTTTTCTTTCATAAGAACAGGTAATATTATGGTCTGCCTGATTCAGGTATTCAATCTGGATTGCCTTCTCTTCCCGCGAAAGAAAAGGGGCATTCTCCAGTGCCTGCGGATTGTTATACATATATTCCAGAGCTTCACTCCATTGAATCTCTCCCGTATCAAACAGATCAAATGATTTATACATATGAATATGTTCATCCCAGCTCATGCCCCGGGGAGGCAAAAATAAAATAAACAGAATTCCTATGCCCAACCCGAATCCCAAAAACGCATATTCAATTTTTTCGCTGATGATATCCGCAAACAGAAAGGTAAACAAAATCAATCCAATGATCCCAACATAAAACAAAGCCCGATAGGAGTTAAAATCGACCTCATTTAATACAACAAAGTCCTTTATTTCCACCCATTTGGGTACAGGAATTTCTATTCGTTTTACCTTTTCCTGAATATTTACAATAGAATATTCCCCATTGGAGATCAGCTGGTCTTCAATACATATGATTTCATCCATATCATAACCGTTCTGAATCGTAACTTCCAGCTCCAGCCCCACCGGCTCCGCAACAGTGTACGAAAAACGCAGCTTATTTACATAACTGACCGGCATTTCGATGACAAAACACCGGTAATCACCAAGCAGACTTCCGTCCTGAGCATAATACTCTTCTTCCCGTGTAATATATTCCTCCGGAATCAGCTCCACATTATCTCCAAAATCGGACTGCTCCGTCATCTTTCGCGTATGATTGGTAACCAGCCATTCTGCACCACATCCCAGAAGCAAAGAGACGACGATCAGAACAATCCATTTCTGCCGCCAGCTGAGCGGATTTCGAACAGCAAATTTATTCCTTTTCATCTTCCTTTATCATTCCTTCCATCGTCTCAGCCTTTTCCGCCGTTTTCATCAAGGCAACCTCCTGAACCAGGTTTTTTAACTTTGTTTCCGTCTGAGACAGCTCCAGTGTCACGGAAAAATTTCTTATGATCAAAACAAAAATCATTGCCAGAAAGACAAGATTGACCGGAGACTGGATTCCTACAAGTTCTGTCAGCCAGTACACCGCCTTCGGAAAAATACTCATCAAGATAAGTACCATGGAGAAAAATAACCAAAACACGGAATATTCGATCTGCAGTTTTGATTTTCTGATTTTATATACAACATACAAAAAGTTCCATGCCGACATTACTGCCAGCAAAACACGCAAACCCATACTCATGTTTTCTATTTTCCTCCTTTCTTTCGAAAATTCTGGATCAGAAGAATGGAAGTGAGCATGCGGATCATGTAAATGATCGCCCGTCCCGCACTCAGATAACTGGTTCCTGACATCCGCTCTTCCATGGTAACCTGAACTTCCGCCACTTTCGCCCCGGATTTCATTAAATAGGATATGGTATCCGGCTCCGGCCCGTAATTCAGATTATTTGCAAACTCATCTATCATACTGCGATTGAACATACGCATTCCGGACGTGGCATCTTTGACTTTTTTTCCGGTTGTCAGCCGAATGGCCCCTGAAATCAGAAAACTGCCCAGCATACGCATGCTTCCCGGTTTCTTTTCCGTAACAAATCTGGAACCGATCACAATATCATATCCTTCTTTCATTTTTTCCAGAATATCTTCGATATATTGCGGAAGATGCTGGCCATCTGCATCAAACTGAATTGCATACCGGTATCCCTGGCGGTATGCATACTTCATGCCAGTCTGAAAAGCACCCGCCAGTCCCAGATTCACCGGAAGATCCGCCATCCGGTAACCTTTCTGCCTGCAGATATGCGCAGTGCGGTCCCGCGATCCATCGTTGACTACGAGATAATCATACTGCGGATAATGCTGTATCAGTTCATCCACTACTTTTTCAATATTACCCTCTTCATTGTAAGCTGGTATAATAACCAGCACTTCACTCTTTTTCACTTACTACTCCTCTTTTGTCCATGCTGCAGTACCTGTTAGTATCCTGATTCATCTTCTCCATCCTTCTGTTTTCTCAGGTCCTTCATCCTGACCCATTTTTTATCTGTCAGCGATCTGTTCGACTTTTTCTGCCGTCTTTTCCCAAATAAAATTATCTTTGAGTCTTTGATATGTTTTTTCAACTGCTCTTTCACGCATATTTTTCTGAGACAACACGCTGCTCAGCGCCTGCAAAACCGTCTCCGGCCGGTTATCCTTCATAACCATACCGTATTCATCATTCAGAATCAGTTCTTTTGCGCCCCCCCGTTCAGTTGTAACGATATAACATCCGCAGGCTGCCGCCTCAAGCAAAGAGGTGGAAAAACCTTCGGAATCGGATGGAAGGCAAAATATATCACTTGTATCCAGCAAAGCAATCACATCTGCAAATTCCAGCCGGCCAAGAGCAATGATCCCCTTATCTGTTTTTGCCTGAACCCCTTTTTCTTCATCGCCATCACCGGCCATCAGCAGATACACCTTTTCATCTTTTCTTCGTATCTTCTTCACCGCATCGATCATCTGATAGATTCCTTTTTCTTTCAGAAGTCTTCCCGTGTAAGCAATCACCACCGCCTCTTCCGGAATCCGATATTCTTCCCGGAAATCACGCTGTGCCTGCTCCCTGATTTTTTCTATGGAACCAAGGTCAATTGCGTTGTACAGGGCGCCTTTTCCTGTAATATGAAAATGTTTCAGCCACTCCACACAGGCCAGGGATACACCATAATACTCCCTGCACAGCACCCTGTCAACCAGTGTAAGACCGTGCTCTATCACCTGTTCCGCTGCATCTGCGATTTTATTGTGAACCGTCATATGACCGGTTCCATGTTCAATCATAATACATTTTGCTTTCTGCCGCCTTGCCAGATATGCACCATATACCGAATGGGGATAAAATCTGGTATTTACGATTACCATGTCGAATTTTGTACGCATAAGAATCCGGTCAATTTTCCGAAACTCTTTATTTGGTTTTAAAAACGGATACCGGCCCGCCAGCAGATTCCAGCATGGAACACGGTATACTTTTATCCCTTCCATCCATTCACAGGCCGGAAGATTCTGACCGTTAGAAGTAACGATTACCACTTCATTCCCCCGTTTTTCCAGAAATCTTGCCAGATTATACGTATAACGCTCCACTCCGCCAAGATGTGGAAAATACTGTGCTGAAAAAATACAATATTTTTTTCTCACTGCTTTAACCTCTTATAAACCCTATGGCTTCACTTATTTTCTTTCTTCATCTCAATTACAATGCATACACCAAAAAATATTGCGGTCAGCATCATAGGCAGCCCGTAC
Organism: Lachnospiraceae bacterium; assembly: GCA_036310185.1. Lineage (GTDB taxonomy): Bacteria > Bacillota > Clostridia > Lachnospirales > Lachnospiraceae > JALENY01. Next base: position 50,184 of record JAXJSH010000052.1, on the reverse strand, counting down.
GAAACAGATGCACCGTGAATCCCATATCTTTGCACCAGAAGGGGTGCCAGGATCAGCGAACTTACAAAACCGATTCCATATCCGGCCAGTACCAGCAGCTGCTTCCGCATGACGGTCAGCACATAGTAAAACACTGTAATAAAAGCGTTCATGCTTCCACCCAGCATAATCAATACCAGGTCCCGGCGATACGCGCTCAGATCAAGCCCGGAAAAACCGTTCAATATCCATATTCCCAGCAGGTAAGCCCCAAGAACAGCCCCAAATGTCAAAATCAGAATCCAGGCAATGGATTTTCCAATGATGGAGCGAAATTGTTTCTGTTCTTTTTTCTCCCAGCTGACTGCAAGCGCCGTCAGCATGGGACGAAAGGCAAACAGACTGAACAGGTTGATCACAAAGGCCGGCATAAGCAAAAATCCGAAGTGATTCTGTATTTCATCTGTCAGATACCGGTCTATCGCATATTTGGGCGCATTGATCACATAGCTGGCCATAAAATTGCCGATAAACAGTGGAATACATGCAAAAAACAACGTCTTTACAGCAGAAAAATCCGGTTTTTCACAAAGGGTTCCGTAACTGCGGGAAATCTTCCAGTCAAACATCAGAATATAAAAAACAGACACAATACACATACATACGGATGCCAGAACCATATTTTTGGTAACAGTCAGTATGATAATAAACAGAACCGTGCTTAAAATCACGCGCAGCCCCAGCGCCATACCGGATAGGTCGATCCGGTCTTTCACCTGAAACAGCCCCTGAAAAGAATCCGATATGCAATCTATCACTTTATAGAGACAGATAATCAGTATGACTGCGGCTTTTTCACCGGTATGACCAGCGCCTGTTACATAGACAATGCCGCACAGCATCATCGCTGCCGCCGTCATGGCACGAAAGCAGAAATAATCTGCGAACTTTCGCTCACCCTTTACATCCGTAGCCTGAATGGCGCGGGCTTCAAAACAGCCGATGCTGGACAAAAACTGGGCGGTTGAAAAGGCCAGTGAAAATACGCCCCCATCTGTACTTCCAAGGATTCGCGTCACAAAAGTCAGCAATACAAAGGAGGATAACGCATTTGCCATGCTTCCGATCATATTCCAGACAAATTTTCTTTTCCCGGATACATTTCCAGCCGCTGTGTCCGGCATTTTTCTTGCCCTACTTCCCATAATTTTATCTTACTCCGCTCTCTGTACTATTTGATCTGCAGGTCTTTTTTTATCTGCGTTGTGGATATTTCCGGTGTTCTGGGAAGATAAACCACCTCACAGTACTCTTTTAAAAAGTCAAACTTTCCTTCCCAGTCATCTCCCATGACAAAAGTGTCGATGTGATATTCCTTTACATCATTCACTTTCTGTTCCCAGCTTTCCTCCGGAATCACCAGATCCACATAGCGGATGGCTTCCAGCAGATTTTTTCGTTTTTCATAGGAAAAATAACACTTTTTCTGTTTCTCATTCCAGTTGAATTCATCCGTGGACAACACTACGATCAAATAATCCCCATACTGTTTTGCCCGGCGCAGCAGATTGATATGGCCGTAATGCAGCAGGTCAAAGGTTCCGTAAGTAATAACCCGTCTCATCTGTTATTCTTCCTCCCCAAAATCTAAAATGTAAGGACAATGATTTACCCGTTTTTCTTCCGGCGGCATGGTCATATAATCTCCGAATAACCTGCGCAGATACCGGTCGTATTGATTGGGCATCGTCACTTCAATGCCTTCGTATCTCATTTTTTTCAATGGGTACAGCTCGGACATGGAAATATATGCCTTATGTGACATGGTCACTTCAAAAGCATTGATATACTGTGACGGCTGATCATTGTATCTGGTGGCTTCTTTTACCAGCTGTCTGTATAAAAATGCCGGTTTCACATGCAGTACCTTCAGTGTCCCATGAATCATCCGGCACAGTACAGAAGCCACCTTTTTTTTCACTCCGGTAAGGGGGATAATGGGTTCCCCTGTTCCACACAGAAAAATCAGTTTATTCAGCATCCAGGTCTTCTTCAGCTGTGTCCGTCTCGCTTTTTCATCCTCAGGCACATGGTCCATCGGGAAGATATCAATACTGATACACAGCTCACAGCCCATATTCCGGCTGACGTAAGGAACAAATCTTGTCCCTTTTTTCTGCATATGGGTCACGTTACAGCAATAATCCGGGTCCGTGAGCGGGGTCTGTATACGATATTTATCTCCCATCTCTTTCTCCAGCATAGCAAGAAAAACATCGTAATCCTTTCTTGGCATAGCCACATCAATATCATCGTCCCAGGGAATGAAACCCTGATGGCGAACTACACCGATACCGGTTCCTCCAAGCATAATATAAGTAAGATCGTATTTTTCACACAGTGAAATAAAATCCTTTAAAATACCCAGCTGGGTTTCCTGCAGCTTTTTCAGCACTTCCGGCTCATACTGTTTATACTCCATCCCCATGTTTATTCCCCTTCCTTTGAAAACTCCAGAATATACGGATAGTGATTCTGCCTTTTTTCAGGCGGCGGCAGCTGCATATAATCTCCATACAGATTTCTCAATATCCTGTCATAATTTCCCGGAACTTTAATCATCAGATTTTCAAAAGGTACCTCGATCAGATTCTGTACATCCTCCAGAGACAATGCGCTCTCCAGGATCATGGTGTCATTGAATTGGGTAACCATTTTCGTTTTTCCATGATATTTTGTAGCATTCCTCTTCCAGAGACTGCATAAAAACTCATCGGTAACCGGCAGAACCTTCAGCAAATAGTGCGCCGCACCACAGAGGATTCGTTTCAGGCTTTTTCCTTCTTTAAAAACTGCATTTGAATAAAAGTTCACATTTTTCATCATATAGATGCTCCGAATCAGAGCGGAACACCGAATCTGCCTTTTTCGCTCTTTTTCCTGATCCGCCAGATTGTCATACACGAAAATATCAAGATTGATTCCCATGTTGTAATTACCATGGTCGTACATGGTGGCAAATCTGGTATCCTTTTTATAAAATTTGCTTACGAAATTGTAAAATTTCTGACGACAGTCCGGCCCTGCAATGCCGAACCGGTCTCCGATTTCTCTGGGTGCCACTTTTAAAAAGCGCTCATATTCATCACGGAGCATACCAAAATCCATATCATCATCCCATGGAATAAATCCCTGATGACGGATAGCTCCGATATTTGTGCCAAAAACTGCAAAATACTGAATATCATATTTATTGCAGATTCGAATAAACTCTTTCAGAACATCCAGCTCTTCCTGCTGAAGCCTCTTTAACACTTCCGGTTCATACTGTTTATACATCTCATTCTTCCTTATATGTTTCCATAAATCTTGTAATAATCGCTGCACACTGTACGCGGGTGGCACTGCCGGCCGGATTCAGACAACCGTTATCACCGGTAATAATTCCCTGATCCACGATCCACTGCATAGCCTCAACCGCATAATCACTTACTGCAAACCCATCCGGAAACCGGCTGAGGGATGTCATTTTCGTAACATCATATCCTTTATACGCAGCATAGCGATACATCATAACCGCCATCTGCTCACGGGTAATCGAATCACCCGGACCAAATGTTCCTGTCGCAGTGTACCCTGTTACTATACCATTTTCGGCAGCCCACATGATTGCATCCGTATACCAGATATTATCCTCCACATCCGGAAATCTTCCCGTATACGATGTTTCCGGTGAATTTTCCATTCGATACAGAATAACCGCAAACTGGGCACGCGACAACTGCTCTTCCAGACCAAAGGTCTTTTCGTTCAGCCCGGTCATAATTCCTCTCTGATATACATAGCGTATATAATCTTCATACCAGGTATGATAGGCCACATCCGTAAACGGGATTTCCCTTTCATAGCCTGTCGAGCATTCCGAGTTTTCAAAAAAGTAATACCAACCATCCCGCAGTATTGTTCCTGTATAGGGGAATTGATAGCCGTCCTTAAAACAATAATAGTATTCTGCAGCATCACAGCTGTAAAACTGCAGCAGATCGGAAGGAAAATCTGTCTTTACCCCATCCGGATCATCCAACATAAATATAATACTTTTTGCCTCCTCCGATTTGGCAAAATCCCGTGTAAAATAGATCCGGGTTCCATTGGTTTCAGCCAGCTGGTTCACAGCATTCATGGTAATGGTATTATTATAACAGCTGTTAAACAGCCCCATCACAACCGCATAATCCGGTGACAATGTGTACAGGTACTCCGGTGTATTTGATTCATATAATCCATGATGTCCCATCTTCAATATATCTACTTTTCCGATATAAGGAGCCAGGCGGCTCTCATCACCATCATAATTGTTGATATCACCGGAAAGAAATGCCCGATATCCGTTTACTTCCACGATCACGCCAAGTGAAAAATAATTTGCATCCGGTTTTTGGGCAGTTTTATAATCGTCACCGTAGTTTACCACTTCCAGCTGCATCTCACCAAGCGAAAACCGTGGATTGGCAGTTACGGATCCCTCCTGTGCAGTGCAGGATACTGTTTCACTTTGACTGCATATGGATTCCAATGTCTCTTCTCCAGTTGATTCCGGTGTTTCGGTTGGATCCGGTGTTTCCGTCGGGTCCGGCGTCTCAGTCGGGTCCGGTGTCTCCGTCGGGTCCGGTGTCCCGGTTGGTTCCGGCGTCTCAGTTGGGTCCGGTGTTTCCGTCGGTTCCGGCGTTTCGGTCGGGTCCGGCGTCTCCGTCGGTTCCGGCGTTTCCGTCGGGTCCGGGGTCTCAGTCGGTTCCGGTGTCCCGGTTGGATCCGGGGTCTCAGTTGGTTCCGGTATCCCGGTTGGTTCCGGCGTTTCGGTCGGTTCCGGGGTTTCCGTCGGTTCCGGTGTAACTTCCGGATTTTCTCCCGGTATAGACGGTGCATTTACATCAAAATTTTGAATCAAAACTGCCCCAACCTCCCGGGCAGCCTCAATCATTTTATCATAAACATACAGATTATCCCAGAGATTGGAAGATGATGAAATATAGGAATCGCTGTATTCCATAATATATACGCGATCCGGCTCAAATTCACGGATGATCTCGTCAGCAGAACCAATGTGATCACTGTGCGGGTGGGTTCCGAGATAAAATTCAAAATTTTCCTTTGTCACACCAACCGACTTCATATATTCAATAACATCCTCTTCATGGCCGCCTGTTGTGACAATTCCGCTTCTAAGCGGATATCTCGGATCCGTCCCATCCGGATAATCCGTATCTTCACCGGAATCAATCATACCAAACCGTCCGTTGCTCTCCAGCAAGATCGCATCGCTATGTCCTGTCAGCGCAATAAAATGAATCCGGTTTGTGCCGCAAACTTCCGCCTTCGCACGGATTGTAAAAACAGGCATATTTGCAGCACAGAACAAAATTGTAAATATCAAAATCTTTTTTCTGACCGTTTTTTTCATAAACAGTTCCCATTCCTCTCCCTTTTTACTCAATCAACTTCAAAGTCAGCACTTTACACGATCTATTTTTTTCAATTCTGACATAATTTTTGAATGAACATGATACAATGTCCATGCAAAAAAAGCAATTACAGGACAAATCGTAATAAATAAAAGATGACTGTGCAGCTTTGATATCTGTGTCAGGTCAAACCGTTCTGTCATTTTTGTAATGATTATGTGATGCACAAGAAAAATTGCATAGGAATATTTACTCAATAATCCACAGATATATTTTATAATACCGCAATTCAGATAATACGACATAAATACCAGAACCAGAAAAGAGGCAATCCCTACGTATGTAGTCTGTATGCTGGAAGAAATCGTCGGCTTAATCATTCCATTTAAAACAAGCACTGCAAGTGCTCCCACCGCAGCTTTCCAATTTACCTTCCACCCGTACTTTACAAAAATCATACCAAAAACCACTTCCGGCAGACGTACAAAAATAAGGGTTGATGCAGCGATCGGATAAGGCACGATTTCACAAAGTGCAATTCCTCCTGCATATAATAATACCGTCAATACCAACAGTAATTCAGGTTTTTCATTCAGTAATTTCCGAATCAGCGGAAACAGAATATATAACATTACGATTACGCCTAAAAACCATTCTCCCAATATATAATATGTCTCCACTCCATTCGACAGCAAAAGTCCATCTAAGCCAAGTACCGAAAATAGCATACGCCATTTTGGAATACCGCTTCTGATCACGGATCTGTTTACATAAAACATAAAACAGAATGCCCCAATATATGCCATCCAGAACATGGGATATATTGAGAGAAAACGCTTTTTATAAAATGATTTTAATTCACACCGGTCCGCATACACATACATCAGTGCAGCACCTGATATGATGAAAAACAAAGATACCCCCCAATCTCCGATATATAGATTGCTGATCCTTGTTGTAATGACTGCTTTTTCCGGTGCAGGCGGATTCAGGTACAAATATTTTGCATTAAAATGAGTAAGAATAATTGAAATTGCCGCAATTGCACGAACAAAGTCAAGATAAAATAACCTTTCTTTTTTCATAATGATTTCTGTCCTTTCAGAAGACTCCGCTTTACCGCCAGCCGGCCGCAGAAGCAAAGTCCCTTTTATCCCTCTTATATTTCTATATCTTTGATTATTTTATATACTTGAATAATAATTGTCAACCACTGCCCCCGGTTTCCCAACCCTTGACATTACTTATGGAAATAGTATAATATTAGGGATTCTACCAGTTTCTGTTCCATTCTTTCGAACAGATTTTAGATCGTACAGAAAAGAGAATTACAAATGAACAAAAAAATCAGTTTTAACGTCCCTCCCTTTACGGGAAATGAAATCGAATATATAAAACAGACCATCGCCAATGAACATTTGAGCGGTGACGGAATATTTACCAAAAAATGCAGCAGCTGGATAAAAGAAAACTTTCAGATTCCTTTTGCACTTCTGACCACATCCTGCACCCATGCCCTGGAAATGAGTGCACTGCTGTCCGATGTGCAGCCTGGCGATGAAGTTATTCTTCCATCCTACACATTTGTTTCCACCGCGGATGCATTTGTACAACGCGGTGCAAAGCTGGTTTTCGTGGATATCCGTCCTGATACGATGAATATTGACGAAACATTAATCGAAGATGCCATTACCGAAAAAACAAAAGTAATCGTACCGGTGCACTATGCCGGCGTTTCCTGCGAAATGGATACCATTATGGATATTGCCCAAAAACATAATCTGAAAGTGGTAGAAGACGCTGCCCAGGGATTCGGCGCCAGATACAAAAACCGTTTTCTTGGCACCATCGGTGATTTCGGATGTTTCAGCTTCCATGAAACGAAAAACTACAGCATGGGCGAAGGCGGCGCACTTCTGTTCAAAAACGAATATTATCGGGATAAGGCAGAGATCCTTCGTGAAAAAGGAACGGACCGCAGCAAGTTTTTCCGGGGACAGATTGACAAATACACCTGGCAGGACTATGGCTCTTCCTATCTGCCCAGCGATATGAATGCCGCTTATCTCTGGGCTCAGCTGGAACGGCCGGAATTGATTGCCGATGACCGCATGGCAAGTTACAATTTTTATGATCAGGCACTTAAATCACTGGCAGAAAGGGAATGCATCGAACAGCCTTTTGTTCCGGAAGACTGTGTGCACAATGCCCACATGTATTACATCAAGCTGCCGGATTTGGAACAGCGAAGCCGTTTTATTTCTTATCTGAAGGAACACGGCATCATGTCTGTGTTCCACTATATTCCGCTTCATTCTGCACCGGCCGGCAGAAAATATGGCCGTTTTCATGGCGAAGACCGCTGCACCACAAAAGAGAGTGAACGCCTTGTAAGACTTCCGATGTATTACGGCCTGACTCAGTCTGATAAAGAATATATCGTCGAAACCATATACAATTACTTTCATTAGGTTTTAAATCATGTTTTCGACAGCGTTTCAAAAAAGCAATGATATACATTTTCAAACCGCAGCAATAAAAAAGTCCGTAACAGAATCTCATTTATTTTGAATCAGATTCTGCTATGGACTTCTTATTTTTATTGTTTTCCGGATTCCTGTTTATCCTTTTCTGCATATAGCTCACTTTCTGCAGTCTTTCCAGTTTATTCCGGACATCCATTCCATATGTTTTTCAGTTCACACTTTTCCGTTCATGTTCTTCCCACAATTCCTGCAGGTTTCCCTGTTCCAGTTCCACACAGGAACGCAGTCGTGCCGCATACTTGTCCAATGTTTTTTCTTCGTTCACCGCCGCGATCACATGGCCAGTCCGGTCCGTTCCGTTTGCCAGTGCATCTGCCCAATCTCCCACGGTAAGATCCAGCTGAACACACACACCCTCTTTTTCCAGTTCCTGTATCTTTTCCAAATGAATATCTGTAATTTTTCCGGACACCGGTGAAAAGATCAGTTTTGCCATACATGGATTTTCCTGGTCACTGGCAAAGTCAACCGCCTCTCCCAGCGCAGCAAGTATGATTTTTTCATACCAGTCATACCCTTTGTACAGGGAGATCAGCTCCGGTATACAGGTGGCTCCGGTTCTTCCCCCAATTTCTATGATCCAGACTTTATCATCTTTTACAAAAACATCTGCATTCAGCGGACAGTTTTTCAGTCCCGCCGCCTTTGCAGCAAGGGCAATCTGTCTCTCGATTTCGTCAATCTGTTTTTTATCCGCTTCATACGGAAATCTATGTCCCACAGGAACCGTGACTCCCCCTGTTTTGTACACAAACTTTTGATGAGGCAGGAAAATTTCCAGACCGTCTGCCCCAACAAAAGCATCCACGCCTATTTCTTCTGCATCAATAAAAGCCTCAACAAGAACATAATCCCGCTTTGTTACCTGCATGGAATCCCGGTACGCATTTTCCAGCTGTTCCGGTCTGTCCACCTTATGAATTCCACGGCTTCCGGAACTGTCCACTGCTTTGACAACCACCGGATATCCCATTTTTTCAGCTGCCACATACCCATCATCCAGACAACGGATCCGTTCAAAAGCGGCTGTAGATACGCCTCCTTTTACAAAGGCATCTTTCATTAAGGCTTTATCGGTAACACATTTGGCTGCTTCATATGAGATCCCCGGCAGCCCCATCTGACTGCACACATAGCCAATGGTACGAACCGCCACATCCGTGCCGGACGTACAGATTCCGTCTATTGCTTCTTCTCTGGCAAGTTTCAGGATTCCCTCCACATCACGGGTATCCAGTTCAAAAAAACGGTCTGCCAGAGGAATTCCCGGATAATGGCCGCCTATACTGACAACCAGTGTTTCCAGTCCCATTGCTTTCGCCTTTAAAATCAGGGGGACCTGATAAATGCCGGCACCAAGTATCATTAGTTTTTTACGCATCTTTTTCCTCCTCTGCATTTATTGTCTCACGCACAATAAACTGAGGGGTATGATTTATGGTCAAAATGATTTTGCCAAGATATTCTCCGATAATTCCAAGACTCATCAGCACCAGTCCAAAAAACACGGTCATAACGCAGATGGTAGATGCCCATCCCACAGTCATGCCAGGCTGCAGAAGTTTTCGGATAATCGTGACAATCGCTGCGATAAAACCGCACCCAGCCATAGCCACACCGCAAAAAGAAGAAATCCGAAGGGGAATCACCGAATAATTCCAATAAGCCAGCCACAGCCGAATCAGCTTTTTCAATGTATAGCCGGAAGTTCCCACCTCACGCTTATGATGTTCCACCGGAACATTTGCAATATTATGGGTCACACGGTAAAAGATACCATCTATATATGGATTAAAGCTGTCGTATTTGATCACTTCACGGGCAACCTGAGCCGTAATGATCCAGAAATTGCTGGAAGTAATTTCTTTCGGCCTTCCCAGAAGGATCCTTGAAGATACCTCATTTAATTTACTGCTGAAATTTTTCAGAAAAGAATTCTTCTTTTTCGCATACTGGCCATAGACCACATCGTATCCTTCCTGAATTTTCTCAATCAGTTTAAAAATCTGAGAAGGATGGGTCTGCATGTCATCATCCATACCCAGGATATACTCCCCGGTTGCATAGTGAAGGGATGCCATCAGAGCATTGTGCTGACCGAAATTGCGAAGCAGATTTACCCCTTTCACAAAATCGTATTTTTCCCCAAGTGCTCTGATCCGGTCAAATGTGCCATCTGCCGAACCATCATTCACCAGAACGAACTCACATTCATAACCTTCTCTCTTTTCAAATTCTTCAATAGTCAGCCCGACCACTCTCTCAATTGTCTTTTCAGAATAGTAACAGGGAATCACAATTGAAACTCTCATACTCTGTACCTCTCTATTTTATCTGTCCGTCTGACAGGCAGTCATAAAACAACGGTGTGCCGCCTGTGTGAATAAAAAGAACATTTTTCCCGCTTATCTCATGGTCCGCAAGGTATTTCTGCATCCCCAAAAATGCCTTTCCGGTATACACCGGATCCAGCGGAAGGCTGTTTTCCTGCAGTTCCCTGCGGATACAGCTGATGATTTCATCATCATAAACCCCATAGCCGCCTTTTGTATATTCTGCCGCCAGATGAATCTCCTGATCGCAGGCGGCATCCCATGTTTTTCCGATTCGCTCCATATAACTTTGAGCCCCTTCCCGGATAATTCCAATAGCACGCTCATAAGTTCTCGAAGAAATCAGAATACCTACTACTTTTGCTGAGTCTCCCTCCAGAATATGCCCGCAGGTCAGTCCCGCCTGAGTTCCACCGGTTCCGGAAGCATGGAAAATATAATCAAAACTGCATCGCGCTTCTTTTTCAAAAGCCTTTATCTTCCCGTATGCTTTTGCATATGCTCCAGCCGGCACACCCTCATTTCCGGTTCCATATTTATTTCCATATATATAGTATGGCCTGTGTCCACCGGCTTCAATCTCATGCAGCGTTTTTTCCACAGTCTCCGCAATATTATTCTTATTGCAGAGAACCAGTTTTGCGTCAAACAGCTTCATCATACGGCTGTTGGAGGTCTCCAGCTCTTCCTCATCTGTCTCTTCTTTTGAACAGATGATATAACATGGTATCTTTTTCCTATAACATTGATTGGCAATGACCCGGCACAGATTCGACCGCAGGTTGCCATACGCCACCATCACATCGCAGCCCTTTTCTTCCATATCAAGAAAAAATTCGGCAGCAATCCGCACTTTATTTCCTCCCATGGATATGGGAATCAGGTCTTCTCTCATAACAAAAATATTATTTTTATTTGAAGAATTGTCTTTAATCTGATAAATGGGTGGGATTGCATCAATCCCACCCCAGCTGTTTTTTCTATCCTTTGTCATTTATCTTTCCACGTTTCCAGGACTTTTCTGCCTTACGAAACTCCTTTTATTCTGAGTCGTCCTATTTTCTTTTACTCTTTTTATTCTTTTTGTTCTTTTTATTTCTATTTCTTTTACCGTCTTTTTTGCTGCCTTTTTTCTTTTTTGATTTTTGAACCGCACGACGTATAAGCGTGACAATAATCATAATTATACCGATAAGACTTAGACCGGCAAGGACGGCAATAACGATATGCTCCGTTGTAAACAATTCTTTGCTGATCGGTTTCAGGTCAGGATCCAGATTTTCAATATCTCCTTTTGTGATTCCATCATTTTCCTGAACGGCAGGTTCCGGTTCACTGGTCGGCTCCGGTGTGGGTGTAGCCTGTGCTTCCATTCGCGCATCATACAGTTCCTGGGTAATAGAAGCAGTACCAACCGGATAACCATTATAAGAAAAACTTTCTGCAACCATGGTTCCAAAGTCTGTCTGAAAATGATCCCCTATGTCAACCTGCACATCCTTTCCGGAAGCGGTACTTGGTATCGTGGCAATTCCCCCGTCATAAAGGTCATGGGAATCTTCCATCACAAAATTCTGGAAATTATCAAAACCATAATCATACAAAAGCTTTGCATTTGAAAAGGAATCCACGGGAGTCGGCGAATACATGGTTGCTTCCACAATCCGTCTTCCGTCTTTCTCTGCGATTGAAACAAAGGTATTCATTGCTTCATCCGTATATCCGGTCTTTCCGGCGATACAGTATTCATAGGTATACGCTCCCGGAATAACCAATTCATTATGATTGCGAACGGTTCGCTCAGCGGTAAGATGCGTAGCTGAAATTGTGTATTCTTCCGTTCCGGCGATCCTGCAAAAAGTTTCATTTTTGGCAGCCTCACGCATAATCAGGGTAAGGTCGTACGCACAGGTGTAATGATCCGGATGTTCCAGCCCATGTGCATTGGCAAAATGTGTATTCACACAGCCCAGTTCCTTTGCCCTGTCGTTCATCATCTGAACAAAAGCTTCCGTACTTCCTGCCACATGTTCCGCAATCTGACTTGCAAAATCATTGGCGGACTTCAGCAGCAATGCATACAGACACTCTTCCATAGTAAATTCTTCCCCGACCTGTGTATACAGATTGGAGCTTCCGGAATAGGCCTCTGCCACACCGGTTTCTGTAAACACTACCGTTTCATCCAGACTGGAATTTTCAATAGCCAGAAGCGCGGTCATAACCTTTGTGGTACTTGCCGGAAACATCTTCTGGGTCATTCCCTTGTCATATAAAACCGTTCCCGTCTCCGCATCCAGAACACACGCAGCAGCAGATGAGATTTCCGGTCCCTGAGGCCAGCCAATTACACCATTTGGCGAAGCTGGCTGCCCGGTCATGCCGGATGTATTTCCACTGGAACTTCCTTCCTCTGCTATATTCACAACCTGTTCTGTATCTGCCGCATATACCTTATTGCCTCCGGTCACAGCAACAGCCAGAGTAATCGCCAGCATTCCTGCCAAAGTTTTTATTTTTCTGTTCCGCATTTCTTTATTCTCCCAAACCGTCTTCCACCGCTTTTACAAGCGCATCCAGGGCTTCCTGTTCATCTGCCCCTTCACAGACCAGTTCAATCTCATCTCCGCATTTTACGCAGGCGCCAAGAACACTGAGCACGCTTTTTGCATTTGCAGTTGTATTATTAAAAGTAAAGGTAATCAATGATTTGAACCTCATCGCTTCCTTACAGAAAAATGCTGCCGGTTTCAGATGCAGCCCTGTAATGTTTTTTATCGTAACTTTTCTGCTTACCATAATTTTATCTCCCTGCTAATTGTTTTTTGAAACTGTTTTGCTGACTTCTGCCACTTCTTTTTCCATTTCACTGATCGTAATATTCATTTCCACGTCACCTACCACCGACAGATCGTTCGGAAGCGTTATCTGCACCATCACGGTATGTGTGCCGGCTGAAAGTCCGTTCAGATCTACTGTTCCTGTGATTTCTTCTGCCTTTAGTTCATCCAGCCGGGTATTGCTTCCTTTTACCCGTACCGTAATCTCATTTGCATTAAATACAGCCCGCAGATCTTCACCTAAGTTGGTTATTGTCACATTGGATGTCGGAATATTGTAATCACGGCTGCCATATGGCAGTATGGTCGTTGTCACCAGTACAGACGAACTTACATCCGTTGCCAGCCGAATATCCTCCGGCAAAAATTCACTGATATCAATTTTAGTTTCAAAATCCTTATTTTTTCCGAATGCATCAATTTCAGACGCAGGTATCTCTATCATATTTCCCTGCTCAGCCAGCAGTTCCAGTGCTTCCGCGGACCCAACAAGCGTGATCTTACTCGGTGTTGTGATTACTTCTCCAATCTGATAACCTTTCTCGGGCGTTCCGGATGCCGATGCAGATATTCCTATATCGGTCTGGACCCTCCATAGTTCCACTTTCACATTGACGCTTCCATCCTCTTTCACATTGTGCAGAGTCAGATAGTTCATCTGTGATTCTTTCACTTCATCCTGATTCTTGTCATACACATGAATCTGGCCGGACAGGGTACTGTCCCCATTCAGGTTTTCAACTTCTACCTGTGCAACAACTCTGTCAATCTTATTGATAATTGATTCCGGACCGCTGATCGTAATCTTCTCCGGATCAACCTGCATCCGACCCACTTCATAATCCTTATCCGGCTTCGTATCACCGGCAGAAGCTGTCACCACAAAGTCCGCACTGATCAGTTTTTCCAGTTTAATTTCCACATTACGCGGTGTGACGGAAATATCTTCTGCAGATATATCCGGATATTTTGTACATACCACAGTAAGAGGCACCATAACCGGATCCGAATCCATACTGATGATCTGCGTCAGATCTGCAATCACCATTATGTCACTGGCCTCAATTGATTTTACCACGGATACATTTTCCCGGATTGCTACCGTCACATGGGTCTGCTTCAGCTGACAGCTCAGCCCCATACTTTCAATATAGGATGAATTCGTCACCGTAATCGGCACATTCGAATAGGTCTGGGTTCTTACCGGATTGCTGACATTCATAACCAGAAACCAGGATATAATTGCCAGAACGACTGCTGTGATCTTCAGGCCGAGATTATTCATCAGTACTTTTTTCATCTTTATCCCGTCCTTTCCAGATTTTAAATTTAACAGTCTTTTTCTCCTCCATTTTGTTTTTCTGAATCTTATGCAGCTGTTCCCGCAGTTCACTCGGAGGCACGGAAGTAACAAGCTTTCCGCCATATGCATAAGATACTCTTCCGGTTTCCTCGGAAACCACGATCGTAAAAGAATCACTCACTTCACTGATGCCAAGAGCTGCCCGGTGCCGTGTTCCCAGCTGTTTGCTCACAGCCATACTGTCCGATAAAGGGAGATAACAGGTTGCCGCCGTTACACGGTCTCCTCTTACAATTACCGCCCCGTCGTGAAGTGGTGTATTATGTTCAAAAATATTTAAAAGCAGCTGACTGGTAATAAGGGAATCCAGAAAAATTCCCGTATTGATATATTCAGTCAGAAGGATCTTCAGCTCAATAACAATCAATGCCCCTGTTTTTACATCACTCATATCATAAACGGCACGAACAATCTCATTGATCGTTTTGTCGCTGAACCGTTCATCCTCTTCTTTTGTCGTATCGAAAGGAATGATTGAAGAAAACATATTTTTCTGTCCCAGCTGCTCCAGCGCTTTTCGCAGTTCCGGCTGAAAAATGACCAGCAAAGCCGTCAATGCCACTGTCGCCGCATTCTTCATGATCCACAGGATCGTAGTCATTTGAAACAGTTCCGCCAGAATCACAAAAAGAGCAATCACCAGCAGACCCTTTAACAGTGTATAGGCACGGGTGCTTTTGATCCATACAATACAATAATATATAAGGACTGCCAGAATCAGAATTTCTATAATATCAATGACCTGAACCTTCGGTATATATAAGTCACTCAGATATTTTTTTAATTCAAGCAAAACACGGTCCATGCCATCACATCCCTTCTCTGACTCATTCAAAAAACAATCTCTTTACAGGTTTTTCAGAGATTCTTCCAGCTTACGTTCCAGATCTTCTTCGTTGATGTCAGCCATCTCACGGCTCTCACCAAAGGGCTCCACGCCCGCCTGGAGTTCTTCCTGTTCCCCGCTGATCGTCTTAATCTCACGCTGGGCCTGCGAAATTGTCATCTTCGGAACTGCTTTCACATAATAATAATACTCATCATCTTCAAATTCCAGACGTTCTGTTCTGGAATAATCTACATTGTGAACGAAAAAGCCATACAAAACAGCAATAATCGCCGCCCCTGCAGTGCCAACTACAACAGCAGCCACATTCATGCGAATATTCATAAACAGGCCGCCGCACAGAACGATGGCCAGATATGTGATTGCTCCGGTCACAATTGCCACATGCCAGACATAATCTTTTCCTGTTCTGCGAATGACATAAACCAGAAGCAGAACAATGACAAATGCCAGAATATAAATCAGTAATCCCTGATTCTTAACAAGTCCATCCAGCAGCAGTTTCAGTTTTGTGAGCATTTCACTGTTATCGGACCCTTTCAGAGCCGAAGACTTTTCTTTCAAAAACTCCATAAAATAGTAAACAACCGTTCCACAGACTACAGCAACTGCAGACGACGGCTTCCTTTTCAATCCGTAGCAGAGCGGCACCACACACGGAACACCAAGTGCAAATGCAAAAGGTGTCAGCACAAGCGCAAGACTGTCTTTGGCCGCAAAACGAAGGAACAGTGTTCCGCTCACGATCAAAAGCACAAGTGCAAATGCCGCAACAATAATTCCGAGCGCATAACAGTGTCCCAGTATCATAACGCCCGCAAATACCACGATTGCATTAACAGGAAGAAGACAGCAGATCAGAGCCATGATCAGCAGAACAAAAATGTTCTTGAACACACTCATAAACCCTATTGTCTCGTTAATACTGTAAAATGTGGCAAATGCCAGCAGAAATTTTAAAATTGGCAATATAATATACGAGAAATCTCTGTATACCGTTCTGATTTTTTCTTTCAATTCAAGCATTAATGTCATGTTTATATCCTCCGGCTGTTCTGAAGCAACTCGATTTCCAGATTCTCACGAATATACAATTTGTCGAGTTCCCCCAGTTCCTGATAATATTTCTGCACACTGTTTTTTGCCCTGTCATATTTTATCGTGCAGATTATGTAAGTGATTGCCGAATAAACAACCAGCACAACAGCATATCCCAAAACTGCTTCGATCAGCAGGATCATCAGATTGATGTTCTGTACCTGTTCCAGAATAGATTCCAGATAGTAAGCGGTCAGAAGAAACACAACCCCGAAATATCCAATACTTACCAGGAAGAAGTTTTTAATCAGGGCTATGCCAATGTAATCGCCCCGATAATGGCTGACGATCTCCAGATCCTGTTTTCCCGGACCTTCCTGATATCTGGCCAGACGGCTCATGATCCGGACACGTTCTTCATTTATCATAATGTTACTCCTTGCTAAAACATACCGACTTTTATTCTAAATCATTGTACCATAAAGCCTTTTCCAATGCAAATAGACAGCGCATATATTTCCTCTGCGCCGCCTTCCCTTAAAATTTTGCTTACTGCATCCATGGTGCTCCCTGTCGTATAGATATCATCTATGAGCAGGATTCGTTTACAATCCACCGCCCTTTTACCGGGTTCAAATGCCTTCTGCAGATTTTCTCTGCGTTCTTCCGGTGTCAGATCCTTTTGTGCCCTGGTTTTCTCCCGTCTTATTATGTATCCTTTTTCCACAGGTATTCCCGCTATTTTTGAAAATCTGTCAGCCACTACTTCCGCCTGATTGTAGCCCCGCTCACGATAGCGCATCTTGTGCACCGGAACAGGAACAATCACCTCAGGCTTCCATACTTCAATCATTGGCCGGGCATGTTTCCACATACAGCGGGCATAAAATTCGCCATACTCTACCCGTCCCTGATATTTAAAATAATGAAGTGATTTTCTCATAATATCATCGTACAGGAATACTCCGATTCCCTGCGTGAATTCATGTTCCAGCTTCTGACAGTCAAAACACAGTTCTTCCTCATCCGACTCCAGCGGTTTCCCGCATTTTTTGCAGACCGGTTCCTGAACAAACGGCAGATACTGCACACATGAATCACAGATAAACGTTCTTCCCGGCTGCAGAATATCATGGCACACCGGACATCTGGGCGGATATAGCAAATCCAGCACCTTTTCTCCAAAATTCATATTTAATTAAATTCCTGTATCCTCAGATCCAGCGTTGTAAACCGATTGTGCTCCATCCGGTTGTCCACCATGGCATCAAAAGTCTGTCCGCTGCCAATCAGTGTTACGCAGCGTCTTGCCCTTGTGACCGCCGTATACAGCAGATTCCGGCTCATCAGCATTTTCGGTCCGCCAAGAAGCGGAATCACAACTGCCGGATATTCACTTCCCTGTGATTTATGTATGGTGATCGCATAGGCCAGTTCCAGTTCTTCCAGCTGCTTGAAGGAATACTCCACAAATCTTCCCTCGTCAAACTCGATGGTCATATTCTCCGCGAACTCATTGATCTCCCGGATAACGCCCATATCACCATTAAAAATTCCCATGCCCTTTTCCACCGGTATCCCATATTTCCCGCGGATTTCCCATTCCAGCTGATAGTCATTTTTAATCTGCATGACTTTATCACCCTCCCGGAAAATATGTTCCCCATATGCCCGTTCTTTTTTCTTTTCATCCGGCGGATTTAAGTAGCGCTGAAGAATTTTATTCAGATTCTCCACCCCAAGCGGACCTTTCCGCATGGGAGCCAGAACCTGTACATCAAACACATCAGCTTCCACATAGCCGGGCAGCTTTTCCTGCACCAGCCAGCGTATGATACTGATGATCTCATTGGTATCTATATAATTCAGAAAAAGAAAATCTTTCGTTTTTTCTTTCAGATCTACCTTTTCTCCACGATTTATCTTATGTGCATTTACCACGATCGCACTTTCCGATGCCTGTCGGAAGATCTTGTTCAGCTGAACAACCGGAAATTTTCCGGAACGAATGATATCTTCCAGCACACTGCCCGGACCCACGCTTGGCAGCTGATTTACATCCCCCACCAGAATCAGTCTCGTTCCCACCGGAATGGCACTGAGCAGAGCATGCATCAGATGGATGTCCACCATAGACATCTCATCGATGATAATCACGTCTGTCTCCAGCGGATTCTGGGCATTACGTTCAAAGCGCACACCCTCGGTCAATTCTCCGACGGCCTTCAGTTCCAGCAGACGATGAATGGTAGATGCCTCGTATCCGGTAGCCTCCGTCATCCGCTTTGCTGCTCTGCCTGTTGGTGCAGCAAGCAGAATATCTTCACCCATACTGGTAAAATACCGGATAATCGCATTGATCGTGGTGGTCTTTCCTGTACCCGGCCCGCCTGTCAGAATCATCAACCCTGATTTCACTGCTGTAATAACAGCCTGACGCTGCTGCTCCTCCAGTTCTATATCACTGTTTTCTTCCAGACGATTCAGCTGCCGTATGATGGTCTCTTCATTTTCCTCACATAAAATGTTCAATTCATTCAGCATTCGGGCCGTATTCAGTTCCAGATAATAATACTGATTGGCATAGACTATGGTCTGGGGCTCTGAATCCTCTTCCCGCAAAAGTTCACGAATAGACAGTTTATGCTCGATTGCCATATCCATGATATGTTTTTCCATCTGCTCCTGGTCCACACCCAGAAGCTGTGCGGTGCGGTCCATCAGCAGCTGTTTTGGAAGATACACATGACCTTCCCCTGCCGCCAGAGTCAGAATATAGTACAGGCCACTCCGAATACGGTATTCCGAATCCGCCTGTATGCCCAGTCTGGACGCGATCTCATCCGCCGTCTTAAAGCCCACACCAGCGATATCTTCGGCCATTTTGTATGGATTTTCCTGAAAAATCCGATACATCTCCTGACCATAAAATTGATATATTTTTATTCCAAGAGAAAGATTAATACCGTATTTCTGCAGAAAAATCATGGCTTTGCGCATATCTTCCTGCTCTGTCATCTGTTCTGCTATTTCTCTGGCCTTACGCTCGCTGATCCCCTTCACTTCAGCAAGCCGCTCCGGTTCCTCCTGAACGATCCGCAGGGTATCTTCCCCAAACCGGCGTACAATTCTGGCACTCAAGGCCGCACCGATCCCTTTGATCGCACCGGAACCCAGATACCGTTCAATGGCAACTGCATCCGTAGGCACTACGGTCTCAAAAGACTCGATCTTAAACTGCTGCCCGTAAGCCGCATGTTCCGTATAATGTCCCTCCGCACGAATCGTCTCACCTTCGTTTATATATTGAAAAAAGCCAACACAAGTCAGCTCTTCTCCATCCACAATAAGGGATAACACGGTATAGCCGTTATCCCCATTTCGATATATTACATGGTCAATATAACCTTCAACCGTTTCCTGCATCCTATCTTCCTAACTGTTCCATAACCTCAAGATAGCGCCCTGTTCCTTCTGCAACTGCAAAAGAAGGGTTCTCTGCCGTCATGGTATTAATACCCGTTCGTTCTTCGATCAGTTCTTCCAGGCCATCCAGCAGAGCGCCTCCGCCAGTCAGAATAATCCCCCGGTCTGCCACGTCCGCTGCCAGTTCCGGTGGAGTCTTTTCCAGAACACCATGTACCGCTTCCACAATCTGTGTAACCGAATCGGACAATGCCACTCTCACTTCCTCCGATGAGAGCATGATCGTTTTCGGAAGTCCTGTGATTACATTTCTTCCGGTGACTTCCATATTTTCCACTTCCGGTCTTTTATATGCCGTACCAATTCGTATTTTTACTTCTTCCGCAGAGTTCACACCAATAAACAGGCTGTGATTTTTTCTCAGACAACGGACAATAGCCTCGTCAAAATTCTCACCTGCAACTTTGATCGAATCGGAAACTACAGTTCCGCCAAGAGATATCACCGCGATATCCGTTGTTCCGCCGCCGATATCCACAACCAGATTGCCAAACGGCTTTGTAATGTCGATTCCCGCACCGATTGCCGCCGCAATGGGTTCTTCCACGATGGTCACACTTCTGGCGCCTGCCTGATAGGTAGCCTCTTCCACCGCTTTTCTCTCAACCTCTGTAATACCACTCGGTACACAGATACTGATGCGCGGCTTGCGGAACGCTCTTCTTCCCATCGCTTTCTGAATGAAATGTTTCAGCATGGCTTCCGTCACGGTATAATCAGAAATAACACCCTGACGAAGCGGACGGATCGCCACAATATTACCGGGCGTCCGCCCGATCATCTGTCTGGCTTCCTCTCCGATCGCCTTAATTTTATCTGTATCTTTATCATAAGCAACCACAGACGGTTCCTTAATCACTATGCCTTTTCCTTTTGTACAAACCAGGATATTCGTGGTACCCAGGTCGATTCCAATATCTGTAGCCGGCATGAACAGCCCTCCTTAATTAAAATACCATTTTCCCACAAAGTAAATTATATACAAACGTTCCATTAATTGCAAGGCTGCCATACCATCTGCATTTTATTTTTTCAGATACTTCGCCACATACTGTCCCGTATAGGATTCCGGTACCGCTGCCACTTCCTCGGGCGTGCCGCAGGCAACAATCTGACCGCCTCTGTCTCCGCCTTCCGGGCCAATATCAATAATATAATCCGCGGTTTTTATCACATCCAGATTATGTTCGATGACAACAACCGTGTTGCCCCCCTCAGCCAGACGCTTCAGAATCTCGATCAGTTTGTGCACATCAGCAAAATGGAGTCCGGTCGTAGGCTCGTCCAGAATATAAATGGTCTTTCCCGTACTCCTTCGGCTCAGTTCTGTGGCCAGTTTGATTCTCTGGGCTTCCCCTCCGGACAGCGTGGTTGAAGGCTGTCCCAGCCGGATATAAGACAGACCCACATCGTAGAGCGTCTGTATTTTTCTGTGAATAGACGGCACATGCTCAAAGAACTTCAGTGCCTCTTCCACCGTCATATCCAATACATCATAGATACTCCTGCCTTTATATTTTACTTCCAGTGTCTCCCGGTTATACCGTTTTCCTTTACAAACCTCACACGGAACATAAACATCCGGAAGGAAGTGCATTTCAATCTTGATAATACCATCACCGGCACATGCTTCGCAGCGTCCGCCTTTAATATTAAAGCTGAAACGACCTTTCTTGTAACCTTTTGCTTTCGCATCGGCCGTGGATGCAAACAGATCACGGATCTGGTCAAAAACCCCTGTATATGTGGCCGGATTGGATCGCGGGGTCCTTCCGATGGGTGACTGGTCAATGTTGATCACTTTGTCCAGCTGATCCAGACCGATAATATCTTTATGTTTCCCCGGAATAGTCCTGGCCCTGTTCAGGTCCCTGGCCAGACGCTTGTACAGTATTTCATTCACAAGAGAACTTTTTCCGGAACCGGACACCCCGGTCACACAGGTCATGACACCAAGGGGGATATCCACATTCACATTTTTCAGGTTATTCACCGCCGCACCCCGGACTTTCAGAAATCCGGCGGGCTTATTCCGCACCTCCGGTACCGGAATCTTTATTTTCCCGCTCAGATATGAGCCGGTAATGGATTCCGGACAATTCATGATCTCTTCTGCCGTGCCGATTGCCACCAGTTCTCCGCCATGTTCGCCTGCACCCGGACCAATATCCACTACGCAGTCTGCTGCCAGCATGGTGTCCTCATCATGCTCCACCACGATCAGCGTATTTCCCAGATCCCGCAGATGAAGCAGTGTCTTCAGAAGTTTATCATTGTCTCTCTGATGAAGCCCGATACTCGGCTCATCCAGAATATATGCAACACCAACCAGCCCGGAGCCGATCTGGGTTGCCAGACGGATACGCTGTGCTTCACCGCCGGACAGAGTCCCGGTCGCCCTTGCCAGAGTCAGGTATTCAAGTCCCACATCCACCAGAAATCCCACACGGGCATTGATTTCTTTCAGGATGGCATCCCCAATCAGGTGCTGCTGCTCTGTCAGTTCCAGATTCTGCATGAACTTCTGCAGATTGGCAATGGAAAGGGACGTAACTTCATGAATATTTTTCCCGCCCACAGTCACTGCCAGAGCTTCCGGTTTCAGTCGCTGACCATGACAGGACTGACAGGGCGTGATCTGCATGAAAGATTCATACTCCGCCTTACTGCTTTCCGAACCGGTCTCCCGATAGCGGCGCTCCACATTCCGGATCAGTCCCTCAAACGCCACATCATACACACCTTCTCCGCGCTGTCCCTTGTAATAGACTTTCACTTCATGCCCGTTGGTTCCATGGATCAAAATATCCTGAATTTCTTTCGGATATTCCTCAAAAGGAGTAGACAGGCTGAACTCATATTCTTTTGCAAGTGCATCAAGAATGGCTCTCGTAAAACTTCCCTTATCCGTACAGGACTGCCAGCCCAGTACCACGATCGCCCCCTCTTCAATGCTCAAAGACCTGTCCGGGATCATCAGATCCGGATCAAACTCCATCTTATATCCAAGGCCCAGACAGTGCGGACATGCACCGAAGGGATTATTAAAAGAAAAACTTCTCGGCTCGATCTCATCAATACTGATACCGCAGTCCGGACAGGAAAAACTCTGACTGAAATTCAGATAATTGCCGTCCATGGTGTCCACCACCAGAAGTCCGTCCGCCAGATCCAGCACGGTCTCGATGGAATCCGTCAGACGCTTCTGGATTCCCTCTTTTACCACCAGACGGTCCACCACAATAGCGATCACATGCTTGATATTCTTATCCAGCTTGATCTCTTCCGAAAGTTCATATAAAACATCATCGATGATCACACGCACAAATCCGCTCTTTTTTGCCTGTTCCAGCACCTTTTCATGGCGGCCCTTTCTTCCCCTGACCACCGGCGCCAGCAGCTGAATCTTTGTTCGCTGGGGCAGTTCCATGATCTGATCCACCATCTGATCCACCGACTGACGCATGATAGGCTTGCCGCACTTGGGACAATGGGGAATGCCGATTCGCGCATAGAGCAGTCGAAAATAATCATAAATTTCCGTAACCGTGCCAACCGTGGAACGGGGATTTCGGTTGGTCGATTTCTGGTCAATGGAAATGGCCGGTGACAGACCTTCAATACTTTCCACATCCGGTTTCTCCATCTGTCCCAAAAACTGGCGTGCATAAGAAGACAGAGATTCCATGTATCTTCTCTGTCCCTCCGCATATATGGTATCAAATGCCAGTGAACTCTTTCCCGAACCGCTCAAACCCGTCAAAACCACCAGTTCGTCTCTTGGGATATCCACATCCAGATTTTTCAGATTGTTTTCATTGGCACCTCTTATTTTAATGTACTGTTTTTCCTTTTTCTGTGCTGCCATTGTATCTCCTTTATCTGCGCTGCCTTACAGTTTTCATTTTCGTTTCTGGTCTCAAGTATATCACACTCTCCCGGCAAAAGCAAACATTTGTTCTATTTTATAACAACATCTCCGACAGAATTGTATTGCTTACAGAAATTCCTTCCCGTGTAAAAAAGATTCTTCCCCTCTCCCGCTTTAAAAATCCGGCGGAACAATATTTTTTCAGAATTTCTCCGTAAACCTGATCTATTTTAATATGAAACAATCGTTCAAAATCCGCTTCTGAAACCCCCTGTGTCAGACGAAGTCCCAGTATCATAAATTCTTCCATACGGTCCTGCTCCGAAAGCTTCTGAATCTCTTCCCTGATTCCAGTCACATTCACATCCTGCAAAATATGATTTATCTGCGCATCCGCAGCAGGATTTTCAAACGATGCAGTCATTTCATTTTCATGCATACAGCTATGTCGGGAATCTTTCCCCGCCATCTGTGTCAAATAAGTTTCCATATGATTTGTATTACAAAACCGGCAATTATCAATCAGGGATGACGCTCCAAGGCCCAGTCCCAGATATTGGCGGCCTGTCCAATAACCGATGTTATGCCTGCAGGCATATCCGGGACGCCCATAATTTGAAATCTCATACTGCTCATATCCGTATTCCCGCAAAATTTCCGCCGTCCGCTCATACATAAGGCGTTCCGTCTCCTCTTCCGGCAGTTCCAGCTGATCCTGCATGTCATAAAAGGGAGTCCCCTCTTCCACGATCAGACTATATGCTGATATATGCTCCGGTTCAAGGGCAGCCACCTTTTTAAGCGTCTCTTCCCAGGAAGTCAGACTCTGCCCCGGAAGCCCGGACATCAGATCCACATTGATATTTCGAAATCCAGCCTTCCTTGCCATGTTATAACTTTCCAGAAATTGCTCCCATGTATGAATCCGTCCGAGACGTTTCAGTTCCTGATCATCCACAGACTGACAGCCAAAGCTGATGCGGTTAAAACCTGCTCTGCGATAACTATTCAGTTTTTCCGGATCCACCGTGCCCGGGTTGGCCTCAGTCGTAATCTCTGCCTCCGGATCCATGCAAAAATGTTCCCGGATTTCTTCCATGATCCGTTCCATCCATTCCCCCGGCAGCACCGATGGTGTACCTCCGCCGAAAAATATGGATGTAACCGTATACGCGGAAAAATCGCCGCATCTGCGTATTTCTTCCACCAATGCATCAACGTAGGCCAGCTTTTTCCCATCATCCGCCGGACCTGACAAAAAATCACAATAGGCGCATTTTTTTATACAAAAAGGAATATGAACATACAGTTTCAGCTCTCGTTTCATCTCCACACATCACCTCAACTGACAGAATCTTTTTTACTATCTGTTATTCTACACTTTTTATTACACATTGTTCAAGGAATCCAGATAATATATTTTCAGCCGGCAAGGGTTCCCGCCTGCCGGCTCCACGAGAAATAATCTTATCCTGTTTTTTAAAGATGTTGAGGGCAAAAGGTATTTTGACCCCTTGATACTTACGGATTACTCCGCATTTTATGCTCTCGTAATCCTGATATCTTTAAAAAACAGTATTATTAAAAAATGTAAACTGCTGATGCCCGATCGTCAAAATCCATGCATTAAAATAATGGGACACCATATCGCTGCAGTGCCCCATTCCTACTTAATTCTCATCCAATTTTAACACACTCATAAACGCCTTCTGCGGAATCTCCACATTACCTACCTGGCGCATACGCTTTTTACCTTCCTTCTGTTTTTCCAGAAGTTTCTTCTTACGGGTAATATCACCGCCGTAACACTTGGCCAATACGTCTTTTCGCATAGCTTTTACCGTTTCACGGGCGATGATCTTGCTTCCGATCGCAGCCTGGATCGGAATTTCAAACAGCTGACGCGGAATCTCCTGTTTCAGTTTTTCACACATTTTGCGTCCGCGCTCATAAGCAGTTCCGCCATGAACGATGAATGACAGCGCATCCACTTCTTCCCGGTTCACAAGAATATCCAGTTTGACCAGATCACTTCTCTCATATCCCGCCAGTTCATAATCAAAGGAAGCATACCCCCTTGAACGGGACTTCAGCGCGTCAAAGAAATCATAAATAATCTCATTTAACGGCAGTTTATATTTCAGGACCGCACGGGTTGTTTCCATATAATCGGTACCCATATACTGTCCGCGGCGCTCCTGGCACAATGTCATGATCGGACCGATAAACTCAGTGGTCACCATAATCTCAGCATCTACCATCGGTTCTTCCATATAATCAATCTCGGCCGGATCCGGCAGGTTCGTCGGATTGGTCAGATCGATCACTTCTCCGTTGGTTTTATGCACTTTATAAATAACGCTCGGTGCAGTGGTAACCAGATCCAGATTGTACTCACGTTCCAGACGCTCCTGAATGATTTCCAGATGCAAAAGCCCAAGGAAACCACAGCGGAAACCAAATCCCAGCGCCACCGAAGTCTCCGGCTCATACTGAAGTGACGCATCGTTCAGCTGAAGTTTTTCCAGCGCATCCCGAAGATCCGGATATTTTGCCCCATCTGCCGGGTAAAGGCCGCAGTAGACCATCGGATTTACTTTTTTGTAACCCGGAAGAGGTTCCGCACAGGGATTTTTGCTGTTCGTAATGGTATCACCTACGCGGGTATCTTTTACGTTTTTGATACTGGCAGTTATGTAACCTACCATACCGGCACTCAGTTCTTCACATGGAATAAACTGACCGGCACCAAAATAACCCACTTCCACAACGTCAAACTGGGCTCCGGTTGCCATCATACGAACCGGTGTTCCTTTTCGGATTTTTCCTTCCTTGATTCGGCAAAATACGATTACCCCTTTATAAGAATCGTAAACAGAATCAAAGATCAGAGCCTGAAGCGGTGCATCCGGGTCTCCCGTCGGTGCCGGAATCTTTTCTACGATGGCTTCCAGCACATCTTCCACATTCAGACCGGTCTTTGCAGAAATCCGCGGCGCATCTTCCGCTTCAATGCCGATTACATCCTCAATCTCCGCCACAACACGATCCGGGTCCGCACTGGGCAGATCGATCTTGTTGATAACCGGAAATACATCCAGATCATGATCCAGCGCAAGATAAACATTCGCCAGTGTCTGAGCCTCGATTCCCTGAGCTGCATCCACCACCAGAATGGCGCCGTCACAGGCTGCCAGACTTCGGGAAACTTCATAATTAAAGTCCACATGTCCCGGGGTATCGATCAGATTGAAAATATATTCTTCCCCATCCTTCGCTTTGTAAATGGTACGAACGGTCTGGGCCTTGATCGTAATACCGCGCTCACGCTCCAGATCCATATTGTCCAGAACCTGAGACTGCATCTCACGCTCCGTTAAAAGCCCTGTCATCTCAATGATACGATCCGCCAAAGTGGATTTTCCATGATCAATATGTGCTATAATACAAAAATTACGTATCTTATCCTGATTCATATATTATTACTTATCCTTCCGCTACACTTTATAAAAATCATTTCTCATAATGGAATTTCCAGTCATTTTCAAAAAAATATTATCTGCTTTCTCACCGGCAAAGTTTCCATGCCGCGCCGGCTGTCAGATCTGATTCCATTAACCGATTGTATTTCATGATACCAGGACCAAAAGGTCACATGTTTCATGCTTGCATGAAAAAATGTGACTTTGAGACCCTGGTATTATTCCATAAGTATATTAAAGTATAACATAAGGTTTTCCCACTGTCATGTCCCTTTTAGCAGTTTATTCAAAATCTCCGCAAAAGGCTCCATCGCATTCATAGCCTCTTCCAGCGTATTGGTCTGGGCGCCCACCTCCAGCAGCAGAGATTTTGGACGAAAATGCAGATTGTAGCGGTACCCCTTCACATACACACCGCGGACATAATCCGGATAATATGTGTTTCCCAATGCCTCCAGCTGTGCAGAAAACGCCAGATTCTCCCAAATATATTCATTTGGTGTCGATGTCAGTTCCCCGCGCTCATTTGTCCGGCACAATCCGTTAAAAAACATAATCTGTGCCGTTGATTTTCCGTCAATCTCAGTCACCAGACGGCGTTCCTCATCCACCCCGTCCCGATGCAGATCGATGATCACTTCAATGCCTGGATTCTCCGCAAGTATCTGTTCCAGATCATCACACGCATAATTATATGCCCGACTGCGGTCCAAAACGCCATCCACCAGATCATACTTTTCTGTCACATGCAGAACGTGGTACCCATATCGCGTAGTCAGAAGTTCCGTCAGATAATCCCCCACCCCCACCACAGTGGTAGACGGATTATCATCGCTGCTGTCCATATAGCCTTCCGTGGCATGGGTATGATAGATTAATATCTGCGGTTCACTGGCATCATTGGAAATACGCATGTCCATCCCAAGAAGTTTTTCCGCCGGCACCTCACTTTCCGACAGGAACGTATTGGGATCCACAATAAAATACTCATTCAAAAAGCTGCCCGACTGGGAAAACTGAGCCGCTGCATTGGATAAAACCTCCTGCGTTTTTCCTGACTGGGAAGCCGCATCCTGTCCGGACGTGTTCTCATCTTTTTCTGTCTGAGTGTCTGTCTCTGCTCCGATCTCTGACGGGACTGTATCTGATCCATCCTCTGTCTGTGATGTGCCCCCCTCACTGCCAGCCTGCTGTTCCGCCAAAACCTGATTTTCCAGCTCTTCCTGTTTTTTCTGTACCTGTTCCTCATTTTCTGCTACCAGCTGTTCATACAGAAAAATATCTTCCGTTTCCGGAGACATCGGTTCACCTTCTTTTGCAAAGATGGAAAAAGCACCGCCCGTATAAATCAGATACAGACAAACACTGAGCAGCACACCCCACAAAACAAGATAAGTTATAAAATCGTCCTTTTTCATACATACATTATATGAACGGTTTTTGTGAATATTCAGCTTTTTACTTTTTCCAGGGCCATGTTGATTCCTTCCGAAACCGTATAACTGAGTCTTTTTACGGTCTCATCCACATCTTTTGGCGTCACAAACATACTACGCAGATTTGGAGTGATCATTTCACCCAGAAACTGATCCCGCTCCGATTTATCCAATGCCTTCAGCATATGTTCCATAGCATCACAGACAATGGTTGCCGCATCCACCACCGTCGGCACTCCAATGGCAATCACAGGCACACCAAGCGACTCCTGATTCAGCCCCACACGGTTGTTTCCCACACCAGATCCCGGGTTAACTCCCGCATCGGTCAGCTGAATGGTACGGCTCAGCCTGCGAATGCTTCTTGCCGCCAGCGCATCAATTGCAATCACCAGATCCGGTTTTGTCTGATTCACAACACCTTTGATAATCTCCAGCGTCTCCATTCCTGTATTCGCCATCACGCCCGGCACCAGGGCACTGACCATATGCACTTCGTCTTCTCCCATCCCTTCTGCGCCATATTCCCGTATCACATGACGGGTAATGCGAAGGTTATTGACTGCATAAGGTCCCAGTGCATCCGGTGTAATCTCCTGATTTCCCAGCCCGACAACAAGAACCGACTGTTCTTTTTCAAAATCATGCATGCTCCGCAGATGATGACAGATTGCCTCAGATACTTCCTCGTGATATCCCTCATCCGGCACAGAAAGGTCCGGTGCCTCTATGGTAATATACAGGCCCTGGGGTTTTTTCATGGCTTTTGCCCCATTCTCCGACTCGATCCGCACCACCGTCGTGCGGATATCCCGCTCTTCATCATAGTCCTCCTCAATGCAAACGCCCCGAACCTCAACATTTGACTGTTTAAAACGTTCCCCTGATTCAAGTGCCAGGTCTGTTCTGATTTCAAATAAACTCATGCCATTTCTCCTTCGTCTGTTTTCGCCATTTGAGATTATTTTTCACAGATTTTTGGGAAATATGTATTGACAGAAACTGACTTTTGGAATATTATAAATAAGCATGTTCACATCGGTGCGCCCGTGTCTGTATCGATGTGTTGACCGAGAACAACATAGAGATCATAGAAAATCAATGGAGGTGTACGGATTTGGCTAATATTAAATCTGCGAAAAAGAGAATTCTGGTAAACAGAACAAAAGCTGACAGAAACAAAGCAATCAAATCTGCAGTTAAAACAGCAATCAAAAAAGTTGACGCTGCTGTAGCAAACAACGATAAAGAGGCTGCTGCTGTAGCATTACAGGGAGCAACAAAAGCTATGTCTATGGCTGCTTCTAAAGGTGTTTACCATAAAAATACAGTATCAAGAAAAATCTCTCGTTTATCCAAAGCTGTAAGCGAGATTGCCTAAGCAATAGAATAATATAAAAAGAAAGAAGACCGCATCCCGTCAGTGCAGTCTTTTTCTTTTTCATCTTTCATTAAACAGCATATTTTTATTCAAAAAGCCATTCCTGCGAATGGCTTTTTGTTTTCAGGCTTTTGCGGAATATTTTACAATCAGCAGTTCCACGCTGAGCGTATCCGTCAGCCGTCCCGTCTTGACATCTTCTTCTGTCTGCGTACAATCCCGCACAATGTTTTCCAGTTCTTCTTTTGTATACTGTCTTGCACAGTTCACGGCATTGCGTGCCACAAAACCGGGAACACCCAGCTTGCTCTCGATCTCTTTCTGGTTGTTTCCGTGCTCTGTCAGCTCTTTGGCCTGCAGCAGCTGGTTAAACTGCTTTGCCATAAGAAACAGAATTCGCATAGGCGGCTCTTTTAAAGCCAGAAGATCATAATACAGATCCAGCGCTTTTTTCTGATTCCGTTCCGTAACCGCACGAATCATTTCAAAAATACGATTCTCCATCTGCTCTGTACAAACCGCATCTATGTCCTTCTTTGTAATGACCGGCCGGTCATATGCATAACAGATCAGTTTTTCCACTTCCGAATATATGTTGCTCATATCTGTACCGGTTCTGGACAACAGATATTCTGCATCCCCGCGGGTGATGCTTTTCTGGTTTTTCTTTAAAATACCGGCAACCCAGGTCAGCAGCGTCTGCTCCGTCTGTTTGGCAAACTCTGCCGCATACCCAGCCTTCTGTACCGCCTTGTACATACGGTTTCGTTTGTCAACTTCCTGTTCCACAAACACCATCACCAGATACTCCGGCAGCTCCTTCATGTAATCCGGCAGCTTTTCCGCCGCATTTTTGAAAAAGCCCGTATCCTCCAGCACAATCACTCTGTGCTCGGCGAAAAAAGGCATGGTCTCCGCCAGATCTATGATCTCTCCTTCCGAGAGACCCTTTCCCGCAAAATGCGCATAATTCATGGTATCCTCTTCTGGCATAACCGCACGCACCAGCTTATCCCGATACTGGATCTTCAGATAATCTTCCTCACCAAAAAGCAAATATACATTTTTAAACTGATTCAACTTTATATCTTCATTAATTTTTTTCATACACTATCCCATCGATGAAAATTTGTAACTGATATGTCCCATTATACTTGCAATAAGTTTTCAGGTCAATCTTTTCCCCGTCGGTAAAAACAGAAACTGCACCCCAGTCTTTCGTGATAAAAACAGCACTTCCGCAATCTTCCAGACGTTCCAGCAGTTCTTCGTGGGGATGTCCGTAGCGATTTTCTTCGGAACATGATATGAGACTGACTTCCGGTCTGACCTGCTGCAAAAAAGCTGCGCCGGTAGAATATTTTGACCCATGATGTGCCACTTTCAGCAAATCAATATCCGGTGCAGCCTCCCCCACATCAGCCTCCGCCGCCCCTTCCAGATCACCCGTAAACAATGCATCAAACGAACCATAACACAAAAGTAGAACCAACGAGCCCGCATTCCCATCCTCTCCATAATCTCCACCGGAGGGATGCATACAGCAGATTTCCGTTTCTCCGTCCAGAATCCGATCTCCTGTACCCATATAATAAACCGGCACGGAAATTTCATCCGCCAGTTCAATCACTTCCTGAAATCCCTCATAATCAGCCCACTGGGGCACCACAATTTTCCGTATCTTTAACCGACATTTACCTTCCCCGATCGACTCCATAAGTTCAACCACGCCATTGATATGATCCGCATCATCATGGGTAAGAAATACCGCCTCCAGTTCATTGATTCCTTCCTGTTTCAAAAACGGAAGTATCCCATATGTTCCCACTGCATTTTCTGAACTGCTGCCGCCGTCTATCAGATAACAGTGTTTTTCCGGCGTCTGAATCACAATCGAATCCCCCTGTCCCACATCCAGCATCGTTATCTCCAACTGAGAATGATCCTGATAACCCAGAATCAGACAGGCAGGCAATAAAAACAGTAAATATGCAAATCTTCTCTTCGACAGCCGTCGCTTCCGATATCTCCATAAAACAAGAAAAAGCACTGCATAGTATACTCCGACCTGCCAGAGTTCCGGCTTTCCAATCGTCCACACGGCGCCCGGCAAAAAACTGACTTTTTCACATAACCATTCATAGATCCACAGGAAAAACCGGGCTGGTAAAACAATGACCTTTCCGATCACCGGATTCATCATCCCAACTGCCGCCCCCAGCAGCCCACAGACCAGAACTGCACCAACCGTAGGCAGCACAAACAGATTCAAAAATATTCCATATACAGGAATTTCATAAAAGAAATACAAAAGAACCGGCGCCATAAAAAACTGCAGGCAAACACCACTGGCCAACGGGTTTTTCACATTAAAAATCATCAGGGCCAGCACCGCAGAAAAAGAAAGCCAGTAACCGCTGTAACCAATATACGCAGGATTTTCTCCAAGCAGCGCTGCCCCAATAAAAGCAATCGCCGTCCATCTGTCATAAGTTCTTCCTGCCATTTCCGCACCAATCCGAAAAATAAACATGATCAATGCCCGAATGGTGGATACACTAAGCCCGACCATCGCGCCATAACCGCACATAAATAAAATGGAAAGGGCACCGGACACTTTCAGCGGAATGCCGATTTTTCGAACTGCCTTATAAAATCCCATTCCGAGGATTCCAAGATGCAGACCCGAAATGGCAAGAATATGAGATATACCGCCCTGCTGAAACAGCAATTTTATCTGCCCATCCAGCCCGGTCTTATCACCGGTCACCATGGCGGCGATAACACCTGCGCACTCACTGCCAATTTTATTTATGGATAAAACCAGTGCTTCCCGCACATCACTCAGCAGCCTTTTTAATGAAAATCGGGGGCGCTGAAGAATCTGCAGCTCGGGATTCCACATAGTATACCCGATTTTTTGCGCATAATAATAAATCTGTGCATCAAACTGCCCCGGATTCACCGGCGCCTCAATGGGCTGCAATTCACCTTTTGCCTGCACATAATCGCCCACCAGATAAGACTCCGGTGCTGCTTCGCATGTTATTTTTACATTTTCAATTTTGACTTCTTTCTGGGAATTTTCAGACAGAACTGTCTGTTTTAGAAATAAAATAAGTTTTTCGTCTTTATATTCACGCTGATAAATACGCCCGGAAACCGTACATGCTCCGAACTGGTCTTCCGTTAAATTGCGGTTATCCGGAATCCCTAACGAATATCCGGATAACCGTATGATTCCTGCCAGAACGATCAACAGAATACAAGACACACACAATGGTCTTTTTTTCAATTCCTGTTCCTCTTTTATCGGATCAGATCTGTATTTTTTCTAAAGGGCTGGCTCAGATCCATACTTTCACGAAAAGTATAGTCGCTTTCCCCCTCCACTGAAATCTGCACCTGATCCACATCACAGTTGGCGATAATAGAATTTACAATCGAATAAATGGGAAGTTCCTGCACCACATTCAGCGTGTGCTCCCCAAATTCCTTACTCAAGTTTACATAACAGATATGATCAACGACCGTTACACCAAGCACTTTTGTATCCGAAGATACCGCAGGCATACAGTCTTCACTCTTTGGCCCCTTTACAATCTGCTCAACCACAACCCGCTCCAGCGTAACATTGCTGCTGTAATAGAGTTTTCTACCCTCTGCAACCAGCATCTGACCGTCTGCATCGGAAAAATACAGGTTTATGGTCGTACTCATATAGGAATTGATCTCTTTGCCGGAATTCTCAATAAAACTTTCTGCGTTCAGCGGACCGATTTCCACACCTTTGCTGTCCAAAAGCGGTTCCCCTTTTACAAGAAAGGTCACCGTTTCCACACCGTCAATCTGTACCAGCGTACGCACCAGTCCGGCACGCACCAGAATTTCTTTTGTTTTGCTCATGGAACCGTAAGATTCGCTCATATTCAGTTCCACATTGCCATCCAGATATTCATAGCTGTCAACCTTTAAATCATCCGTCAGCAGATTCATATGAGAACTCACCTTCGGGACTGCTGCCAGTTCATCCAGCAGTTCTTCGATCAGTCCCTCTGCTGTGGTCTCTGCCGCATCATAGGTCTCCCGCTCAAGCCCCGTCTCTTCCACATTTGTGTAATAGAGATAGTAATCTCCTTCCTGAATGGTTTCTCCTGTTTCCCCACTGCAGCCGGTCAGCATGCAGGCGAAAAGGAACATCATAATATATCCAAAATACCTTTTCATCTTCACGCCTCCTGCCTGTGGGTCAGCGGAATCCGCACGGAAAATGCGGTGCCCTCACCCTGCTTACTGCGCACTTTTATTGCACCCCGGTGCATAACAATGGCATTTTTCGTAATCGCAAGTCCCAATCCGTTTCCTTCAATCTCGGTTGAATGAGATTTGTCCACACGATAAAATCGCTCAAATATTTGATCAATGGATTCTTCCGGAATGCCGATACCGCTGTCCGCGATGGTAATATAAAAATATTTGTGGTCCGCATCCAGAGACACACGCACCCAGCCGTCTTCCACATTATATTTGATGCCATTTTCAATCAGGTTGGAAATGGCAAGCGTCAGTTTCACCTCATCGATTTCTGCCTGTACAGGACGAAAACTGTCCAGGATCAATTCAATGTTTCTTTTTCCGGCAATCGGCTTTAACCGTTTTAATACGGATTCCAGCCATTCATTGATGTTCACCGGATGCACATTCATTTCAACCGACTTTTTATCCATTTTTACAAGTTCCAGAAGGTCGGTAATGATCTTGTTTTCCCGGTCGATCTCATCCGTAATATCCTGCATGAATTCCTGATAAAGCTCGATGGGAACATTTTCCTGTCCCACCAGAGAATCCGCAAGCACTTTCATGGAAGTAAGCGGTGTCTTCAGCTCATGGGACACATTTGATACGAATTCCTGTCTGGAATCATCCAGTGTCTTGACACGGGTCAGCATCTTGTTAAACGCATCCGTAATAAGCTCCGTTTCCGTATAATCCGTTACTGAAATATTACCGTCCAGAAAGCCGTCCGTCAGGTCTTCGATGGCTCTCGTCACCCGGGCAAATGGCCTTACCAGAACATCAGACAGCAGATAACTGAATGCCAGAACCATGACCGCTATGATCATCAGTAGAAGCACAGCTTTTTGTTCCAGCGCTGACACACTTGCAGCAATCTCATTTGTGGATACGCTGACCAGCATGACACCTATAATATTTTCCTTCGCTTCATCCCGAATGGGAATCGTCATTTCGATATACCGATTGTTGTCATCATACTGGGTTACAGATGTCCCTTTAAAACAGCTTATCACTTCTTTTGACACACTGATACGTCCTGTGTCCAGATCGTAGACATCTTTTATAATAACAGAATCCGAATTCATGATCAGAATTCTTCCGCTGTATATATTCGCTACCTGGGTCAGCTGGCTGTTCAGACTTTCGGAGGTAGGCTGATTCAGATAATCTTCCTGCACAAGCTGATTACAGATAATTTCACACTGATTCCTTACATTAACCGCCCTTAAAGATACCGCCCGTTCCTCATAACTGCGCACTATGCCAAAAGTCATAATGATACTGGGTATAATACCGATCAATATCAGGATCACCATAATCCGGAACCGCAGACTCTTTGTAAAGCGGAACTTTTTCTTCATTTTATCCCTGGAAATAATAGCCTACACCCCATTTTGTATGTACATACTTCGGCTCACTTGGATTTTTTTCAATCTTTTCACGCAGTCTTCGGATATGTACATCTACTGTTCTTACGTCTCCCGGGTACTCATAACCCCAGACAATATTCAGCAGGTTCTCTCTGCTGTACACTTTATTTGGATTAAACACCAGAAGTTCCAGCACATCAAACTCTTTTGCCGTCAGATTCACTTCACGTCCGTCAATAAACACTCTGCGGCTCTCACAGTCCATGCGAAGGCCGCCGGACTCAACGGTTTTTGCCTTTTCTGCAGCCGGTTCCGCTTTTACAGCGCGTCGCATAATGGCTTTGATGCGTGCCTTTACTTCCAATATATTAAAAGGTTTCGTTATATAATCGTCGGCGCCGTACTCCAGCCCCAGAATCTTGTCCATATCATCGCCTTTTGCCGTCAGCATGATGATCGGCACATTGGAAAATTCACGAATCTGCTGGCATACTTCCAGACCATTCATTTTCGGAAGCATAAGATCCAGCAGAATCATATCATACTCTGTCTGCTTTGCCAGTTCCAGTGCTTCTTCCCCATCATAAGCACATGTCACTTCCATATTATCCTGCTCAAGGCTGAACCGGATTCCCTTTACGATCAGTTTTTCATCATCTACAACCAAAACCCTTTTTTTCATACTCTTCTATTCTCCTAATCAACTCACCGTTATCTTATCTTTTATCTTAGAGAAGACGGCCTCTTTGATTCCCGTTATATTCATGATATCTTCAATACACTGAAAGCCCCCGCTGCTCTCCCGGTATTCTATGATTGCATCTGCTTTTGCTTCGCCAATCCCCGGCAGAGTCATCAGCGTACCTGCATCCGCCGTATTGATGTTCACCTTTTTCTCCTGCTCCGGATTCCCTGTTCCACTCTCTGCGCCCGCAGTCAGATCCGCCTGCTGGGCTTCTTCCTGTGTCAGAATCCGGATCTGTTCGCCGTCTTCCAGCCTTTTTGCCTGATTTACCAGAAAAAGATCTGCTTCCGGAAGCAGTCCGCCTGCCGCCTCAATGGCACGGATCACCCGTGACCCGGCCGGCAGTTCATACACGCCCGGATCGGCCACTGCACCGCACACATATACCGTGATCGTGTCCGTCTCCCCGTTCGTCCCTGCCTCTCTTTTTTCAGGCAATGTTTCTATGTCAAATTCAATGTCTGTTCCAGTTTTATTTTCTGTAACATCTGACTGATTTTCTGTTACAATTTCCTGTGTTTTTTCTGTAACATCTGACTGCTCTTCCGCCTCAATTTTCTGGGTTCCTTCCATAACGGATGTCCAGTCCGGATCCTCCTTACAGCCGGAAAAGCAGGCAATTGCCGCCGCTAATGCTGCCGCAGCCCACATTTTCTTGTTTTTCATGGCCATGCTCCTTATCCAAATAAAATATGACAAGGTCCCTGTGCATAGCTACATATTATTGTAACGAATTATTAATATTTTTACAAGAAATAATTTGACATAATTATTTTTTCTCAGGCCTGATTACCTCGTGTAAAATGACGAAAAATTTTCCATTTTTATGACTCCCAGCGGAATAAAATAATGCCGCCTATGGCGATGAGCATACCGATCAGTTTCCGCCAGAGAAAAGGCTGTTTTTCCACCCCGAACAATCCGAAAAGTTCGATCAGATAAGCAACGGCAAGCTGGGAAACCACGATCAGCATGGCAGACTGGGCCGGCCCGAGACTTCCCATACTCTTGATTACCGTAATTGTAATAAATGCACCGATGACGCCTCCAAGAAGCAGATACTTGGGTTCCACCTGCGCGATTGCCCCGATGCTCTCCCGCCCGGTTACGAACCAGGCCACAACGCAGACAAGAAATGCGCTCAACTGAACCCAGCCTGTGGATACCCACAGGCTGGACTGTTTTGTTACCTCTGTATTAAATACTCCCTGGATGCTCATCAGTGCACCCGATATCAATGCCATAATAATACCAATCATATCCACAACCTCCGGTTCCTTTTTTGATATTGTAACCGAAAATCAGGAATCTATTCCCGTAAAATTACAGCTGTTATTCTTCTGTTTCGTTTTTCTTCCGCCCTGACCGGGTCCGCTTATATTACAGGTATGTTTCAGGCTTCAATTGCTTTTTTCAGCTTCTCAATCATCTCATCCACGTGTTTTTCTTCAATAATAAGGGGCGGAACAAGACGGAGCACATCGCTTCCTGCTGAAATTACCAGCAGACCTTCTTTGATCGCAGCTTTTACGATCTCACCTACGGGACGTCCTGTTACTACCAGCCCCTGCATAAGACCTTTTCCTCTTCTTGCAGTGAAACAGTCATACTGTTCTGCCAGTTCATCCAGCTTTTTCTCCAGATATGGAGTAATTGCCTGCACATGTTCAACAATCTGGTTTTCCGCAAACAGATCCATAACTTTGCTGACTGCCGCACATGCCAGAGGGTTGCCTCCGTAGGTGGTTCCGTGGTCACCCGGAACCAGAGAGCTTTCTGCAGCCTTTTTATTAAGAAGAAATGCACCAACCGGGATACCGCATCCAAGCGCTTTTGCCGTTGTCATGATATCCGGCTGTACTCCATATGCCTGCCATGCATACATGCTTCCGGTACGTCCCATACCGCACTGTATCTCATCGAGAATCAGCAGTATATCTTTTTCATCACAGATTTCACGAATCCCTTTCAGAAATTCGGGATCTGCCGGGTAAATTCCGCCTTCACCCTGAACGGTTTCCAGAATGATCGCGCAGGTTTTATCGGTGATCTGGGCTTTTACGCTGTCCAGGTCATTAAAATCAGCGAATTTTACACCGCCCATAAGCGGTTTAAATGCCTCCTGATAATGGGGATTTCCGGTTACGGAGAGCGCCCCTACACTTCTTCCGTGGAACGAGTGATTCATGGCAATAATCTCATGATCGGTCTTTCCATCTTTGTTATACGCATATTTACGTGCCGCTTTGATTGCTCCTTCGATGGCTTCCGCACCGCTGTTGGTAAAAAATACTTTCTCCATGCCGCTGGCTTCCGCCACTTTTTTGGATGCCTCTGCCATCGGCACATTGTAAAACAGATTTGATGTATGAATCAGTTTATGGATCTGTTCTTCCAATGCCTCGTTGTAACCCGGATAATTGTAACCAAGAGCATAGACTGCTATTCCCGCTGCAAAATCCAGATATTTTTTTCCGTCTGTATCATACAGATATACGCCGTCACCGTGATCCAACACAACCGGAAAGCGGTTATACGTGTGAAGCACATACTGTTCAGACTGTTCCATATACTCAGTTGTTTTCATGATAATACCTCTTTTCGTCATCACCTAAGATTGCTGTACCAATGCCTTTGTTTGTAAAAAATTCCAGAAGCAGACAATGCTCAATTCTTCCATCCAGAATATGCACTCTGGATACCCCTTCCCGGATCGCTGAGATACAGTTCTGCAGCTTCGGAAGCATACCGCCGCCTGCGTTGCCGCTCTTTAAGAATTCTTCTGTTTCAGAAATCGTCAATTCAGAGATCAGTGTAGAAGGATCCATCGGATCACGGTATACACCTTCGATATCGGATAAAAATACCAGCTTTTCAGCATTCACTGCGGATGCAATCGCACATGCCGCGTCATCCGCATTGATATTGTAGGATTTGTAATCTTCCTCGCCAAGACCGATGGGACAGATAACCGGTACAAAATCTTTATCGATCAGTGTGTCAATCAATTCGGTGTCCACACTGGTCACTTCGCCCACGTATCCGATATCTTTCCCGCCGGACAGCTTTTTCTTTACTTTCAGAGTCGCACCGTCTTTTCCGCTGATGCCGGCAGCACGAACGCCTTCACTCTCCATGTACTGAACAAGACCTTTGTTTACTTTTCCAAGAACCATTTCGGCGATCTCCATGGTCTTGTCATCCGTCACACGCAGTCCGTTTACAAACTGAGGTTCTCCGCCGGAAAGTTTTACCCATTTGCTGATTTCCTTGCCGCCGCCGTGTACAATGATCGGTTTAAAACCGACCAGTTTTAACAATGCAACATCTTTGATTACGCTCTTTTTCAGGTGACTGTCTGTCATGGCACTTCCGCCGTATTTTACCACGATTTTCTTTCCGTTGAATTCGCGGATATAAGGAAGTGCTTCAATCAACACTTCCGCCTTATGCAGCCACATTTCCATATTTTCTGCCATTTTTCTTCTCCCTTGGTTCAATTATGTATCAGCACGATTGACCTGTCCTTTATCATTTCAGGTGTTTTCTTCCAATGCCTGATTCGCATTTTTCCTCTTAATCGTGTTTTATCATTTTTTATTTCAAATATATCAGGATGTGGGGGCAAAAGGTATTTTGCCCCCTGATACCTGCGGATTAATCCGCATTTTATGCTCCCGTAATCCAAAAAACATTCGAAATCCGCCCTATTGAGGCTGCTTTCCTAAAATCATCAGGAACGATAGTCTGCGTTAATACTTACATATTCATGGGTCAGATCACAGCCCCATGCGGTTGCTGCTGCATTGCCCATTTTAATATCTGCCATCGCTGTTACCGCTGACTCAGACAGAATCTTTGTGGCCTCTTCTTCACTGTAGTCACAGGCCACACCGTTTTCAATGATCTGAATTTTTCCTGCCGCACTTTCAAAAAACAGATCCACCTTTTCCGGATCAAACTGTGCACCGGAATATCCCATTGCACACAGGATACGTCCCCAGTTGGCATCA
The DNA here is from genome assembly GCA_036310185.1 of Lachnospiraceae bacterium. Taxonomy (GTDB): domain Bacteria; phylum Bacillota; class Clostridia; order Lachnospirales; family Lachnospiraceae; genus JALENY01. The sequence continues at coordinate 9,696 of JAXJSH010000052.1, read as the reverse complement.
TGTCCATAAACTGCAGCCTTGGTCAGGCTGGAAGTTACCACGGATTTTGCCAGTGTTACGGCCTGCTCTTTGGATTCTGCGCCCACGATCTTCACTTCAAACAGTGCGGTTGCCCCTTCACCGTCTCCTGCGATCGCTTTTGCCAGATATGTATTTACTTCGTTCAGCGCGGCGCAAAATACTTTGTAATCTTCATTCTCTTCCGTGATTTTTTCATTGCCGGCCATGCCGTTTGCAAGAAGAAGTACGGTATCATTTGTTGATGTATCTCCATCTACGGACACCATGTTAAAAGTATCTTTAATTGATTCACTCAGCGCTTTCTGCAGAAGCTCTTTTGTTATGTCTGCATCGGTCGTTATAAATCCCAGCATCGTGCACATATTCGGATGGATCATACCGGAACCCTTGCAGCATCCGCCGATGACTGTCTCTTTTCCTCCAATCTCAACAGAAACTGCAATTTCCTTTTTGACTGTATCAGTGGTCATGATCGCGGTTGCCGCCAAAGTACCGCCCTCCAGTGTAGGCTGCACTATCGGTGCCAGTTTTTCCACACCTGCTGAGATCTTATCAATCGGAATCTGTTTGCCGATCACTCCGGTGGATGCTACCAATACAGAACCGGCATCAATTCCAAGAACTTCCGCTGCTTTTTCTGCAGTCTGTTTACAATATTCCAGTCCCTCTGTTCCGGTACATGCATTTGCCACACCACTGTTGCATACAACAGCCTGTGCATACGGATGATTATATACAATATCCTGATCCCATTTTACCGGAGCAGCTTTTACGATGTTTGTGGTAAAAGTTCCTGCTGCCACACACGGTACATCACTGACGATCATGGCCATATCCATCGTACCGTTTTTCTTGATACCTGCGCTGGTACCTGATGCTTTATATCCTTTTGCCGCGGTTACACCGCCTTCGATTATCTTCATGGCATTTTCCTCACTTTATTTTTTATTTGAATCTGTCGCAGATTTTTTGCTCACATTCTTTGCGTCTGAAACGCTGCTGTGTTCCATCCGCATGAAATTTTTGACAATCCTAATGATAACTCATACTTATTAAAATGTAAAGTACGATTTTTGAATAATTATTCATTTTCATTGCATAATATACACAACCTATGGGATTTTTCTTCATATTTATTTAAAGTAATCAAAGATTTCTATTGCATAATTATAAAAATAGGTGTATAGTTATTTCTGGCATGAGGGAATGACATAAACATGCGATTAAAGAATCTACATATATATTTTTTAGGAGGCTTACTACTATGAAAGAAAAAGTTGTACTGGCATATTCAGGCGGACTTGACACCACAGCGATTATTCCGTGGTTAAAAGAAAATTTTGATTATGAGGTTATCTGCTGCTGCATCAACTGCGGACAGGGTAACGAACTGGACGGTCTGGACGAAAGAGCAAAACTTTCCGGTGCCAGCAAATTATATATTGAAGACGTAACGGACGAATTCTGTGATGACTATATTGTTCCTTGTGTACAGGCTGGTGCTGTTTACGAAAACAAATACCTGCTCGGTACTTCCATGGCCCGCCCGGTCATCGCAAAAAAACTTGTTGAAATCGCAAGAAAAGAAGGCGCCAGCGCAATCTGCCACGGCGCGACCGGTAAAGGAAACGACCAGATTCGTTTCGAACTTGGTATCAAAGCACTGGCTCCGGATCTGAAGATCATCGCTCCATGGCGTATGACCGATATCTGGACCATGCAGTCCCGTGAAGACGAAATCGAATACTGCAAACAGCATGGCATCGATCTTCCATTCGGCGTAGATTCCAGCTACAGCCGTGACCGTAACCTGTGGCACATCAGCCATGAAGGTCTGGAACTGGAAGACCCGGCATGCGAACCGAACTATGATCACCTTCTGGTACTTGGTGTTTCTCCGGAAAAAGCTCCGGATGAAGCAGAATATGTGACCATGACATTTGAAAAAGGTGTTCCGAAGAGCATCAACGGCCAGGAAATGAAAGTTTCCGAAATCATCACCAAATTAAATGAACTTGGCGGAAAACACGGTATTGGTATCGTAGATATCGTAGAAAACCGTGTTGTAGGTATGAAATCCCGTGGTGTATATGAAACACCGGGCGGAACGATCCTGATGGAAGCACACAGTCAGCTGGAAGAACTGGTATTAGACCGTGCTACAATGGAAGTGAAAAAAGATATGGGCAACAAAATGGCTCAGATCGTATACGAAGGAAAATGGTTCACACCGCTTCGCGAAGCAGTTCAGGCATTTGTTGAATCTACACAGGAATATGTAACCGGTGAGGTTAAATTCAAACTTTACAAAGGAAACATCATCAAAGCCGGTACTACTTCTCCGTACAGCCTGTACAGCGAATCTCTTGCTTCTTTCACAACCGGTGATCTGTATGACCACCATGATGCAAGCGGATTTATCACACTGTTTGGTCTGCCGCTGAAAGTTCGTGCCATGAAAATGCAGGAAGTAAAAAACAATAATAAATAAGACAGATGCTGAAAAGTTATGGGTCGATGGTTTGATACTGTCGACCCTCTTTTAATATAAAGATTTCCAGTCCTGCAAATTGAATTTTGACTATTTGTATCGGGCATACAACACAGGAAGTATTTCACACAGATTGCGGTATTCTATGCAGCAATGCTCTGCCATTCCTCTTGCCGGGCAGGAACTGTTGTAAGCGGACATTCAAATTTCAATTACGTTTCAAATTGTCATTCAATCTTAAGTCGAAGGGCAGTATTAATACGCTCTTGACTTAGAGTTAACTCCAAGTTGTACAATAAAAATAAATCTATATGAAGGAGGCTACACTGTGACAATTAAGGAAGTCAGTGAACAATATGAAATCTCTCAGGATACGCTGCGGTATTATGAGCGTGTTGGTATGATTCCACCGGTGACTCGAACAGCGGGAGGAATCCGCAACTATACAGCGGAAGATCTCCGCTGGGTAGAGCTTGCAAAATGTATGCGCAGTGCCGGTCTTCCGGTGGAGGCGATGATCGAATATGTGCGGCTGTTTCAGGAGGGAGATTCTACGCTTCCGGCCCGGCTGCAGCTGCTGACAGATCAGCGAGAAGTGTTGCTGGAGCAACGAAAACAGATTGACGAAACCCTAAATCGTCTGAATTATAAAATCAGCCGCTACGAGGAAACTGTTCAAACGGGCATTCTGCGCTGGGGATCAGACAATAGGTAAAAAGACGAAAAGGAGACATCAGTATGGAATACAGGAAACTTCCCCATGGAAATAAAAACGAAAATTTCAGCGTGCTGGGTCTTGGGCTTGGCGGCATTGGGCAGACGCCTCCCCACGAGATTGAAGCTATCATCTGCAAGGCAATCGACAGCGGCATCAATTTCTTCGATATGTGTACCGCCGGAGCTACCTATGCACCTTTTGGCCGAGCCATTGCCGGCCGCAGAGAAAAGGTGTTTTTGCAGGTTCACTTCGGTGCTGTGTACGATGAGAATGGCGAATACGGATGGTGCAGGGATTTTGAGACCATCAAAAAAACGTTCCTGTGGGAGCTGGAAACTTTGGGCACTGACTATGTGGACTTTGGTTTTCTGCACTGCGTGGATGAGGATGAAGACTTTGATAAGCTAATCGAAATCGGTCTGGTGGACTATCTGAAGGAACTGAAAGAAAAAGGTATCGTCCGTCACATCGGTTTTTCCTCCCACACTCCTGGCCTTGCGAACCGGATTATCGACACCGGACTGGTGGATATGATGATGTTCTCCATCAATCCGGCTTATGACTTTGAAAAAGGTGACGAGTATGGTATCGGCAGCGTTAAGGAACGTTTCGATCTATTCCAGAGATGCGAAGCTGAGGGCATTGGCATTTCTGTTATGAAACCCTTCTTCGCCGGACAGCTTCTCAGTGCTGACCAGTCTCCTTTTGGCGTGGCATTGAATCACTATCAGTGCCTGCAATACGCCATCGATCGCCCCGGCGTTCTGACAGCAGTTCCCGGCGTACAAACCATGGAGCACCTGAACACACTGCTGGGCTTCCTGACTGCGACTGACGAAGAAAAGGACTACTCCGTTATTGGTACATTTACCGCTGAAACCATCTCCGGCACCTGTGTCTACTGCAACCATTGCCAGCCCTGTCCGGCAGGAATCGACATCGGATTGGTAAACAAGTATTATGATCTGGCTCTGGCTGGTGATACCATTGCCGCCAACCACTACACCAAGCTGTCCGTGAAAGCCGACGCATGTTTGCAGTGTGGGCATTGTGAAAGCCGCTGTCCTTTTGAGGTAAAGCAGATGGCAAGAATGGCAGAGATTGACCGGTATTTTTTCGGTAATAAATATTTCTAAGGAGTTCATAAATGGTACTAACAAAAGCGAAAGCAATTTTGGAATCCAGCGGTTATACTTGTGTTCTTACTGACGGTACAACCGTTTACACGTCAATGCTCCGGGGCGTAAAACCATTGGTGCAATTTCTGGAAAACAGAACCATCCCATCCGGTCTTTCTGCTGCCGATAAATATCATCAACCGCAGGGGCGACGGAATATGCCCTTTTGAAGCTGCCGTCATGGAGATAACAGAACCTGCGATGGCGTATGATGCGATTTTACATAAGATGCAGGAAATGAATATTACAATACAATAAAGGAGACGTTATTATGGATCATCCGTTTAACAATGTAAAAAAGAATTTCGGCTTCGGCTGTATGCGCCTGCCGATGAAAGGCGATCAGGTAGACTGTGAAGAAACCAGGAAGATGGTGGATGCTTTTCTGGGAAATGGCTTTAACTACTTTGATACGGCTCACGGTTATTTAGACGGCAAGAGTGAAATTGCTTTGCGAGAGTGCCTGACTTCCCGATATCCGAGGGATGCATACGTCCTGACCAATAAGTTATCCACCCATCATTTTACGAAGAATGAGGAAATCCGGCCACTGTTTGAAAGCCAGCTTTCTATCTGCGGCGTGGAATATTTTGATTTCTATTTAATGCACGCTCAGGATAAAAATATTTTCGCCAAATATAAAGAATGTGGGGCTTATGAAACTGCCTTGGAATTTCTGGCAGAGGGTAAAATCAAGCATCTGGGCATTTCCTTCCACGATCAGGCGGATGTACTGGAACAGATACTGACCGAGTATCCGCAGATTGAAGTTGTCCAGATTCAGCTTAATTATGTGGACTTCGACGATCCTTCTGTTCAGTCACGGAAGTGTCTGGATGTTTGCCGCAAGTACGGCAAACCTGCCATCATCATGGAGCCAGTAAAAGGTGGCAGCCTCGTAAATCTGCCCGAAGAAGCTCAGAAGGTATTTGACGAATTAGGTGACGGTTCTAATGCAAGCTATGCCATCCGTTTCGCTGCCAGTCAGGAGGGCGTGATGATGGTTCTGTCCGGTATGGGCAATATGGACATGATGAACGATAATATCAGTTACATGAAAGACTTCCATCCGTTGAACCCAGTCGAATCTGCTGCTATTGAGAAGGTCTGCGGTATTTTTAAGAATCTCGGTGCTGTTCCCTGTACAGCCTGCCGGTATTGTACTGAGGTCTGTCCTCAGGGAATATCCATTCCGGACCTGTTTGCCTGTCTCAACACAAAGAGGATTTTTAACAACTGGAACACTGGTTATTACTACAACCAGATTCACACCCAAAACGGCGGCAAGGCAAGTGAATGTGTGAAATGCGGTCAGTGCGAAAACATATGCCCCCAGCATCTGAATATCAGAGAGTTGCTCGAGGATGTTGCAAAGGAATTTGAAAAAGAATAGGTATTGACTATTGATGAGTTCAACGGTCCTCGCGGAGATTTCTTGTGGTAGGGGGCGATTATCGCTCCCCTTTATCTGAATTCCTGATCATATAATTTGTAGCATTTGTTATTATAGAAAAAGCGTCGGATTTGACGCTTACGCATTTGTAAGCTCGTATTGACAGTATTAAAACACATAGTATATACTGTTTGCGAGTCGTTTAGGAGCCAAAATAATAGATTGGAACGTCTAAGGAGGCAATTAGATTGAAAAATAAAGTAAATATTCCGTATCTTCTAACTTACATATTGGTAGGCATAATGTTGTTTTTTTCTGCAATACCAATTTCAATTGTGGGATCTGCAGACAATAGTAACTGGATCTTTATTCCAATGCTTTTTGTTTCTGTGATTATGGTACTATGGTTTGTCCTTGCTCCGATTATTGCAACGTCCATTTTTAGAAATACTGCATACAAAAAACTTGCAAAGAGTGGTTTTAAAATCGAAAAGATTTACAAAAATTATACATACTCTTTACTGATAGATATTAGTGGAGGAAATGTTGCCATAATCTATTCCTTCAATCCTGCCAATCCTTATATTTTTTCAGCAAAAAGGATTCAAAAAATCTGGATTCATGAAGACGAACGTCAATCGAATCAGTACATTGGTACAGTTGGAGTACGGTTTATTGTTGATAATGAGCAAGAAATGTTTGATACCTATAATCAAAGGATCAAGAAAAAAAAGATATATCTTCCACCAAATCATCCAAATATAATTGCAGCAAGACAAAGCGCACACAATATTGCCTGTGAGTTAGACCAGGCATGGAGGAACAGTTCGGACCAGGGACAAATCAGATAAATAGAATGAATAATTTTCTGGCAACGGATTTTAGGCAATGAGAACACATTATTAAAAAGCCATAATTGCTACTCTGATTTACAGAGTGTAACAGCTATGTTTTTTTCACATTAGAGTTTCAAAATATACTTTTCTTCGGATTCTCTATGTATATATTGAAAAAATCATACCCTTCAAAAGCATCTTTTAATATTTCGGTACATATTGTAAATTCTCTTTTATCTTCACACAACAGGTGCCCTATATCAGCCATTTAAACTGATATAGAGCACCTGTTTCTTACATCACATTATCCCTGATTATAAATTCAATCCCTTCGCTTCATCACAGCCGATCATAATATTCATACACTGAATAGCCGCACCGGATGCTCCTTTTCCAAGATTGTCAAATCTGGAAGATACCAGCACCCTCTCATCATTTCCGGTCACAAAGATTTCCATGCCGTCCCAGCCGGAGCATCCGTTCGAATCAAGGAAACCATTGACCTTTGCGTCCGCTTCCACACCCAGCGGCATTACTTTAATAAATTTTGAATCTTTATAATAATTGTCAAAAAACGCCCATACTTTTTCGAGCGTCATATCGCCGTTTAACATAGAGGTGTATAACGGCAGTGAAACGATCATACCACTGTAATAGTCAGCAACGATCGGTGTAAATAACGGTTCTTTTGCCAGTCCCGGAATTTTTTTCATTTCTTTCAGATGTTTATGTTTCTGAGTCAGCGCGTATTCGCGGGGCGCGTCAAATTTTACATCCCGGTCTGCGTTTTCATAATCTGCAATCATCTTTTTGCCGCCGCCGCTGTAGCCGGTAAGCGAAAAGCTGACTACCGGATATTCCGGAGACATAATCCCTTCTTTTACCAGCGGATATACCAGTGAGTTAAAGCCGGAAGCATGGCATCCCGGCACTGCTACACGTTTGCCTGTGGCAATGGCGCTGCGCAGGTCTTTTGATAATTCCGGAAATCCATAAGCCCAATCCGGTTCTGTTCTATGTGCAGTGGACGCATCAATGATTCTTACATTTTCATTTTCCACAAGTGATACCGCTTCGATGGAAGCCGCATCCGGAAGACACAAAAACGTGATATCAGATGCATTTATGTATTTTTTTCTCTCATTCAGATCTTTTCTCAGTTCGCTCGGTATCGTAAGAATCTCGATATCGTCACGGCCCTGAAAACGCTCATTGATTCTTAAACCGGTCGTACCTTCGCTGCCGTCAATATAAACTTTTGCTTTCATAATAAATAGCCCTCCTCCATAAAGCAATACGGGCCACAGGAAAAGCCCGTCTTCGCACAATATTTCTTCTATATTCATCCCTGCAGAACGACTGCATCCCACAATTCGTCCCAACAGAACGATTTTATGTCATTGTATAACCTTTTTATTTAAAAAACAAGAGGAAATCCCAGTTTCATTCACTTCCCTGCCAAAACCGTCTGCCCCATCGTGCGATCACTTCCGTTCTTTATCAGGCCATTTTTTCTTCATATAAAAAACGTACATATTCATATATTTCTGCAAAATCCACAGTACATGCTCCATCCAGAATACCAACCGGCACCTTATCTTCGAATCCATAGATTGCGGAACTCATCTCATTTCCAAATTCGTATACGATCACTTTTTTCTTATCCGGATCAACCACCCAATATTCACGCACTCCCGCACTCTCATATTTTTGCAGTTTCTTGACTGTATCCTTTTTTCTGGTAGACCTGGACAAAATCTCCACAACAAAATCCGGAGCTCCGAATACATTTTTCTTCCGCAGCTTATCACGATTACACACAATCACCAGGTCTGGCTGCACCATGGTTTTATTATCACAATCCAGCTGTACATCAATGGGGGAATACAGCGGAATGCACATGCCACTATTCTTTTTTATGTATTCACGCAATTGGGTAAAAACTTCTCCGCCTATAGCCTGGTGAATGCTGGTGGGCGATGCCATATCATAAATCACCCCATCAATCAGCTCCACTCTGCGGGTGTCCGGCAGTGCATAATAATCCTCAACGGTAAATTCCCCCTGTCTTTTCTTTTCCAGATATGGTGCCTGCGCCTCACGGATCACTTTGGCCGGTCTGCCAGCAAAAGTTTCTTCCAACCATTTTAATACGGCATTATCCGCGGATTCTGCATCCCCCTCCAGAATCTGCTGTACCACATCTGCAGAAACGCCCGACCATTCCGCCAGCTCTTCACAGGAATAATCCATTTCTTTTTTGCGCTGACGCATTTCTTCTATTGTCATTCCTTTATAATCCATACAATTTTCCTTTCTCCCTTATATTCAGAATACAACTCACTGCACATTTTCAGCAATGCACATCTTCTATTCATCATACAGAACCCGCACATACGCATAAATTTCCGTAAAATCCACGATACAGTCTCCCCCAAAGATTCCAACCGGTATTCTGTCTTCAAATCCATAAATCGTGGGGCTCATCTCAACTTCAAATTCATATACGATCACTTTTTTCTTATCCGGATCCACAATCCAATATTCCCGTACACCTGCATTTTCGTATTTCTGCAGTTTTTTTATGGAATCCTTTTTTCTGGTTGATCTGGACAAAATCTCGATCACAAAATCCGGAGCTCCAAATACGTTTTTCTTCCGAAGTTTATTATAATCACATATAATCACCATATCCGGCTGCACCATCGTCTTATTATCACAGTCCAGCTGTACATCCAGCGGCGCAGGAAAAAGCATGCATTTTCCCTGTTTTTGCTGAATATAGATAAACAGCAGATTACTGATCTTCATAAGAATAGCCTGATGAATGCTGGAGGGGGCTGCCATATCATAGATCACCCCATCGATCAGTTCCGCTCTCCGCGTATCTGGCAAAGCATAATAGTCCTCAATGTTGAATTCACCCTGTCTTTTTTCCAACAGATATGGTGCCTGTGCCTCTCTGATCACGGCGGCAGGTTTACCTGCAAAAATTTCTTCCAGTTCCATCAATACGGAATAATCTGCTTCCAGATCCTCACCTTCCAGTATCTTCCGTA
>JAXJSH010000051.1:0-9916 GCA_036310185.1 Lachnospiraceae bacterium | reverse complement strand
GTTTACTGTTCTTTTTGGTTCTCTCTTTCGAGAGCGTTCGTTTACTCTTAAAGAATTTTCGAGATGTATCTTCCCTTATTTCCATAAGTTCTGATACGATGTGTTCTACTGTTCAGTTATCAAAGTTCTTTGTTTTTCGACTCGCCCGTGTTGTTTTCTCGCGAGTCAGCTTGATTATATTATCACAGCTGTTTTTGTTTGTCAACAACTTTTTTCAAGAATTTTTAATTTCTTTTTTTCGTGATTTCTAATCAACGGAGAAGGAGGGATTTGAACCCTCGCGCCGCTGTTAACGACCTACTCCCTTTCCAGGGGAGCCCCTTCGGCCAGCTTGGGTACTTCTCCAATTGCCCTACATCTAATAGGTATTCTTTTAAAACGGAGAGGGTGGGATTCGAACCCACGCGCCCTTTCGGACAAACGGTTTTCAAGACCGCCTCGTTATGACCACTTCGATACCTCTCCACGTATTCGTCTCGGTCAGCGCAAAACATATATTACCACTCAATTCGCGCTGTGTCAACAAAAACTTTTAAAAAATTTGAGCAATTTTTATATCTTCCGGGGTTGTGATCTTAATATTCTCATAAGACCCCTGCACAAGCTTTACTTTGCACTGTTTTGCAGCCTCTACAACCATAGCGTCATCTGTGATTCCAGCCATTCCGCGGGCAAACATTTCTTCATAGGCTTCTTTTATCAGATCATAGGAGAATACCTGCGGTGTCTGAATAATCCAAACCTGGCTGCGCGCCGGAGTGGACGCAATATTCCCTTCTGCATCAGCTATCTTTACCGTGTCTTTGGATGGCATGCCCACTACACAGGCCTTGCTCTCCCGCACAGTTTCCATGCACCGTTCCAATATTTCTTCTGTTATAAAAGGCCTGGCACCATCATGAATAAACACATAGCCGCAATCTTCGCATGCGCAGAGACCGGCATAGACAGAATCATATCTTTCCTGTCCGCCCTCTACCATTTTTACCATTTTTGTTATTCCATAAGGTTCTATTATATTTTCGCGGCAATACTCCTGCCACTCTTTCCCGATGACCAGAATGATTTCCGAAATCAAAGGACTGTCCTGAAATACTTTTAACGAGTAATACAGAACCGGCTTGTCCTGTATTCCTAAAAACTGCTTTGGTATTTCGCTTCCCATTCTGGTTCCTTTTCCTGCCGCCAGAACGATTGCTGTATTCTTTTCGTGTTTCATCCACGTTCTCCTAATTTCAGATTCGGAATTGCATTTAAATCCCATCCATGACGTGTTCCTTTGCAATACTCATAGTATGCTGCAGAGCCAATCATAGCTGCGTTATCTGTACAGAATATGGGGGATGGATGATATAATGTGTATCCGCGCTTATCACATGCTTCACGCATGGCCTGCCGCAGCGCACTGTTGGAAGCTACACCTCCGGCCAATGCGATTTTCTTTATACCATGATCTTTTGCAGCAAGCATTGTATGGTCTACCAGCACATCGACTACTGCTTTCTGGAAAGATGCAGCCACATCTGCTTCATTTATTTCATGATTCTGCATTTTTTCATGGTTCAGATAATTAAGCACTGCTGATTTCAGGCCACTGAAGCTGAAATCATACGGTGCATCTGCAACTTTTGCTTTTGGAAACGGAATTGCCAGCGGATTTCCTTCTTTTGAAAGTTTGTCAATTTTCGGTCCCCCAGGATAGCCCAGTCCGATGGCACGGGCCACTTTATCGTAAGCCTCTCCTGCCGCATCGTCTCTGGTTCGTCCGAGTATTTCAAATTCGGAGTAATCTTTTACAATCACAAGATGGGTATGTCCGCCCGATACAACAAGGCACAGATATGGCGGTTCCAGATCCGGATGTTCCAGATAATTTGCTGCCACATGTCCTTCAATATGATGCACACCCACCAACGGTTTTTTTGCCGCATAAGCAATCGCTTTCGCTTCTGCCACACCCACAAGCAGCGCTCCCACAAGACCCGGACCGTAGGTTACACCTATGGCGTCCATTTCTTCCAATGTCATGCCAGCCTCTTCCAACGCAGATTCAATAACCTGATTGATTTTTTCAATATGCTTTCTTGATGCGATTTCCGGAACCACTCCGCCATATAATTTGTGCAGTTCAATCTGTGAAGAGATCACATTTGACAGCACTTCTCTTCCGTTCCGGATAACTGCTGCCGCAGTTTCATCACAGGAACTTTCTATTGCCAATATCGTAACATTTTCTTTATTCTTCATAATTCATCTCCAGCGTTCTTCCGTCTTTTGCCGCTATTGTATTCGGGAAAATCTCTTTTGCAGAATCCAGATATTCTTCCGGATGTACCAGTGACGGACTGTAATGGGTCAGCCACAGCTGACCTGCCTCTGCCTCTTTTGCCAGATGTGCAGCTTCTTTCATGGTCATATGCTTATATTCTTTTGCCTTTGCCTCTTTTTCCGGTTCTCCGTACATACCTTCACAGATAAAAAGGTCGGATCCCTTTGCATGTTCTGCAATGGACGGAACCGGACGTGAATCGGTACAGTAGGTCACTTTGATTCCTTTTCGGGCCTCTCCAAGCACCATGTCCGGGGTATATTTATGACCTTCATATATCACCGTTTTCCCCTTTTGCAGAGGATTCCAGCATTTCAGCGGAATTCCGGAGGCTTTTGCACGTTCTGCATCAAATTTTCCTGCACGCTTTATTTCGATGGTATATCCATAACAGATTACATTGTGATTCACACGAAATGCCGTAATATGGTATCCGTTTATCTCAAAGGTTTCTTCCGGTCCCTGAATCTCCAGGCATTTTATCTCAAAAGGCAGTTCCGGTGCGATTACCCGCAGCGCTGACACAACACGTTCCAGACCTTTTGGACCAATCAGTGTAAGGGGTTCCGTCCGGTCCGCATTTCCCATGGTTAAAAGAAGTCCCGGAAGACCGCTGATATGATCTGCATGATAATGGGTAAAACAGATCACATCTATGGGCTTAAAAGACCATCCTTTTTCCTTTACCGCTATCTGCGTACCTTCTCCGCAGTCAATCATAAGTGAACTTCCATTATATCTCGTCATAAGAGAAGTAAGCCACCGCCTTGGCAGCGGCATCATACCTCCCGTTCCTAATAAACATACATCTAACATAAAAACCTCATCTGTCACATCATAATCGAACTGATTTTACTTTTCTTACCTTATCTCACAGTGTTTTTCAGATCAGTTCACTCTTCTCATGTATTTTCACCGGAACTGCAAATGTTTTTACCAGCTTGTCATAACACGATTCGCAAAGACAGAAAGAGTGATGTTCTCCATCTTTTTCTGAAAAGTATCCCCAATCCAGTTCGATGGACGCAACTCCTTCCCTCGCAATTCCGTTTTTTATCATAATCGTTTTTCCACAACCGTTACAGAACATTTTTTCTGTCTCATTCTTAAGTGTATTCATACCAAATCCTCCCTGATTGTGCATTGTATGTTTCATCATCACAATAAAGCCATCGTCTCTGTGATAATCTGCTGTTTGATAACAGTTCAGAAGGTACAAAACTCCTGTGGGCACCTTCTGAATAGTTAAGTTTTTCATTTTCAGACTATCAGACGCAGTTTTATTATATAAAAGAAACAAAACTATGCCTAGCGGGAATATTTTCTACTCATGGTAATGGCATCCTCGACCGGATCGGTATAATAACCCTTTCGTATGCCCATGCGCTCAAACCCCATCTTTTCGTAAAGTCCCAGCGCTGCCTGATTGCTTTCTCTTACTTCCAGAAACAGAGCCGTAACCCCCATTTCTTTTGTGCGCCGAATCAGTTCTGACACAAGTTCTTTGCCGATTCCATGTCCCTGCTGTTCTTTTTTCACGGATACATTTGTAATATCGCCTTCATCCGCAGCCATGATCACACCACAGTAACCCAGTATTTTTTCCCCTTCTTCTGCCACCAGAAAAAGGGCATCCATACGCAGAAGATACGTAAAAAATCCTTCTGCTGTCCACGGAACCGTAAAATTCTCATTTTCTATTTCCATGACCTGATCCAGGTCTTCAAATGTCATTTCCCGAATTGTCATTTTTCTTCTCCAATTGATCCCTTTTCTTTTTCTTCCCGTTCCCGCTCTGCCTGGGATTTGCGCAGATAATCCGGCCGGAAATCGGCTGCATTCACCTGACAGCCCTCTTCAAAATACTGCATTCCCAGCGCAGCCACCGCCGAAGCTCTCTGTTTATTCACATGTGCCGATGCAAAAGACACAGGAATTTTCGCCTGATCCAGGATCACATTTTTATAAACCGCTACCCCGTCACCCAAAAAGATGACTGTTTTGCCCAGTCCATTCAGTTTTTCTATCAGTTCCGCGATACCAATGGCACAGGCTTCCATACATTTTTCCAGTTTTCCCTGTTTGCATGTATAGATTCCAGTATAAACCTGGCTTCTTCTGGCATCCATGATCGGACAGATCAAAGCATCCGTATCAAAAATATTATATGCCAGTGCATCCAGTGTAGGCACCGGTATCATTGGTTTTTTCAGAGCCAGTCCCAGTCCTTTTGCTGTGGCAGAGCCGATACGGAGTCCGGTAAAAGAGCCCGGTCCTGCCGCCACGGCAATGGCATCAATCGTACCTAAGTCCAGCTGTATCATCCTGCCGATCTCATCCAACATCGGCAGAAGTGTCTGTGAATGTGTTTTTTTATAATTTACTGTGTATTCCGCCAGCAGGTTGTCATCTTCCACAAGGGCTACCGATGCAACCAGACCTGAACTGTCTAATCCTAATACTTTCATACTGCCTCGATTCCTTCCAGGGTTATTTTCCGGTAATCAAACCCTTTTTCCAGATCTTTTTCTATTGTAATCGCTATAATGTTTTCCGGCAAAATTTCCTCGATCAGGTTTGCCCACTCGATCAGGCAGATGCCTTCTCCAAAGAAGTAATCGTCGTAACCGATTTCCTCCATTTCTTCCACATCTCCGATCCGGTAGACATCAAAATGATAGAACGGCATCCGCCCTTCTTCATAAACCTGTATGATTGTAAATGTGGGACTGCTGATCGGTTCATGGATATCAAGCCCGTCTGCAACCCCTTGAGTAAACACGGTTTTCCCGACTCCAAGGTCCCCTACCAGCGTATAAATCTGGCCCGGCTTTGCCTGTTGACCGATCTTTTTTCCCAACGCAAATGTTTCTTCTGCTGAATGTGTCTCTATTACCATAAATGCTCCTATTTTCTGATCTTTACTTTTGAAGAGGACATATGACTGCGAATCAGTTCTGTCAGACTTTTGTACTGCTCTCCAATACACTCTTTCGGCCAGATCATTGCACTTTTTTTGTCCGTGTATACGATCAGGCTCATTTTTGTGGAGCGAACCCGGTACAGTTCATCCCAGCCGGCAAAAGCCTCTGCTTCCTCCTGAATCACACGAACTCCTTTTTCGTCCACTTCGTAATCACTCGGTTTTTTAAAAACAGGCGACAGCAGCACCTGCTGTTTTGCACGCATACGCAGCATAACCGGCGGATAAATCAACGCCAGACCGGCTACGACCACATAACAGAGGATGTATGCACTGTTTCCGCTTTTATAAGTATAAACTGCCATTCCGATGGCCGCAGCTCCGATCAGCAGGCTGAAAATCCCCATAAAACTTTTGTAAATATGGCTCATCAGAAAATTATACATATATTTCGGTTTCATTTTTACGCTGAACTGTATCTTCATCTTGTACTCCTTTCATCGTACTTTTCATCATATCACAAATTTTCTTTCAGAACTACCCCTCTTTACCGATAGATTTTCCTGTGGTAAAATAGGAACAAATCTTATTTCAGAAAAGGAGTTTATTATGTCTAATCCAATCGTTACAATCACTATGGAAAACGGCGATGTCATGAAGGCTGAACTTTATCCGGACATTGCACCAAATACGGTTAACAACTTTGTAAGTCTTGTGAAAAAGGGATTTTACGACGGTCTGACTTTCCACAGAGTCATCCCGGGATTCATGATTCAGGGCGGATGCCCGGATGGAACCGGTATGGGCGGCCCAGGCTACCAGATCAAAGGTGAATTCCTTCAGAACGGTTTCCCGAACCACCTGGCACATACACCAGGCGTTCTGTCCATGGCAAGAGCAATGGATCCGAACTCTGCCGGCAGCCAGTTCTTCATCATGCATGAGACTTCTCCCCATCTGGACGGTTCCTATGCCGCTTTCGGAAAAGTAACCGAAGGTCTTGATGTGGTGGACCGTATTGCAAAAGTAAGCACAGACTACAGAGACAAGCCGATGACACCGCAGGTGATCAAATCCATGACCGTGGATACCTTTGGCACCGAATATCCGGAACCGGAAAAAAGATAATTCTGTTCTTTTCAAAGCGCATTGATAAAAACACGTCAATGCGCTTTCCTTCTCACAATATCATTCTGCTTCCAGCTCATCTTTGATCAGAACACGCCCATCCAGCACCGCATAATACAGCTCCTCTATTTCCTGCATTTTTGCCCTTCCGCTGGTGGCTTCTGTAACTGCCTTTTTGATATAATCCACCTTCTGCTTCGGTATGAGAACTTTTACTGTTACGATGTCGGTATACTGTGCATCCAGAATGGGCATTTTTTCCTGCCCAAAAAGATACTGCAGTTTGCCGATTCCGTTATAGTCAGTCACCACTTCCAGCATAACTCCGTATTTCCGTTCAATAATAATACTGGCATCCAGCCCTGCCTGTACCGATTTGGAATATGCACGCACCAGTCCGCCGGTGCCAAGGAGGGTTCCCCCGAAATACCGGGTTACCACCACTGCCACATTGTGCACGCCCTCTCCTGCAAGTACATCCAGCATGGGTCTTCCGGCTGTTCCCTGGGGTTCTCCATCGTCGCTGCAGCGCATCAGTTCGTTCCGTTCACCCAGTACATATGCAGAGCAGTTGTGGGTGGCATCCCAGTATTTTTTCTTCATCCGCTCAATAAACGCGATCGCCTCTTCTTCTGAATGAATGATGCATACCGTTGCGATAAATCTGGATTTTTTTTCAATTATTTCACCAACTCCGCCCATATAGACGGTTTTCATAGATTCAATCATAGTTTTTTGTATCCTTTCCTCAATTATTGTACATGATTTTAAATAATCTGTGAAGTTTTTATTTGAGGGGTTGGTTTTGATTTTTTTATTTGCTATAATTAGATGATTATAAAGGAGGTTTTCTATGAATTTTGGCGAACACAATGTGACGAAGACACGCAAAGAAATGGCCTCTAACTCCGCAAAAGCCGGCAAAAAGGCATTCGCTACTTTTGCACGTGTTTTCTTTATATGTTTTATTACGATAACAGTAACCGGGTTCTGTCTCGGAATCGGTATTATAAAAGGTATCATTGACGATGCCCCTGATATCAGTGAAGTGAACATTGTCCCCAGCGGCTATGCCACTTTCATTTATGATTCGGACGGAAACCAGCTGCAAAAACTTTCGGCACCGGACGCGAACCGAATGTCCGTGTCTATTGATAAAATACCGGAAGATCTGCAGCATGCAGTCGTTGCCGTAGAGGACGAACGATTTTACGAGCATAACGGCATTGACCTGAAAGGTATCGTCCGTGCATTTTACGTGGGCATTTCCACCGGTTTTAAGCGAACCGAAGGTGCCAGTACGATCACCCAGCAGCTTTTGAAAAACAACGTCTTTACCGACTGGACGGAAGAATCAACCCTTCTGGACAGCCTGAAACGAAAAATTCAGGAACAGTATCTGGCCGTTCAGCTGGAAAAGAAACTTCAGAATAAGGATATTATTCTGGAAAACTACCTGAACACCATCAACCTTGGTGCCGGAACCTACGGTGTACAGGCCGCTGCCCAGAAATACTTTTATAAAGATGTAGAAGATCTGACCTTATCGGAATGTACCGTTATCGCCGGTATTACACAGAATCCATACAAATACAATCCGATCACCCATCCGGAAGACAACGCAAAGCGGCGTCTGGAAGTTCTGAATCATATGCTGGAACAGGGTTATATTACAGAAGAAGAAAAAGCCGAAGCACTGGCCGATGATGTATACACCCGGATTTCGCAGGTCCAGGAACTGGAAAAACACCAGAACACCGTATATTCTTATTTTGTTGATGAATTGACAAAACAGGTTGTTGACGACCTGATGAACAAAAAAGGCTATACCGAATCTCAGGCTTACCAGCTTCTCTACAGCGGCGGTCTGCGAATCTACACTACTCAGGATTCCGAAATCCAGAAAATCTGTGACGAGGAATACAACGATCCGGAAAATTTCCCGGACGAAGTGGAATACGGTATCGACTGGGCACTTTCTGTTACAAAAACAGACGGCACCACTGTCAACTACAGTCAGGAAATGCTGGCTGCTTACTTCCGCGAAAATGAAGATCCGGATTTTGACCTACTTTTCCCGTCCGAGGAAGACGCACAGAATCATGTAAACGCATATAAAGCCACTATTATAGAAGAAGGCGATACGATTCTGGCGGAACGGTGCAACTTCATACCGGAACCCCAGTCTTCTCTTACAATTATTGACCAGCATACCGGTTACGTAAAAGCGATCGTGGGCGGCCGCGGCGAAAAAACAGCCAGCCTTACCCTGAACCGCGCAACGGATACCTATCGTCAGCCTGGTTCTACTTTTAAAATTCTGTCTACTTACGCGCCGGCACTCAATGAAAAAGGTATGACACTTTCTACCGTATATACAGATGAGCCTACCGAATATTCCAACGGCCGGCCAGTGCAGAATGCCACTGCAAATTATTATCAGGGTGATATGACCATAAGATCTGCCATCATCCAGTCCATTAATACCATCGCAGTACAGTGTATTACAGATGTTACTCCGAAGCTTGGTATTGAGTACCTGAAAAAATTCGGTTTCACTACCATTTCCGATGAAAATGACTGCTATCAGCCATTGGCACTTGGCGGTATTTACAACGGTGTTTCCAATCTGGAACTTGCTGCCGCTTATGCAGCAATTGCAAATGGCGGTGAATATATCAAACCGATTTTCTACACCAAAATCCTGGATCAGAACGGAGAAGTTATTCTGGATAACACGCCGGAAACCACCAGGGTTTTGAAAGAAAGCACTGCTTATCTGCTGACCAGTGCCATGCAGGATGTTGTTACCGAAGGTACCGGTAAGAGCACCAAACTGGACAATATGGTATCCGCCGGTAAGACCGGTACCACAACCAGCTACCGTGATATCTGGTTTGCCGGATATACGCCCTATTACACCTGTGTAGTCTGGGCCGGTTATGACAACAACGAAGTTCTTCCAAGCACAGGTGTATACCATGAATATCACAAAACACTCTGGAAGAAGATTATGACACGTGTTCACCAGGATCTGCCAAGCGCAACCTTTACCGTACCTTCTTCCGTACAGAAAACAACGGTTTGCTCTGAAACAGGACTGCTGCCGAATGTGCTTTGTCCAAGAACTACGGAATACTTTGCAACGGACACCATTCCTACTGAAAAATGCTCCGTTCACAAACTGGTGGCCACACCAACTCCGACACCAACTCCGACACCAACTGAGACAAAAGCACCGGAAACGACTGCCGGTAATGACACAACAACAGAAACCACACCGGAGGCAACTACAACTCCGGATGTGCCGGATGCAACAACAACTCCGGATAATGGCGGATCCGAATCCGGCGGTGCGGCATCCCAGAGTGTAAATGAGCCATAATAATTTCTGTAACTGAATCAATTCAAACAAAAAAAGAGGTCATGCAAAACGCATGATCTCTTTTCTGTTTGAACAAATCATTTATAATATGATACCGAGGTCAACAGGTCACATGTTTCATGCCTGCATGAAAAAATGTGACTTTGAGACC
>JAXJSH010000050.1:0-2794 GCA_036310185.1 Lachnospiraceae bacterium | reverse complement strand
TCCCTCGAGGAATGGATGGCGCTGATTACTGAGTGTCGCCAGAGCGGCCTTTCCGATGCTGCCTGGTGTGAACAGCAAGGTATTTCAGTAAGTTCATTTTACAATGCGGCAACACGGCTTAGAAAGAAAGCCTGCGAAATACCAGAGGCTGTTGGAAAGGCTGCCACTCTTGGGTTGACATCCAATCATCAGGATGTGGTCAGGATTGATATACAGCCGGAAAGAATCCCCGCCGAAGTAATACGGCCGATGGATACTTCCACGCACATTGACAATTCACATACGATTGAACTTAAGATGGATGACGTTTCCATTAAGATCAGTAATTCGGCAGATCCGTTTTTACTCCAGCAGATCGTCCGGATGTTACGTCCGGTACGATGTTAGCGGATATCTCCGGTGTCGATGCCATTTTCATCGTGACCGGTTATACTGATATGAGAAAGTCTGTCGATGGTTTATACGCGCTTGTACAGGATCAGTTCCCGCAGAATAAGGATCTGAATGCCCTGTATCTGTTCTGTGGAAGAAAGTGTGATCGCATCAAGGCCATTTTGAAAGAACCTGACGGCATTGTCATGATCTATAAAAAGCTGACAGCACAGGGACGCTACCGGTGGCCAAGAGATAAATCCGAGGTGCGAAATCTCACCTGGAGAGAGTTTGACTGGCTCATGTCCGGCATCGATATCGACCAGCCAAAAGCAATAAAAATGTCCCCTGAACAGGCCTGAATATTGCACATAGAAAGTCCGGTTTTCCCTTTATTTTCGGCACTTTTCAGCCCTCTTTCTTCTGTAAAAATCCTTCATTTTCTGGTACAATAGGAAACAGAAAAGAGGTGAAAAACAGTGGCTCAAAGTGCAAAAGATATCCAGCTGAGGGAGTTAAAAGACCTTGTAAATGAACTCAAGGAGACAACAAAACTTCTCCGCAAAACACTTGAAGACGTACAAAAAGAGAAAGCTGCGATCCAGCAGGAACGTGACAACTTCAAAGAGCAGGTGGATTACCTGACAAAGAAGCTCTTTGGATCTTCCAGTGAAAAAGGTGCATGTGATATCCCGGGGCAGATGAATCTCTTTAATGAAGCAGAATCCGAAATGGATCCAGCTGCTGAAACATCGGACCAGCTTGCAGCCACTGAAAAACCAGACCGTAAGAAGCGTTCCACAAACGAGGAACGCTTTAAAGGCATTCCGGTAAAAAAGGTCATGCTCGAACCAGATGCAACGAATCTTACCTGCAGTAAATGCGGCGGTGAAATGGTACCGATCGGTACTGAGTTTGTACGCCGTGAGCTGAAGATCATCCCTGCAAGAGCAACTGTCATTGAATACTACAGTGTGAACTACGCATGTAAAAGCTGCAGACAGAATGATGTAACACCAACCATCATCAAGGGTAAGGACGGAAAAGCCCACATGATGTATGGGATGGCATCTGCATCTACTGTTGCCTGGGTTGTTTACCAGAAGTTCTGCAATGGAATGCCCTTATACAGGATTGAGCAGGATCTGGGACGTCTTGGTGCAAAGATCAGCCGTGCCACACTGGCAAACTGGGTGATCAAAAACTCCGAAGCATTTTTCGCTCCAATGTACGACTTCTTCCGGAGAAAGCTTCTGGAAAAAGATTTTGCCATGGCTGATGAGACACCGGTACAGGTGCTGCATGAACCTGAACGCCGTGCACAGACCAAGTCATATATGTGGCTGTTCCGCAGCGGTGAGGATGGTGATTTCCCAATCATCATTTACAAGTATTCCGAAACAAGAGCCGGTGATACCGCTGTGGATTTTCTGGATGGATTCCGCGGATACCTGATGTGTGACGGATACAGTGGCTACAATAAGGTAAAGACTGCAAAGCGTCTGGCCTGCTGGGCACACATCCGCAGATACCTGATTGATGCAATCCCGAAGGGAAAACAGTTGGATTATGCACAGCCCGCCGTGCAGGGAGTCATGTATACCAATCAGCTTTTTGATATAGAGGACAAGATCCGACAGAAATATAAAACGTTCGATGCCATCAAAGAAGCCAGGCTGAAACAGGAAAAGCCGATCATTGAAGGCTTTTTGTCGTGGCTTGAGAGACAGAATCCGGTCCGAAACTCCAGACTGGACAAAGCGGTAACCTATATCCGGAACAGAAAGGATTATCTTGCCAGCTATCTGGATGATGGCCGCTGCAGTTTTTCAAACAATCTGTCCGAGAACTGTATCCGACCGTTTGTAGTTGGAAGAAAAGGCTGGCTGTTCTGCGATACTCCTGCCGGAGCCCAGGCAAGTGCCATGGCATACACAATGGTAGAGATGGCCAAGGCAAACAAAGTGAATGTTTATCATTATCTCACGTTCCTGTTTGAACATCAGCCAAGCAGGCAGATGACAGATGAAGAACTGGAGCAGCTTGCACCGTGGAATGAAGACGTAAAATCAGAAATCCAGAGACGCGTCGACACTCAGAATAACGAATAGCGACCAATAATGTTAAACCGTATGTGAATTGTCAATGTGCTTCAGTTGGGTAAATCCAGCTGGAGCATTTTTATGCTCAACGGCTGAAATTTAAGCGCTTACTCTTCAGCCGCTATATATTCTTTTTTACTTATTCTTTTAGCATGTGCCACTTGATTTCTATATTTATATAATTTTCCCCACTTTCTTGAAAGATCCTTCACTTCTATTTTCTCAGAAAAATATCTATCCCAATTTGATTTTGCTTCAAAGTTACCTATTAATTTTTCTATCTTTTCTTCGTTCTGATTTTCTTTCTTCCTTAATTCGGT
>JAXJSH010000049.1:0-14064 GCA_036310185.1 Lachnospiraceae bacterium | reverse complement strand
TGCGGACAGGATTTTTACCGTGGTGTCGGTAAAAGTCAGATTTTTGCTGCCTTCCAGCATTTTGCGCATAACCTTGGCTGCAAGTGGTGCCCAGGAACCGTTTTCAATCAGACCAATGGTGCGGTTCTGAAAATTGCGTTCTGTCAGGTGGTGAATAAATTCCTTCATGAATGGGAAAACATCTGCATTGTAAGTAGTGGTAGCCAGTACCAGTTTGCCGTAGCGGAAAGCGTCTTCAACAGCTTCTGCCATATCGCAGCGTGCCAGATCATGAACGACTACTTTCGGACAGCCTTTGTCCTTCAGTTTTTGAGCAAGTAAGTCTACTGCAGTTTTTGTATTTCCATAGATGGAGGTATAAGCAATGACGATTCCTTCGCTCTCCATACGATAAGAGGACCAGATATCATAAAGATTCAGGTAGTATCCCAGATTCTCGGTCAGTATCGGACCATGAAGCGGGCAGATGACGGAGATATCTAAAGCAGCAGCTTTTTTCAGCAGAGCCTGTACCTGTGCACCGTATTTGCCTACGATACCGATATAGTAACGTCTTGCTTCACAGGCCCAGTCTTCCTCAATGTCCAGCGCGCCGAATTTGCCGAAACCGTCAGCGGAAAACAGTACTTTGTCATAGGAATCATAAGTCACAATAACTTCAGGCCAGTGCACCATAGGAGCGGTGACAAAAGTAAGGGTATGTTTGCCCAAAGAAAGCGTGTCTCCTTCGCCTACAACGATGCGGCGGTCTGCGTAATCTTCGCCGAAGAAATTCTTCATCATAGTAAAGGCCTTGGCGGATGAAACAACGACTGCTTCAGGATATACTTTTAGAAAATTGGCAATATTGGCGGAATGATCCGGCTCCATGTGCTGTACAACCAGATAGTCCGGTTTGCGGTTTCCGAGTGTGTTCTGGATGTTGTCCAACCACTGATGGGTAAAATTTTTATCTACGGTGTCCATAATAGCAATTTTCTCATCTATGATGGCATAAGAGTTGTAGGCCATGCCGTTTGGAACAATGTATTGTCCCTCGAACAGGTCTACCTTATGGTCGTTGACTCCGATGTATTTGATATCACTGGTAATGGTCATAGTCATTCTCCTTATCTTTAATTTTTTCTTTGTCTGCATTATATACTATTTTCCAGTAAAAATATAGAGACTTTGTCATAGAAAAAAATTACTATTTTTGGTAAAATATAAGGTTAATAAGAGAGCGCTACAGGTAAAACAATGGGGAAAGAACCGGTTTTGCATTATTTAGTTGGACCGGTAATGAATTAATAAAGGGGGTTCAAAAACCGTGGAAACGAAAAAACCGGGTATGGAAAATTACAGGGAATTTTTAGATAGAATACATTCGTTTGAAAAGAGTGAAACAGATTATGGTAATGATTATTTTACCGGAAATCCTTCCATTGCCCATAAGGTGGGGAAAGATAATAAGTACAAAGATTTTTATGGTGATACGATAGTCTTTAATCTTGACAATGATACAAAAGAAAAAGTTGCAAAATATGTGGATCGATTATATCAGTCTGCTCCGGAATGTTTTAGTGAAAAACTGAAAACGGATACATTTCATATGACTTTGCATGATCTCAGCAATTCGCCGGTTTTGCA
Source organism: Lachnospiraceae bacterium (assembly GCA_036310185.1). Lineage (GTDB taxonomy): Bacteria > Bacillota > Clostridia > Lachnospirales > Lachnospiraceae > JALENY01. Next base: position 12,435 of record JAXJSH010000049.1, on the reverse strand, counting down.
GGACGTTTCAACGGATGTTTTTGAAAATGAGCTGAGGGTAATTGAAAAGTCAAAAAAGACGGGCAAACATCAGAAGATACGCATGAAGACGAACTATGTGTTCAATATGGTTAATATCAGCCTGGTTCTTGGATTATATCCAGCCAGTGAGGAAGATTATAACAGACTGATGGAATTGTATTATCTTTTTGATGATGTGAGAAGGTTGGGGTATCCGCTTACACCCCACATTACATTGGGGTATTATAGTCTGAATGGTTTTGATGTGGGGTCGGCCAGAAGACTGGAAAAGGTGATCCGGGAACTTAATCAGAATGAATTTGAGATCGTTTTAGATACGGATAATTTGTATTATCAAAAATTTGTCAGTATGAATCAATATATAAATGTTATTTGTTTAGGTTAAAGATGGTCCTTATGGACACCGCCTATCCTGTGGGCTAGACAGGATAGGCATTTTTATTTTCCATTGAAGAAAAAACATATTTAACAATTAGAATGTTTCATATACAGTTATATCTTCAATATTCTTTCTGTCCTTTGAATGACGTTCAGCCGAGGCTTTTTCTCCGGATGCATATCCAATGGCGATGATTGCAACCGGTTCAAGGTTATCCGGAATATGAAACTCTTTTCGGAGAATATCCGGTTCAAAATAAGTTAACCAGCAGGTGCTCAGCCCCAGATCCTCTGCTTCCAATACCATGTGATCTGCCACGATTGCAGCGTCGATATCGATCATGTCTTTCTTATCAAAAGGGCGTACGAACACGTTTGCTTTATCTCCGCACACCAGAATTGCCAGGGGTGCGTCATGAAAATTTACACCTTTGGATAACCTGCTTAATCCTTCTTCTGATTGAATAACCAGTAATCTGTGTGACTGCATATTTGCTGCAGTTGGTGCTGCATGGGCAGCCTCAAGAATCTTATTTAATTTTTCTTCCTCGACTGCCATATTTTTGTAGCTTCTTACAGAACAACGCTGCTTTGCCAATGATAAAAATTCCATTTTAAAGTCCTTTCTTTCGCATAGAACTGTACATTTCTATAATGTTTGAGATATTTGTTTAAACATGCTACAATTCTAACAAACATTTTCAAAAACACAAGTACGCACTTTTTTGGTATATAGTACCCCAAAAGATACGAAAGGAGAATCCTTATGCAAAAATGTCAATCCGTCCAATGTCCTGTCGAAATAACGATAAAGCTGATCGGAGGAAAATATAAGGCAATAATATTGTGGCACTTAATTGATAAAACATTACGTTTTGGCGAATTGAAAAAACTGGTTACTTCTGCTACGCCCAAAATGTTAACGCAGCAATTAAGAGAATTGGAAGAAGATGGATTAATAAACCGATGTGTGTATCCGGTTGTTCCGCCAAAAGTTGAATATTCATTAACAGAGTTTGGAAAAAGCATCGTCCCTGTTCTTGATGTCATGTGCAAATGGGGAACGGATTACCTTGAAGAAAATAAAAATGCAGCGAATTGGAACGCCGCACTTTAATTTAAATAGAATAACTTTCTGATCCCGATAATATGTTAACGGGTGTATTTACAATCAGAAGGTATAATCGTTGAAGCTGTGAACCGCAAACAGGTGGTATCGCAGCTTTTTGTGCATTTTAGCAGGCAAAAAGTGTCACTTGTCCAAATCGAATTGTCATGCCGATCTTTGCTTGGTAAAATGATAACGTGATCAGAGAAAAGAACAGGAAGGATGCCTATGAAACATACGATTGTGCAGATTGCAGAAGGGGAAGACGAAGTTATCCTGAAATACCGCCGTATGACTCCGGAAGTGGAACAGATCTTTCGTTTCCTGAACAGCGGGCAGAAAAAACTGACCGGATGGAAAGATAAAACACAGACAGTGCTGGAACTGAACAAAATCCTGTACATAGAAAGTGTGGATGGAAAAACGTTTGCCTATACAGAGGACGCCGTTTTGCGTCTGGATCACCAGTTGAACCGGCTGGAACAGATTTTAAGTGACATCAATTTTTTCAGATGCAGCAAATCTATGATTGTTAATATCGACAAAGTGAAAAGTCTTCGGAGTCTGTCATCCAATCGCATAGATGCGACCATGTGCAACGGCGAACACGTCATGATTTCAAGAACTTATGCATCTGATTTTCGAAAACGGTTAAAAGGAGGTGCCGGCCGTGAGTAAACGCAGGAAAAAAATATCGGTCTGGGAACATTATCTGACAAAAGAAATCGGAATAGAATTTAAAGCGTGTCTGTATTTCTTCTGTATTTTATTCTTTTATTCGGTATACCGGGTAGTTGGCGGGAGCCTGGAAGCAAGCATCATCCATATGTCTGAGATGATTCTTCTGACATACGCAATGGGTTATGTACAGGTATATTTATTGTCCAATTTTGATGAAGGGGAGCATTTGGGCATAAAAGAGATTTTTTACATGATCCTCTGTTCCGCAATTTATACCGGGGTCTCCTTTTTCGGAAAATGGTTCGATGGAAATATGGCAGTAACGGTTGGTTTTGCCGCATACATGATGGTTGTGTATATGTGTGCATTTCTGGTGTACAAATCAAAACGGTATATTGATGGGAAAGTTCTGAATGAAGATCTGAAAGCATTTCAGGAAAGGCGGATGGATTATGAAGAACGTGATTGAGATTAAAAATCTGACAAAGAACTATGGGAAACACCGGGGTGTTTCGGATGTCAGTTTCCATGTGGAAGAAGGCGATATATTTGGATTTCTGGGGCCAAATGGGGCGGGGAAGTCTACCACGATTCGCTCTATGCTGGGATTTATACAGTTTGAAAGGGGCAGTATACAGATTCTGGGGAAAGACATAAAGAAAAACAAAGAACAGATTTTAAGTGAGATCGGCTATATGCCGTCGGAAGCCATGTTTTATCCCTCCATGAAGGTAAAGGATGTGATCAAAATGGCTGCTGATGTGCGAAAAAAGGACTGCAGTCAGGAAGCGCAGAAATTGTGTGAGAGACTGCAGGTAGATGTGGAAAAAAGAATCAGTGAACTGTCACTGGGAAACCGAAAAAAAGTCAGCATTGTATGCGCCATGCAGCACCGGCCCAAACTGTTTGTCTTCGATGAGCCTACCAGTGGTCTGGATCCCCTTATGCAGACAGCGTTTTTTGCACTAATTCAGGAATATGTGAATGCGGGGGCAACCTGTATGTTATCGACCCATGTCCTTTCGGAAATAAAACGATACTGTAAAAATGTGGCGATTATGAAAGACGGAAAACTGCAGTGTGTGGATACTGTATCGAATATCACAAAAACAAATGCAAAGAGAATTCGTATGATTCGGGACGGAAAGCAGGAAAATTTTATTTTTAAAGGAGATCTCAATGATCTGACAAAAGAACTGGTGGGACATGATATAACGGATATTCTCATAGAAGAGCCGTCTCTTGATGAAATATTTATGCATTTCTATAAAGAGTAGGGGGGATTCATATGGTTACGATTTATAAACATGAAATGAAAATATATATGAAAAGTCTGCTGATCTGGTTTCTGTGCGTAGGCGGCATGGGTTTTGCCTGTATTCTGCTGTTTTCAAATATGCAGGGAAGCATGGAAAGTATGGCAGACAGCTTTTCTTCCATGGGTGCTTTTTCGGATGCCTTTGGAATGAGCCAGCTGAGTATTGCTTCTTTGGCAGGTTTTTATTCAGCTGAGGTAGGTACGATTCACAGCCTGGGCGGTGCTATGTTTGCCGCAATTATCAGCACAAATATGCTGTCAAAAGAAGAAGACGGGCATACGGGCGAGTTTTTATTTTCCTTGCCCATTGCAAGAGGCAGGGCGGTGGCAGCAAAGTGGTGTGCGGTTGTGACGCATGTGTTGCTGTTTAATATGCTTTGCGTGGGACTGTATCTTTGTGGTATTGGGATATTAGGCGAAGAAATGCCTATGAGAGAATTTTTTCTATATCATATCATGCAGTTCTTTATGCAGTTGGAGATTGCCGCCATATGTTATGCCATATCTGCATTCATGAAGAAAAATAAGCTGGGACTGGGCCTTGGGATTGTGCTGCTGTTATACGCGTATGATCTGATTGCGAGGGTTATACCGGATTTGTCCGATTATAAAATTATCAGTCCATTTTCCTATGCAAATGCTGCGGATATACTGAGCACAGGAGAGATATCTGTGGCTGCAGCTTTGATTGGTACAGGTGTTTTGATTATCAGTATGATTGTGGCGCACCTGGTGTATGTGAATAGAGATTTGGCTGTTTAAATGCGGGGCATAAAACAGTGAATTGAATGAATGGCCCTTGATATATTCATAAAAAGTATCTTGAACTCATTAAATTTTCACAGTACAATGATAAAAACTATGCAAAGCAGCGGTGACTTGGCTTTCATTGCCAGTTTGACCGCTGTTTTTATATGCATATTATTGCAGTTTGGGCAAGGTTTTCAACTTTTGGGTTTTGCTCCGTATTTTAAAGGTCTTTATCATGTTGACAAAGAGAAAAGAATGATGGAAAATGCAAAGTAATAGATTAGAATTTACAGGGAACTTTATAGAAAAGGATAGCTATATTTATCCGCTTTCTGTATAGGAAAAGAGGTACAAAATGAGAATATGGATGTCAGAAAAATCAAAACAAAATAATCACTACGCAGCACGCGTTGTACTGCCGGTGGTGGGAGGCGTGTTATTTGCACTGGCAATTATAATGGCTGTTACGTTTGCCGCGCTTCATATGGGATGGTCTGTACAGATTGTTTCATCTATTATGTGCATATTTATAACAGTAATGCTTATATTGCTTGCGCTAAGCGTTTCCAGAATATCAAACAGAGATGCTCTGATTTTCTGCAAAGATGACAGGGATAATCTGTACGCGGTAGATCTGCGTCAGTTTGTAAAGTATCAAAGAGGGCTTGGCGGATACATCGGCATGGCGGCAGATATTGGATGGATTCAGAAGAAGATGAAAGAAGATTATACTTTAGAAGAGGACATGGAAGATGGAAGTATCATAAAGTATGCACCAACGATAGTTTCCGTTGAGAACATGAAAGTGAAACCGGATGGATATGCGGTAGTTTGCCGGGTGCGTCATCCGAAAGGAAATATTGGAAAAATTACATATATGATTCAGCACGGATATGATCAGGAGGATGAACTGATTGCTGCTCTGGAACTCAGAAAACATAGAAATGCATCTGTAGAGATGAAGAGAAATCCATATCCCGTTCGGATCCTTATAAGTGCACTGGCTTTCATCGTAATAGCTGTACTTTGTGTGCTGAGTCATCCTGCATGCGGAATTCTGCCGCAGGATATATATTTTCCATGTCTGGGAATTACAACTATTCCACTGATTGCTATGGTTACTTTTATAATAAAACAGAGCAGAGGCGAGTAAAACAAAAGACCATGCGGTATAGAGCTGGTATGTAAAAAATTTTGACATGTCAAAACAGGGCCCTATGGAATTATTTTTATTAACGCAGGGGCAGCAAAAATATTTGATAATGATACGGATTATGAACTGAAATATTTACATACGAAACAGCGACAGCAGGAACACGCCGGAAAAAATCAGAAAAGCCCCCAGAATTTTTGGAATTCTGCTGGTACGATTCATTTTTGCACAGGAATACAGGGAGACAAATATGATCGACATTTCCCTTACGGAAGAGGAATAGCTTGCACTGGTAAACTGCATGGCAAACAATACCAGGGCATAGGCGGCAAACGTAAGCACAGATACGGCTGCGATCCGACCGGTACCGTTTTGAATCTCCGATTTTAGTTTTCCTCTTTTTAGAATAAGGGGCAGGAGAATCACTGCGGGAATTACAGCGATGATGTAATATACCACAATAGGAGAGCAGTATTTTACAGAGATGCTGTCGGAAAGACTGTATATGGATACAATAATTCCATTTAGCAGAGACAACCGGACAGGCGGATTCTGAATTATGGTCCTAAAGGGTGCCATTAGATGATATTTGTCCAGTTGTTCCATGTTGATGATATAGATACCGGCAAAAATGAGAAGTACACTGAGAAACATGGGCAGCGTTATCTTTTCCAGTCCTAATAAAAAGGAAAACAGACATACAAACACAGGGGCAGAACCGCGAGTAAGCGGATATACAACCTCAATATCGCCTAAAGTGTAGGTTTTTGCCAGAAGAAGATAGTAGATACCCTGCATAATACCTGACAGCAGAAGTGTGGGCAGCGCTTCTGTGGGAGGAAGCGGAAACAGAATGAGGACAGGGAGTGTCAGCAGCAGAATCATAAATATCATCTGGAGCCAGAGAAATGTAATTTTATCCCGTGTATTTCGGGCAATAATATTCCAGGCTGCATGACAGAGTGCAGAAAGAATCAATAATAAAAGTGAAAAAATAAGCATGGAACCTCCTCCTTTTTGCCGGGTTGATCCTGAGTGAAAAACAGATTCGAATAATCTGTGAAATCAAGGTAAATTCACTCTAGCATAAAAAAAATGTTGACGCAAACCTGGTACCAAGTCATACTTTCCAAATATAAAAACTGCTTCACAGACAAAGGCACACAAATGACAGCCCGCTGTGGACAGTTGGAAATAAAATCATGGAAGAGGAAAGGACTTGAGAAATATGGATACGATCAAAGTGAAAAGAAATGTATTACTGAATCCAGGACCAGCAACTACCACTGATACGGTAAAGATGGCACAGGTTGTGCCCGACATCTGTCCGCGAGAAAAAGAATTTGGCGACATTATGCGTAATATGCGCAAAGAACTGGTAAAAATTGTTCATGGCGATACCGAGAAATATACTTCGGTACTGTTTACCGGATCTGGAACCATGAATATTGATGTATGTATTAATTCTCTTCTGCCGGAGGGCAAAAAGATTTTGTTTATTAACAATGGCGCTTATACTTCCAGAGGCGTGGAAGTTGCGCAGTATTATCATCTTCCGTATATTGATCTGAAGTTTTCTTTTGATGAACGACCGGATCTTGCATTGGTGGAAAAAACAATACAGGAAAATCCGGACATTGACATTGTATATACTACTCATAATGAAACCGGTACCGGAATTCTGAATCCAATCCGTGAAATTGGTGCGATCGCACACCGCTATGGCAAACAGATGATTGTAGACACTACGTCCACCTATGCTATGATTCCTATTGATATGGACAGAGACAATCTGGACTTTGTAATGGCTTCCGCACAAAAAGGTCTGATGGCTTTTACCGGACTTTCTTTTGTGGTAGGCAATCGTGCATTGATTGAAAAATCCGCCGCCTATCCTACACGCAGTTATTACTGTAACCTGTTTTTACAATATGATTTCTTTGAAAAAACAGGTGAGATGCACTTTACGCCTCCGGTACAGACCGTATATGCTACGCAGAAAGCAATTGAAGAATATTGGGCAGATGGTGAGGAGAAACGTTATGCCCGTCACCTGGAGGTTTGGAATGCCATTCATGAGGGAATTGCCCGTCTTGGTTTCAAGGATATTATTAAGAAAGAATGGCAGAGCGGTATGGTAGTGTCAATCAAGTATCCGGATGACCCGAACTGGAATTTTGAAAAAATTCATGATTACTGTTACGAGCGCGGCTTTACAATTTATCCTGGAAAAGTGGCCAGCACCGATACGTTCCGTCTTTGTACACTTGGCCAGATCTACAAAAAGGATATAGAGGATTTCTTTGTAGTGTTTGAGGAGGCATGTCGTGCTTCCGGTGTGCAGATTCCGGCCAGATATTTGTAATGGCGTGAAAAATCTTCGGATAAAATCTAAATTGTAACAAGTACACAAAAAAAGATACAAAAAATCAGCAAAAATGCTTTACTTAAACTTGTTACCATGTTAAATTAATGTAAAATAATTAATTTGAAATAAGATATTGAATTTGCAACAGCGTGGTTGTTTCGGCAGCCGCGCTGTTTTGTTTTTTCAAGAATCAAAGGAGGACTCTGACATGGCAAAAGAATTTTTAAGCGTAAAAGGGATTACAAAAAAGTATGGAAATTTTACGGCGCTTGACAATGTCGGGATCGATATACAGGAGGGAGAATTTGTCTGTTTACTGGGACCGTCCGGATGTGGTAAAACGACTCTGCTTCGTATTATCGCAGGACTGGAGAAAGCAAATGAAGGCCGCGTGTTCCTGAAAGGAAAAGATATTACGGATCTGCATCCAAGTAAGCGCAATTTCGGAATTGTATTTCAGAGTTACGCGCTTTTCCCGAATATGAAAGTAAAACAGAATATTGCTTTTGGTCTGAAAGGTTCCCACCTTTCTAAGGAAGAAATTGACAAAAAAGTAGATGAATGTCTGGAACTTGTGAATCTGACGGATCAGAAAGAAAAATATCCTGGTCAGCTTTCCGGTGGGCAGCAGCAGCGTATTGCGCTGGCCAGAGCGTTGGCACTTTCTCCTGAATTTCTTTTGCTGGATGAGCCCCTTTCTGCGTTGGATGCAAAGGTACGTCAAAAAGTCAGAAGAGAAATAAAAAATCTTCAGGCAAAGCTTGGCATTACGACCATAATGGTCACGCATGATCAGGAGGAAGCCCTGACTATGGCGGACCGGATCGTTGTTATGAATAACGCCTGCATCCGTCAGGTGGGAACACCGCAGGAAGTATACGAACGTCCCATTTCGCCTTTTGTGGCCGATTTTATTGGTTCCATCAGTCTTTTTAACGGTGAGATTGGAGAACAGAGTGTCAGGACAGCAGAGGTTACACAGAAGTCCCGTTACAAAACGAAAGCAATCCGGCCGGAAAACGTCAGCATCGTACCCATGGATGCTCCGGATGGCCTTAACGTGACGGTTCGTGAAATTGAGTTTCACGGGGCAAGTTACCGGCTGATGCTGGAACTTGGGGAGAAGAATCGTCTTACCATTGGAAATTATATGCTTACATTGGACATTTCCGCTCAGAAATTTGCAAAATTGGGAATTAAGTGCGGGGATAAGATAAGGGTACATCTGAATGAAGAAAAAATCCTGATTTATAATTCGAACAGGGAAAGAGCTTATTCGGAACCGGAAGAGGAGGGTGCTTATGTATAAAAAGTCATCACAACTGAGCGCTCCGGAACTGATTCAGAGATTTCTGATCGTAATGTGTGTGCTCTTTTTCATTATTTTTCTTGCAGTTCCTTTATGTATGATCTTTTCCAATGTATTTCAGGACAGTGCAGGAAATTTTGTTGGGCTGGATAATTTCAGAGAATGTTTTTCAAACTCTGCACTGGAAACTGCCATTGCAAATTCCATTAAAGTATCTGCGATTACCACAGTGACCAGCGTAGGAATTGCATTCCTGTTTGCATACGGTATGACCCGCAGTGCGATGAAACTGAAAGCTGTATATAAATATGTGGCAATGCTTCCTTTGTTTGTCCCTACTATGGTACATGGTCTGGCTCTTACTTACCTTTTCGGAAAAAAAGGTATTATCACCAGCATGGGGATTGATTTTCCAGTGGCCGGTGAACTGGGTATCATTATTGCCGAAATTATTTATACGTTTCCACAGGCTTATATGATTCTGATGGTTGCCCTGGATAATGCGGATTATCGGTTGTATGAAGCTGCCTCCACATTGGGAGCAGGACCGGTGCGAAGCTTTTTTGCCGTGACGCTTCCGGGCGCGAAATATGGTCTGATCAGTGCGGCAACACTGGCTTTTACCTTGAGTTTTACCGATTTCGGTGCGCCCCAGGCGATTGGCGCCAATTATCCCGTTCTCTCAACCAGTATTTACAAATATGTGGTAGGACAGCAGAATTTCCAGATGGGTGCAGTAATTGGTGTACTGCTGACGATTCCGGCGGTGATCTCCTTTGTAATTGACCGTGTCACTCAGAAGAAGGCGGCAAACAGCGAGATTTCGTCGAAAGCAGTGAATTATGTTATTACACCTTCTAAAAAGAAAGATATCTTTTATCAGATATTCTGTACGGTGATTTCTTTACTGCTTTTATCAATGTTCGCAGCAGTTTTTATTATTGCATTTATTAAACGGTGGCCTTATGAAAAAGTATTTACTCTGGAGCACTTTGATTTTGGTTCTAAGCTGCTTGGCAGTGGTATTCAGACTTTTATATTCAGTATTGAGATGTCCGCGCTTACGGCAGCGATTGGTACCGTTCTTGTATTTGTGACAGCGTACCTTGTAAATAAGACAAAGCCGTTCTCGGCAATGCGAAAAACCACACATTTTTTCTCAATGATGCCGATGGCGCTTCCGGGAATGGTAATCGGTCTTGCCTATATTATGTTTTTTAACAAACCGTACTTTGATATTACTTTTTTGGGAATCAGGATTACCAATTCCTTTAATGTGATTTACCAGACCATATGGATCATGGTTATCGCCAATATTGTACATATGTTTTCAGCAACCTATATTACCGCATCCACGGCATTAAAGAAGCTGGATAAAGAATATGAAAATGTAGCAGATTCCATGAATATTCCATTTTACAAAGTATTTTTCCATGTTTCACTGCCTATGTCGATTACGGCAGTGTTGGAAGTGATACTGTATTTCTTCCTGAACTCGATGACTACAGTCTCTGCACTGGTGTTCCTGTATTCTGCACAGGCAAAACCGGCAGCACTTTCCATCGTCAGTATGGAAGATAACGGAGATTTTGAATCGGCTGCAGCCATGTCACTGGTTATCTTTGCTTGTAACATCTGTGTAAGGATTCTGTATGAGATTGTGAACAGGACTCTGGTAAAACGCATTAATCGCTGGAAAACCGGGGAGGTACAGGAAAAACAAAAGTCCGCAAAAACAAGAAAAAGCAGAGTAAAAGATGCAGCACCCAGTAATGGATGATCGTTCCAAATGGAATGAACATAAATATATAGCCGGAATGTGGAATGAAGGCTAAGAAAGGCAGGAGAGTATTATGAAAAAAAGAAGAATAACCCGAATCAAAGCAGTCTTTTTTGCACTGACACTGGTAATGAGTACTTTAATGGCAGCAGGCTGTGTCAGCAGTGTGCCGGAAGAGGAGGATAGCTCCGCAAAAACATCAGAGAGTACAAGTTCCGGGGAAGCAGCAGACAGTGTTTCTGTCGATCCGTCTTCCATAACAGACACAATTAACGTATACACTGCTCTTGAGGATGATATTATTGAGGCTTACCTTACAAGTTTCCGTGAGCAGTATCCGAATATTACGATCAATATTACCCGTGATTCCACTGGTACCATTATTTCCAAACTGATTGCAGAAAAGGATGACCCGGTGGCTGACGTAGTCTGGGGAACCGCGGTGACCAGTCTGCTCACGCTGGATGATTATGATCTGATTCAGCCTTACGATCCGGAAGGCGTTGACAGAATTCTCTCTCAGTTCAAAGATGTGGAGACTCCTGCGCGTTGGGTTGGTATCGATGTTCCGGAAACCGCATTTCTCGTAAATAAGGCAGAATGCGAAAGACTGGGTGTTGATGTTCCGGAATCATATGCTGACCTTATTAAACCGGAATATGAGGGTCGTATTGCAATGTCTGATCCGACTTCTTCGGGAACCGGACTGTTCATCATTAACGGTATGCTTCAGATGATGGCAACAGAGAAGGGTGATTACACTGCTGGCTGGGAATATCTGGATGCTTTTGACAAAAACGTAATTGAATATACACCGTCAGGTTCTAAACCGGCCAAGATGGTTGCGGCAGGCGAAGCACTGATCGGGCTTTCCATGGGATACCGCTGTGTTACTCTGGCACAGGAAAATCCGGAGTGTGTGGTAGTATTTCCAAGCGAAGGTTCTGCATGGGATGTTGAAGCAAACTGTCTGATTAAAAAGTCTGAGGTCAAGGATGCAGCAAAAGTATTTTTGGATTGGGCAATTTCCGATGAGGCAATGGAGTCTTATCAGGAAGAATATCCGATTATTGCCACCGGCGGTGACGGCTCTGTTCCGGAAGGTTACAATCAGGACCCGGTAAAGAACTTAAGTGATGTGATTGATCTTTATGAGATGGCCGATTACCGTGAAGAATTCTTTACTGAATTCACCGAGAAATATCTGAACTAATCTAAAAAAGGGAATTCCCGGAGGTTTTTCCTTCGGGAATTTCAATAAGTAAAGGAATACAGAATAAAGTCAGGATGGTATTTAATTATGAAAAATGAAGTTGAAGCAGTTGTGTTTGACTGGGCTGGAACTACCGTAGATTATGGATGTTTTGCACCCTTGGAAGTTTTTCTTGAGATTTTTAAAAAAGCAGGCGTGGAAATCACCATTGAAGAAGCAAGAAAACCCATGGGTGTGCTGAAAATAGAGCATATCCGGATCTTGTTAAATGAACCGCGTATCAAAGCCGAGTGGGTTAAAGTAAAAGGAAAAGAACCGAATGACAAAGATGTGGAGGAACTGTATGCACAGTATCT
>JAXJSH010000048.1:0-1712 GCA_036310185.1 Lachnospiraceae bacterium | reverse complement strand
TCCATACATAGATTTTCCAATTTATTTTTTATCCATGCATACCGCTCTTTTAAATGCTGTAATTTTTCTGGATTGTCCTCATACTTTGGAAATTCTTTTTCATAACTATAAATGAGCAAATATTGAAATTTGCACAAAATTACCCTACCATTTCGAAAACAGCTTCAAGTGACGCTCCATTTTTTATGAAAGTATGAAGATTTGTCAGTTGTTCTGTTTTCAACTGCTTCTGAAAATACCGATACCCATCTTCAAAGGTACAGTTTTCAGAATGCATACAACACATGTAATGCACCAATGACATGATCAACCAATAACGCTGGATTCCTTTCCGGGAACGGATCTGGCACTTATCCAGTGCAAGTTTTCCCTTGCTTTGGCGAAAAAATAACTCAATTGGCCACCGCCTGCTATACGTATCCAGGATTTCCTGTGTGGACAATCCCACATTGGTAGATATAAACACTCTCAAAGCTCTCGGATTTCCAAAAGCTTCCTGGGGATAACTGAGGATCACTGCCGCATTCGGGATGTCATTGAGTTTCCCTTCATAACGATACACATAAAATTTACGACCGCCAACGGTCACGAGGCTGACGTTCTTATCTGTTTTTCTTAAATGAAGGGCAAAATCACTGGCTTTTTGGCGGATCCCACAGGGATAGATAATCCGATTGGTTTTTAACGCACCAATGGTGTAAAAACCTTTTTGGATAAAACTATCCATAACCTTTACAGAAGTATACCAGCTGTCACAGAGAAAATAGGAAACCACTGGCGCTTCCGGAAGTTCCCGGGCAATCTCCTGTACGATCTGGATTTTGGATCTTGATCTGTCATACAGGATAACTGCATAGTTCAGGGTGATCCCATTACAGGAAAGCATAACAGAAACAACCTGATGTCCATAATCCTGTCGTCTCTTTAAATGAGACTGGTGGAAATATGCTGCTTCAATAGGATGCAATGCCTGTGACGAGGGCTTTGTATGTGAAGCGATGGTATCATCCACGATACAGAGAATGGGGTTCCCGGAACGTTGTGCTTCCTGGTAGACAACCTGTATCACACTGTTTTTCAAAACAGTCTGGAGAGCATAGTCATCCCATTTACCGTGATTCAGGAAATAAGCAGTTGTAGTCCGGTGCATAGAGCTGACTTCTGCAAAATCGATGGTTTTTCCTTTGTAACCTCGAAGGAAAACAGAAACGATAATGGTCATCAAATGGTTCAGGTACACATCGGACAAAAATAATCCGAGTTTTAAAGCGTTAAAGTAATTGTAAATACTGTTAGAATGATGTATACTGTTTGCAACAGGCACCCCCTTGTTGAAATGTGTATGTTGTTTGTTGGTACTTCAATTATACATCATTCAACGGAGGGTATCTTTATTTTGTGCAATATTTGGGATTTACTCATTTATAGTTTATAATTCATTATCAATGCGGATATTACCGGAGAGATAATCTCCGGAGTGTCTTCGCCCGGAAGATACACAAAACCACACTTCCGGGTGAAAGAATATATAATAGCCATAAAAGCGGAGAAAAGCGGAGGAATGGCTATAAAACAAAAGGAGGAAAAAAATGAGCGAATTTAAGATGACTACCGTTGAAGAGATGGAAGCAGCCACCAACCGTCTGTTGGAAACGGGAGCAAAAGTAGGAGCTGACGCATGGCAGTTCCGTGTAAAAAACCAGACACCACAC
>JAXJSH010000047.1:0-1745 GCA_036310185.1 Lachnospiraceae bacterium | reverse complement strand
CATTATCATAACTTCCTGTTTTTGTAAACCTGTTTTGTGCACTTGTGTTTTATATACTTCAGCTCTGTAAAGTAAAATCTTATTCGCACAAAAGTATATAAAGTTACTGCTGTTTTTGCAAAATTATGGTATCTTTGAAAGAAAAAATTATTCGCAAAGGCGGCAGTTGCCATGGGAAGAAAAGAACAACGAGAAGCAAAAAGAAAACTTGGTAATCCGGCAAAAGAACTTCTGAAAATTATGAAGAAATATATGCCGGATCTATGGAAACAGATTGACGAAATGAAGGATCCCAGACATCAGTCCTATATTACGTATCCACAGAGAGTTCTGATAGCAGTGGTGCTGCTGAAAAATCTTACCGGATTAAGAAGCATGAACGAGATGACGGATGTGTTTAATGAAAATGCCTATATTCAAAATATCGGGCTGATGTGTGGGATCAGAACGCTGGAAGAAATCCCGCATCTGGTCACAGTAAACAATTATCTTTCCCGCCTGGAACCGGAAAATCTTGAAAAGATCCGTTCCGGAATCATTTATGACCTGATACGCTGCAGAGCCTTTGAAAAAGCCCGTTACCGCAGGAAATGGCTGGTGATTGTGGACGGAACAAGGCTGTGCAGTTTTAAGAAAGAGAATGATGAACACTGTCTTCATGTGACACACAGAGACCGTGAAACGGGTGAGGAGAGTACGACCTGGTATCACACTGTACTGGAAGCAAAAATCGTACTGGGTGATGGCTTAATAGTGAGCATCGCTTCGGAATTTATTGAGAATAATGCAGAGGATGCCCAGCGCCAGAAAGAGATGAATGCGGAAAAGATTAAGCAGGACTGTGAATCGAAAGCGTTCAAACGACTGGCAGAAAAGCTGAAGAAGGCATTTCCCAGGCTGCCGATCTGCATCCTTGCAGATGGACTTTATACAACGGAAACGGTGTTTTCAATCTGTGAAAAAAACAGGTGGGAATACATTATACGGCTGAAAGACGGAGCAATGCCGGCAGTAGCCAGGGAATTTCACACACTGAAGGACCGTGAGCCGGAAAACAGCATTCAGGGAATGAAATGGGTAAACGGAATCGAAACAGAAAGCCGGAAATTAAATGTGCTCGAGCTGGAGGAGAAGAAAAAGGGAAAGGAAAACGGCGAAGAAAACGAAATCATAACCATGTTTCAGTGGGTAACGAGCTATGAAATTACCAGACAGAATGCATCCGGAACAGCAAAAGCGGGACGAAAACGGTGGAAAATAGAAAATGAAGGATTTAACAATCAGAAGAACCACCGGTTTGAGATTACCCATGTAAACAGCTGTGATTATACAGCAATGAAGAACCATTACCTGCTGATACAGATCAGTGATCTGATCCGCCAGCTGTTTGAACTGAGGTATTATAAAGAGCATGAAATAAAGGAGAAAATAAAAAATATATCTTCCAGCCTGCTCCGTTACTTTGGAAGAGACATAGCAGGGGAAGATATATCTCAAACGGGAACATGCATAGTCCCACGTCAAGAACCATTATAAAGGATTTTGGTAGTCTGGTAAAGTGGATAAGTCGAAAAATGTGAATAAAAACAGAAAAAATACAAGACAGAGGAGAAAATGCGGTCTGTAACTGTGAATAAGTACTTATCCAATCGCAATCGTTGTGGATTTTGAAAGGATGTACAGATAAGACTTGTAACATCGTCAATGAAACAGCAGTAGACAGGAATTTACTTTACAGAGCTGAT
>JAXJSH010000046.1:0-4083 GCA_036310185.1 Lachnospiraceae bacterium | reverse complement strand
TGTATTGGGAACTGTACTGGGGATACTGGTTGTTTTATATCAGATGGCTGCCCCATCAGACGAAGGAAAATATATTGTATCAGATGCACATCGATGAATAATAAAAAAACCGCAGCTTTAGGCGGGTGTCCGTAAAAAGGTTAAAGACAAATTTAACTTATTTACGGCATCTGTCAGGCGGGGTTGGCAACAACTACAGAATGAGCGATGCTTAGTTTGACGACTGGGCATCGCTTATTTTTGTTTATCGACAAAATTCACTTTTTGCAGGTCTTGAGCTACAATACTGGCGAGAGATATTAAACGATTGGAGGTATTATCATGGCTGAGAATTTAACATATACCCGTTGTGGAGATTATTACATCCCCAACATTAAACTATCCTATACCGAACCTATTGAATGGAACCGCTTTTCCCGTATAGCTCGTAACTATCTCAAGGAACACCGCCCAATTCTGTATAATGACCTGATTCTATCAGAGCAGTTGTTCCCGTATCTGAAAGAGATCGGGGAAACCGCAGCCAGACGTATGGAACAACTTGAAGCCGAACTGATGAGAGCAAATCCTGCACCAGATAAGGCTACGCAGCAGATGGCATGGGTGGGAAAAATCCAAACTTTTGGATTTGCTGAAAAATCCCAACTTTAAAGAAATCCAAGCTTTTACGCAGATAAGCTGATAAACACGGCATTTTGCCAAAGAAAAGTTTGGATTTCTTTTTGTGTTTTTCTATTTTTTCAGACCGCAGAAATCTGTCAGTGTGCCGTTTTTGTTCTTCCATTTCTTAGGGATAGTTTTCTGTGTTTCATCTTCCAGCGTAGCCAATGCTTTTATCTTGTCTTCTGTTGTGATGTCCAAGTATCGCATTGTTGTTTCCAACTGTTCATGCCCCAGAAGGAAACTCACCTGTACAACATTAATTCCATCCTCCAACCAGTGAGATGCCTTCGCATGGCGAAACTGATGGGCATGGGCATCAAGGGGGACATCCAAACACTTTTTGTGTGCCGCTTCTGCACATATTTTTATCCGCTTTGCCAGTGCGGTTTCTGAGAGTTTTGTGTATTTACCACCTACCCGTGAATAGAACAGGTATGCATCAGGGTCAGGCGTACCATCATGAAAAGCACTCAGATATACTTTGATGTAAGCGACTACCTTGGGGAGAAGATATGCAGTTCTTATTTTATCCCTTTTCCCTATCAGGTTTACATAGGGCTTTTTGCCATCAAGGTGCAGATGACGGATTTTTATAGAGCGGATTTCATCCAGCCGTCCAGCCGTTGCATACAAAAGGGTCAGAAATACAAGATCCCTTTTCCCTGTTTTTGTAGACACATCCGGTACTGTGAGCATGGCAGCTACCGCATCACGTGTAAAACCGGCTACTTTCTTTTTGGTACATTTCTGGCGTTTTATTTTCTGCGCTTCCTGGTATAGATACAGGTATTCGATGTCTTTGCTTCCGAGGAATTCCAGAAAGACCCGCAGGGAACCAAGC
This sequence comes from Lachnospiraceae bacterium, assembly GCA_036310185.1. Classification (GTDB taxonomy): domain Bacteria; phylum Bacillota; class Clostridia; order Lachnospirales; family Lachnospiraceae; genus JALENY01. Next base: position 2,579 of record JAXJSH010000046.1, on the reverse strand, counting down.
CGTACGTTGCATGTTTCGGGGCTGCAGTTTCTGGATTCTTTTAACCACACGATCCATTTTTCTATTTTCTCCCGTTCAAAGCAGTGTCTGGAAAAGTTTTCCGGAGTAACAGACTCTGATTCGAGAAAGTTTATGTATAATCCAAGAGCATTCCGATAGGATTTCAGTGTGTGTTCGCTGGTAGTAAGGAAATTTGGAGCATAATCATCCAAAAACTCTGAGATATACCGTGCGATTTTAACTGCATCATCAGTTTTCTTCATGTCCTACCTCCGGCAACAGTTCGTTGAAACTGTTTTCTGTTTTTTTCAGCAGGATATCAGCGAGACAGGGGGTGATTGAATAATAATACAAAGTAGACTCGATGCTCCTGTGTCCCATGGACTTGGAAAGATAATGCAGCTTCTGGTCAAATTCAAACGTATCACCTGCCCAGCGATCAATGTTCATGGCGGCATAGTTATGTCTGAGATCGTAGGCAACCGCCTTGTTCCGCTTTCCATTCGCTTTTTCCCACAAACACTGGAAAGTCTGCGTAACCCACTGCCTGGAATAATACCTCCCATTAGGGGTCTCAAAAAAGTAAGTACGATCCGGGCGGATGGATTCGGCCACTTTGTCGTATTGTTTCAAAAGTTCTGTCATGCTTTTGTGGAGAGCTACATAGTGTTGGTCATATCCTTTTGATTTTCGGATGTTCAGCACTCCATGTTCAAGGTCAACATCTTCCCGTTTCAGATATCTGGCTTCCGTAGTGCGGATTCCGCTGCTGTATAAAAGCCGGAAAAAGACAGGACATGTGATTTTTTTCATCTTATACTTTAATTCCGGGCGTAATGGGACGATACGGTCACATTCATTAAAAAATCTGCGAAGTTCCTCGTCTGTAAATGCATGTGGGATATATGTTCTTCCTTCCGGTTTCGGTGGCAATGCCGGTTCTACGGTTGTCAGCTCTCTGTCCCGCAGATAGCGTATAAAAGAACGGATACCGCCAGTTCTTGTAAAACAGGAAGTATTGGTTTCTGTCTCACGTTTCCTGCACCATTCATCTACCATTTCCTGACAGAGTGGCTGTCCGGGATAGTGTAGGGCGCAGTAGCGGTCAAAATATCTGATGTTTAGCCCATGTGCATGATCACTCCAGGAATCGGAAGCTTTTTGATATTTCTCATACTGTTCGATCAGATCGGAGAATCCTGATATATAAGAACTCATAACGAAAAAACCTCCTTCCCGACAGGATAGCATTCAATGCTTATTGCGCAGTCCCTGAGATGGGCGATATCCGCAAAGAGATAATGGTCAAGTGAATCAGGATCAGCATGTCCGAGAGTAGCACTGATCACAGGGCGTGGGATGTCGTTTCTGGAAAAAGAGGTTGCGAGGTTATGCCTGAAAAGATGGGCGCCTTTCCGATCCTGTTTCCCCTGTCGTACGGATGCAGCTTCATACAGCCTGCCGGCAGCATTGCCAACCGTTCCTGCACTAATAGGCTTACAAGGTGTACGTTCACATAGAAATATCCTTTTGGAATCACTTTGCGGACGCTCCATGGTTATATAATCATAGAGGGCATTTCCGATGCTTGCAGTTAGCGGAAGGACAAGCCCATTTCCAGTCTTCTTCTGAAATATCCTGATTTCTTCTTTTTCCCAATCTATATCAGAGAAGGTTAGCCCGGCTATATCACTTGAACGCATGCCGGTAAAAAACAGGAGCATGCCGATTGCCCGGTCTCGCAACGTAATGCAGCTTGTTTCTGACATCAGGACATCTTTGACGGATGACATTTCTTCTTCCGTAAGGTACTGGATATTTTTTCGTCTTCTGTTCAATGCAGGAAGATAAGCAAGAATTGTTCTGGCTGCATTGGTATACATCCCGAGATCTGCATGGAAAACAGATGCTATATTTACCTTTGTGCTGGAACTCAAAGCTGGTTTTCCAGATTCAGTGCAGAAATAAGACAGAACCATATCCTCTGTGATATCTTCCAACGTTTCGCATCCTTTTTTCTGGCAGTGCAGAAAAAGGCCGCTGCAGGCAGAAATGCTGGATTTGTATGTGCCGGGTTTTAACCCACGCCTTATACTGTCTTTCTTATAAATATCCAGTATGTTTTGGAAATATGGGGCAAGCCGTGAATATGTATCCTGGCGGAACAAGGGTTCACGGACTGGAGTAACGAGAGTTCCATAGAGTGCATAACGCCGAAACAGGCTGTAAACAGAACGGAACTGTTCTTTCATCTCAGCCGACTCTGTTTCCAAAGAGCGTAAACGGCAGGCATCTTCATACGAAGATATTTCGTGTACATCTTGATTTTTGGAAAGCCACTTTATTTCTCTTTTTACATGCTGGATGTGGTAAGGGCTATAGCCACACGATTCCATGTGTTCAATAAGCTCTTGATAAGTATTGCCTGATTGTAATAAATTCATTTGATCACCTCCAGCTCTATCATAAAGGACTGGAGCATAAACAAAAAGAAATCCAAACTTTTCTTTTGCACAATGCCGTATTTATCAGCATATCTACATAAAGTTTGGATTTCTTTAAAGTTGGGATTTTGAAGA
>JAXJSH010000045.1:0-32678 GCA_036310185.1 Lachnospiraceae bacterium | reverse complement strand
GATGCCAGGTTGCTCGCCGGATGTTCCGGTTTTTCCTGAAAATCGGTGATCCGTCCCGCATCGTCTGTGACCATAATGCCAAAACGGCTGGCTTCCTCCATCGGAACCGGCATAACGGCAATGGTGACATCTGCTTTGTTCACCTTATGGTAATTCAGCATCACTTCATAATCCATCTTGTAAATATGGTCACCGGACAGAATCAATACATAATCCGGATTGTACTGCTCCATGTACTCCATATTCTGATAGATCGCATTTGCCGTACCTGTGTACCAGTCGGTATTGCTGGTCTTTTCATAAGGCGGAAGTATGGTAACACCTCCCACATTTCGGTCAAGATCCCACGGAATGCCAATGCCTATATGCGTATTTAAACGAAGCGGCTGATACTGTGTCAGCACACCAACTGTGTCAATACCAGAGTTGATACAGTTACTGAGCGGAAAGTCGATAATTCGATACTTTCCCCCAAAGGCTACCGCTGGTTTTGCTACCTTTTCGGTTAAGACTCCTAACCGGCTGCCCTGACCGCCTGCCAAAAGCATGGCGATCATTTCCTTTTTAATCATTGCAATCACCTCAGCTTCCTTTTATTGTATTATACGATTATAACATACAAATTCTTTTTCGTGAACATTTTTTACAAAGGATTCTGCACATTTTCCCTTCTTTTTATGACATTTTCCCAGTTTTATCCGCAAAATAGCACAAAAAAATACATTTTTCGTCCCTAATCATCCTTTTTTGTAAAGAACAGGGCAAAACAGCGTTTGAAAAGCAAGAAATACTTTTCATTTTTTCAGAATCAGAGTATAATTGGAAAAGACTAATTATTGAGGAAAGAAGGTACATTTTCATGTATACCATTGACTTTAATAAGCCGATTCACATTCACTTTATCGGAATCGGCGGCATCAGCATGAGCGGTCTGGCTGAGATTCTTTTAAAAGAAAAGTTCACCATCTCCGGTTCCGATGCCAAAGCCAGCGAACTGACCCGTCACCTGGAAAGCCTCGGTGCAAAAATCTATATCGGTCAGTGTGCAGAAAATATTGAAGATTCGACTGATCTGGTTGTATATACAGCAGCAATTCATCCGGATAATCCGGAATACGCTTCCGCTGTGGCCAAACAGAAGCCTATGCTGACCCGTGCTGAGCTGCTTGGCCAGATCATGCGCAACTACAAAACTCCGATCGCCATCTCCGGAACACACGGCAAGACCACTACTACTTCCATGGCTTCCCACGTTCTGCTTCAGGCAGATATGGACCCGACTATTTCGGTAGGCGGTATTCTTCCGGCCATCGGCGGCAACATCCGCGTGGGTCATTCTGAAAATTTCATTACGGAAGCCTGCGAATACACCAACAGCTTTTTAAGCTTTTACCCAAAAATCAGCATTATCCTGAATGTGGATGCAGACCATCTGGATTTCTTCAAAGATATTGAAGATATCCGCAATTCTTTCCGCAGATTTGCTGAGCTGCTCCCCCAGGATGGTACACTGATCATCAATGCAGACACACCAAAATACGAAATGATCACAAAAGATCTGAACTGTCAGGTTCTTACTTATTCTATGACAGGTGACGCAGACTACACCGCAGCCAACATTTCCTACGATGAATCCGGCTTCGGTTCTTTCGACTGTATGTACAAAGGCGGGCTGTTCGGTCATTTTACACTGAACGTTCCAGGTGCACACAATATTTCCAATGCACTGGCAACCATTGCCCTCGGCTCCATTCTGAACATTCCGGTTGATGTACTGGCAAAAGGTCTTGCAAACTTTACCGGTACCGACCGCCGTTTCCAGCACAAGGGAACCGTAGGGGGCGTAACTGTCATCGACGATTACGCACATCATCCGACCGAGATCAAAGCCACACTGACTGCTGCGAAAAATTATCCGCACAAAACTCTGTGGTGCGTATTCCAGCCCCATACCTACACCCGTACCAAGGCACTTCTTCCGGAGTTTGCCGAGGCACTGACACTGGCTGACCGTGTGGTTCTGGCCGATATCTATGCAGCCCGTGAAAAAAATGAACTGGGCATAAGTTCCGACGATCTGCGCAAAGAGATCGAGGCACTGGGTACCGAAGTATGTTATCTGCCGTCCTTTGGTGAAATTGAAGATTATTTACTGGAAAACTGTGCAGAAGGCGATCTGCTGATCACGATGGGCGCCGGAGATGTGGTAAAAATCGGCGAAAATCTTCTCGGACTGTAAACATTTATTTATATGCAAAAATAAACCTCTTCTAAAGATAAATGACATATCTGCAGAAGAGGTTCTTTTTATCCAAAATCAAAAAAACTTATCCACAACCAATAAGCGTTGATTTTATGCTGTACACCGACACTTATCCACATTATCCACAGGTTTATTCACATTTTTGTGTGTATGGACTTGTGGACTTTTTTGTGTATATCTCTGTTTACATAATCTGACAGCATTTTCCGACCAATATACGCAGAAGCCGCGCAAATTCGACATCTTTGGTTTCACATAATTCACACCGAAAAAAGTTATACACATTATCCACACTATCCACAGTGATTAACTCTATTTTTCTGTGGATTGCCCTCCGAAAAATGGCTATTTCCATTCCAAAATACCTGTGTTATAATCCATGAAGAATAAAAAGCAGGTGAGAAAATGAGCAATATTACGATACATACCAAGCATCCTATGGGGTTTACCATAATCCCCAATTACTTTCTGGACAACTATATGCCCCAGGCCAACGGCGAGTTCGTTAAGATTTATCTGTACCTTATGCGTGCGACCCAGTTTTCCTCTTTCAGCCTGAGTTCCATTGCCGACTCTATGAACTGCACGGAAAACGACGTTCTGCGGGCGTTAAAATACTGGTCAAAAGAAGGTCTGCTGGAACTTACCTTTGATGAAAATAAAAAATTAAAAAGCATCTCGTTTCTGGAACCGTCTGTGGGCAGTGCTATTCCATTATCCACACCTGATACCCGGCTGCCCGTATCCGATTCCCGGAAGGAAATCACACCAGAGGAACTGACCTCCGCTGCGGCACCGGCAAATATCGCTGCTGCACCAGCGGCACCGGCACAGAAAAACGCACTGAATTCTTCTGAAATCAAAAAACTGAAAGAAAACGAGGACATCGCTCAGCTTCTGTTTATCGCAGAGCAGTATCTTGGCAAGATGCTGACTCCTACCGAGACCAGCAAGATTCTTTATTTTTACGAGGGACTGGACTTTTCCACTGACCTGATCGAATACCTGATCGAATACTGCGTGGGCAATAACCATCGCAGCATGAATTACATCGAAAAGGTAGCGCTGAACTGGAAAGATCAGGGCATCACTACCATAGAAGAAGCCAAAAAAACCGCATCCGGTTATCAGAAAGAATACTATACCATCTTCAAGGCCCTTGGAATCCGCAACCGTTCCCCCATCGAACGTGAAATCAGCACCATGAAAGTCTGGCTGAACGATTTTTCCATGGAACTGATCGTAGAGGCATGCACCCGCACGATCCTGACCACAAAACAGCCGGATCTGAACTACGTCAATGGTATTCTGGAAAGCTGGAAAGCCGCAGGTGCACGCACTCTTCAGGACGTGCAGAAACTGGATACCGCTCACGAGCAGGCCAGAACGGACAAGAAAAACCGAAGGAATACAAAACCCGCCGCCACACGCTTTTCAAACTTTGATCAGCGCGCATACGACTTTGACTCTCTGGAGAGTCAGCTTCTGAATCAGTAAAAGGAGGCTCCCATGCCATTACAGAATTCACAATATGATACGATCATGCGGGAATATGACCGCAAACAGCTGGAGCACCGGCATATGCTGGATGCACACAAGGAAGAAGCGTATCAGAAAGTTCCACGTCTGAGAGAGATCGAACGTGAAATTGCCTTTGTCAGTCTGCAGGCCATCCGGAAACGCCTGGGCGGATCAAACGGGCCGGCCGGATCTGCCTATAAACAGGAAATTGCCGCCCTGGCCAGAGAGCGCAAACAGCTGCTGGAGTCCAACGGATACCCGGAAGACTACCTTACCATGCAGTATGACTGCCCGATCTGCCTGGATACCGGCTATATTGATGGGCAAAAATGCCAGTGTTTCCGCCGGGCTGCTGTGGATTTATTGTATAAACAGTCCAATCTTGAGGAAATTCTGCAAAAAGAGAACTTTGATTCCTTTTCTTTTGCTTACTATTCTGATACAATAAGGAATGAATCAACGGGTCTGACTGCCCGGGAAACCGCAGAAGATGCAGTCCGGAAGGCCCGTCATTTCATCAGCACTTTCGATGTAAAGTTCCAGAATCTTTTTCTGTACGGAAATACCGGAGTGGGAAAAACATTCTTATCACACTGCATCGCAAAGGAACTGATCGATCAGGCTCACTGCGTGGTTTACTTCTCCGCCTTTGACCTGTTCGAGAAGCTGGCAAAGAACACATTTCAAAAGAATTCCGGCCTGATCAACACCCAGGAAGAAATCATGGAATGTGATCTGCTGATTATTGATGATCTGGGTACCGAACTGACGAATACCTTTGTGGCATCCGCACTGTTCCAGTGCATCAACGAAAGAATTATGCGGAAAAAATCAACTATTATATCAACAAATCTGGCGCTGGAACAATTCCGTGACACTTATTCCGAGCGTATATTTTCCCGCATAACAAGTCACTATACTATGGTAAAACTGATCGGCAATGATATCCGAATCCAGAAAAGACTATTAGGAGGAAAACAATGATCGAACCAACAAAAAGCCCGTATCTTGATACGCTTCCGGTAGGAAGACTGGGAATTATCCCCCTGAACGGCTGCCTCGAATCATGCAAAAAGATTGACGAATATATTGTAAAATGGAGAAACGAACGGGAAGAACACAACTATAATCCAACCGTTCTGGGTTATCTGCGGGATTCTTATCTTGTAGAAGCAAAAACACCCCGTTTCGGCTCCGGTGAAGCAAAAGGAACTATCTCTAAATCCATCCGTGGTGATGACCTTTTTATTTTGGCAGATGTATGTAACCACAGCCTTACTTATTCCGTATGCGGTTACACAAACTATATGTCTCCGGATGACCATTTTCAGGATCTGAAGCGTGTCATCGCAGCGGCCGGCGGAAAAGCCCGCCGTATCAACGTAATTATGCCGTACCTGTACGAAGGCCGTCAGCATAAACGCAACAGCCGTGAATCCCTGGACTGCGCAAATGCACTTCAGGAACTTGTGGATATGGGTGTTGAAAACATTATCACCTTTGATGCCCATGACCCGCGTATTCAGAACGCAATTCCGCTGCACGGCTTTGAAAGCGTACAGCCGACATACCAGTTTATTAAAAACATCCTGCGTCACGAGCCGGACCTGAAGATTGACAAAGATCATCTGATGGTAATCAGCCCGGATGAGGGCGGTATGTCCAGAGCAATCTATATGGCAAACGTTCTGGGTGTGGATATGGGTATGCTCTACAAGCGCCGCGACTACTCAACCATCATCGATGGCCGCAACCCGATTGTAGCACATGAGTTTCTGGGGGCAGATGTGGAAGGCAAAACCATGATCATCGTGGATGATATGATTTCTTCCGGCGACAGTATGCTGGATGTAGCCAGAATTCTGAAAGACAGAAAAGCAGGCAAGATCTTCATGTGTTCCACATTCGGTCTGTTCACAAATGGTCTGGAGAAATTCGACAAGGCATATGAAGGCGGACTGTTTGACTGCCTTGTAACCACAAACCTGATTTACCAGTCACCGGAACTGCTGAAAAGGGAGTATTATATCAACTGCGATATGTCCAAATTCCTCGCACTGATCATTGATACACTGAATCACGATCTTTCCATCAGCGAACTGCTGAATCCGATTGACCGCATTAACAAAGTTCTTACCAAACATAGAAATCACGAGAAGATTTAATACCTGAAAAATATGGGGCTGACGTTTCTTTTAGATACGTTCAGCCCTCTTTTTATATCCACTGCTCCGCCTGCCCCCTCAGCCTCAATTTGCTGCTTCTTTTTAACAAATCAGGCAATCTTCAAAATGGGTACTAACACAAAACCTTCTTACGTTTTATTTTCTTATACATATTCCCGGCTTTCGGATAATAAATTATAGAAAGAGTATGGGGAGGGGTTGCGGATGAGTTCTAAAACAAAGATTGTGGTATTACATACAAAGGAAGTTGTCTATACGGTTATTTTTCTGGCTCTTGCCATTATGCTGGGCATTCTCCTTTTTGTCATGTTCGGGCGTTCTCATAGTGATGCGGTAACCGAGACCTCCACAGGGGTCTATCAGCCCGGTGTCTACGCATCTTCCATCAAACTGAACGATAACACCTTCGATGTGGCTGTGACTGTGGACAGTGACCGGATCAAATCCATTGCACTGGTAAACTTAAGCGAATCAACAGCCGCCATGTATCCGCTTATGGAGCCGGCACTGGAGGAAATCGCATCTCAGATTTACAGCACACAATCCACCGAAAATATTACATTCAGTGAGGAAAGCCAGTATACATCCACTCTGCTTCTGGAAGCGGTGGAATCCGCACTGGAAAAAGCCAAAATTGAATAACACACAAAAACGCCCGTAAACAGACTTCAAAATCTCTCAGTCTACTTACAGGCGTTTTTTCATTTCTAAAGCAATATCAGTTCAACAACTTACAGATTTTCCAGCTCATTGATCCAAATCCGAACACATGCATCACTGGGCATTCTCAGATCACCCCGCGGTGATACTGCCACACTTCCCACTTTTGGACCATCCGGCAGACAGGAACGCTTGAACTGCTGGGAGAAAAATCTCCAGTAAAACTTCTTCAGCCATTTCAGGATAGTCTCATCATCATATTCCCCTCTGAAGGCTTCTTTTGCCACACGATATACCTTTTTCGGAGGATACCCAGCACGCAGGATGTAATACAGGAAAAAGTCGTGCAGTTCATACGGTCCCACCAGATCTTCTGTTTTCTGGGAAATTTCACCGTCCTTCGGCGGTAAAAGTTCCGGACTTACCGGCGTATCCAGTACATCCAGAAGACTTTCTCTTAACTTCTGATCTTCACAGGTATCTGCATAATAACGCACCAGATGGCGCACCAGAGTCTTCGGGACAGAACCGTTGACACCGTACATGGACATATGATCCCCATTGTAAGTTGCCCATCCAAGTGCAAGTTCTGACAGGTCTCCGGTTCCGATAACCATACCGCCGGTTTTATTTGCCAGATCCATCAGCACCTGCGTACGTTCTCTGGCCTGGCTGTTTTCGTAGGTAACATCATGATCATTTTCATCATGTCCGATATCCCTGAAATGCAGACGGACTGCATCCTGAACCGGTACTTCTTTCAATTCTGCTCCAATGCATTTTGCAAGCGTACATGCATTATTGTATGTTCTGTCTGTCGTACCAAAACACGGCATGGTCACAGCCAGAATGTTTTCTCTTGGTATTCCAGCCAGATCAAAAGCTCTGGCCGTAACCAGAAGCGCCAACGTGGAATCCAGACCACCGGACAGACCGATAACTGCTGATCTGCAATTCGTATGAACAAGGCGTTTTTTCAATCCCATGGCCTGCATCATCAGAATCTCATCGCAGCGCTCTTCCCGATGCGCTTTATCACTTGGAACAAATGGACTCGGATCAAAGAAACGGGTCAGCTTTGTTTCTTCCATCATCAGGTCAAAGGGAATAATCTCATAATCTTCCGTATCCGCTGCCGGATATGTGGTATTGACACGTCTCTCGTTCACCAGTCGGTTAATATCAATATCCGCATAAATATTCTGATTTACAAAACGTTTCGCTTCCTTTAAAAGCACTCCGTTTTCCGCAATCAGGTTCTGTCCCCCAAAGACCAGATCTGTGGTGGACTCGCCGTCTCCGGCTGTGGCATAAATATATGCACAGAGCAGACGGGCAGACTGTCCTTTGATCAGTTCTCTGCGGTAAGCGGCTTTTCCAGTCAGTTCATCACTGGCAGAAAGATTGACAAGCACGGTTGCTCCCGCCAGTGCATGATCTGTACTTGGCGGCACCGGTGCCCACAGATCCTCACAAATCTCACCGGCTACGATCAGACGGGGCATCTGATTGCAGGCAAAAAGAAGATTCGTGTGAAAGGGAACCTTTTCCCCTCCAATCACTGTCTCCTGCCACTGGGCACTGCCCGGATAAAAATGGCGCTCCTCGTAAAATTCATTATAATTGGGCAGATAAGATTTCGGAATCATACCAAGGATTTTCCCCCGATGCAGCACCGCCGCCACATTATACAGCTTTCCGCCATGCTCATAGGGCAGACCCAAAAAAACCAGCGCATCCACATCCACCGTCTCATCTTTCAGAATCAGCAGCTGCTCCACAACCGAAGTCAGAAGCTGTTCCTGCCAGAACAGGTCACTGCAGGTATATCCGCTCAGACACAGTTCCGGAAAAACCATGATTTTCGCACCTTCCGCTTCCATCTCATGAATGTTTTTCACAATCTGTTCCCGGTTAAAAATACAATCTGCTACTTTTATGTCCGGCGTGCCGGCTGCCACTTTCACAAATCCGTCTCTCATCTATTTTACCTCATCCGTTCTTTTTTCTGATTTTATTTGCTCTGCTGATAAAGCTCTTTTACCTCATCCACAGAGAACACATAGCTGGTATTGCAGAAATGACAGTTCAGTTCCACCGGTTCCCCGTCATCAATCATTTTCTGCAGCTCTTCTTTTCCAATGCTGATCAGGGCTTTTGCTACTCTGTCCTTATCACAGTTGCAGTGGAATCTGGTATCCACATGTTCATTGATCTCCAGATCCATATCACCCAGAAACTGCTCCAGAATCATTTCCGGTGTATTACCGGCTTCTAAAAGTGCAGTAACCGAAGTTACGCCCTCCAGTTTCTGTTCCAGCGCACTGATCACTTCCTCTGTGGCATCCGGCATAAGCTGAATGATAAAACCGCCAGCCTGCTTTACTGTATTATTTTTCTCCATCAGCACACCAAGACCTACTACAGAAGGAGTCTGTTCGCTGACTGCAAAATAATAAGTCAGATCATCGCCGATCTCTCCGGTCTGCAGCTGGATCTGTCCTACATAGGGATCTTTTAAGCCCAGATCTTTGATTACACTCAGCATACCATTGCCAAGTGCACCGCCCACATCCAGCTTACCGGCTGCATTTGCCGGAAGCATCACATCCGGATTGACTGCATAACCTTTTACATCTCCATGGGAATCTGCCGTAACCGTAAGTCCTCCGATTGGTCCGTCTCCCCGAATCTGTAGAGTCAGAAGGTTTTTATCCCCTTTCATCATTATGCCCATCATGGCACCTGCTGTCATTAGACGTCCAAGAGCTGCTGTTGCCACCGGACTTGTCTCATGGGCTGTCCGCGCAGCCTCTGCCATCTCTTTTGTCGTTGCAGCAAAAGCACGGATCTGTCCGTGTGCTGCCGTTGCTCTTACAATATAGTCCTTCATTTTCCATTCTCCCTTGCTATCACATAAATTCGCTCGCTGTCTTCTTTTGGCGGTTCCTTTGTAAATGCGTCATATGCATCCACAAAGATCAGTCCAGCCTTCTCAAGCAGAGCTTTGATCGTCTCCAGTTCATATCCTCTCTGGTAATGAGTCTCCTCATATTTTCGGAACAGACCGCTTTCGCCCTCTGCTATGAACAACGTCAGATCGTATTCATTAATATCATTTTCTTCATCAAAATAATTTTCCCAGATAAAGCTGCCGTCTTCTCTGTTTTCCGCTATGGTACATTCCCCCATAACCTCACGATATTTATACAAAGTATTTAAATCAAAAATAAATACACCGCCCGGATCCAGATAATTGTTAACCAGCTTAAAAACACGCAAAAGATCTTCTTCCTCTGTGATATAATTCATGGAATCACAGATACTGATGACCGCGCGAACCGTTCCATACAGTTCAAATTCCCGCATATCCTGCAGCAGATACAAAATATCCTGTCCGGATTCTGCCTTTTTATCCATGGCTATTTCCAGCATATCTGCTGAATTGTCCACACCGATCATATCATAACCCCGGGAACTCAATATTTCTGTTAATGAACCGGTTCCGCAGCCCAGCTCCAGAACCAGACCGTCTTTTATTTCATATTCCCCCAGAAGCTGCTGTACATAATCCGCCCATTCCGCATAGGGAACATCATTCATGAACATGTCATATACCTGCGCAAAACTCTGATATGCTTCCTGATTATTTTCCATCATAGCTATATTCAATCCTTATTTACATAGTAAGTTTTTTAATTGTCCCCGGCACTGTGTGCAAATGCATTTGTCGGGGCATTTGGTTGTTTTTGCTATCCTTTTGATTATATCCCAAAGTAAAAAATCTGTATAGTTGTTTTTTACCGGCGACTTTGTTCCCATCAGCGTCAACATATTATAAAATCTGCATTTCTCATCCTTACAGAATATGTATTTGCAAATTATAAGATTATTTTTGATATTATTCTTGAACCTCTGTTAAAAATGTGATACATTAAAAGTGGGAAAGCCATAAGCGGCTTACCCTCAATATTTAATAACTGTTATTATACAGCCGTCATTATTGCGAGTAATGGCGGCTATTTTCTTTTTCCCCTGAATATCTGATTACACAGACTTACAAGGGTCACAATGAATATACAAAACTGAATCAAATCAGAATATGTTACCATTTACAACACCCTCCTTTCTCTCGTCTGGAGGGTATATCCCTCCGAAAAGAAGGGCAAGCCGCCTGGCTCTGGTTTCCCACGTATCGATTATAGCACATTATAATTTTGCATTCAATATACTCTAATTGTCATTTACAGCATTACACATGCCTTTCAAAATATTTTAACTGAACAATCTCTTATATTGACAATCTATATACAGCAAACTACAATGATATAGAAGCAGATTCGCTGTCGCACAACATCTGACAGCGTCTCTTTTTTTGTCTTTACTTGAGAGGGAGAAATTTTATGTCAACACAAACAAAAGAAAACAAAATGGGCACAATGCCTATCCCGAAGCTTTTGCTTCAGATGTCACTACCCATCATGGTTTCCATGCTGGTGCAGGCTTTCTACAACATTGTAGACAGTATCTTCGTATCAAGGATCAGCGAAGATGCGCTGACCGCCGTATCTCTGGTCTTCCCGGTGCAAAACCTGATGATCGCCATCGCCTCCGGAACCGGCGTCGGCATCAATGCACTGCTGTCACGAAGTCTCGGCGAAAAGAACTTTGAAAATGCCGACAAAGCGGCAAAAAACGGTATTTTCCTTGCAGTCTTAAGCGGTATTGTTTTTGCTGCCGGAGGTCTTGGTCTGATGAATCTCTATTTTTCTTCACAGACAAACGGACTGGTGGGCAACGCAGAACAAATCGTCGCTTATGGAAAACAGTACATGATCATTATCTGCGCCTGTTCTATTTTCGTCTTTACCCAGATCACATTTGAGCGGCTGCTGCAGGCCACCGGCCTTACCATTTACACCATGATCTCGCAGGGTTCCGGTGCGATCATTAACATCATTCTGGACCCGATTTTCATCTTTGGACTTCTGGGCATGCCAAAACTCGGTGTTGCCGGTGCTGCTCTGGCCACTGTAATCGGCCAGTTTGCCGGTGCATGTATCGGAATCTTTTTTAACGTCCGACGAAACAAAGAGATCAATATTAATATGCGGCGTTTCCGTCCGGATCTGACCACCATTAAAAATATTTATATTGTAGGCATTCCATCTATTATCGTACAGGCGATCGGTTCTGTCATGACCTTTGGTATGAATAAGATTCTGGTTCAGTTTACTGCTACCGCAGCTACTGTATTTGGCGTTTATTTCAAACTGAACAGTTTTATCTTTATGCCTGTATTCGGATTAAACAATGGTCTGGTTCCGATCGTGGCCTACAACTACGGTGCCCGAAACAAAAAACGTATCATGTCTGCCTTTAAGCTGGCAGTCTGCATTGCGGTGGGTGTCATGTTAGTCGGAACAGTCCTGTTCTGGATTTTCCCGGGACAACTGCTGAGCATTTTCGAGGCATCTCCTCAAATGCTGGAGATTGGCATTCCGGCCCTTCGCATCATCAGCCTGTCCTTTACTTTCGCAGGTTACTGTATTGTGTGCGGTTCCATGTTTCAGGCACTGGGAAATGGTATGTACAGTCTGATTAATTCTTTCTGCCGCCAGCTTCTGGTTCTGCTTCCGACCGCGTGGATATTGTCCCGGATTTCCGGTCTGAGTGCTGTATGGTGGAGTTATCCGATTGCGGAAATTGTATCACTGCTGCTGAGTACTTATCTGCTGGTTCGCATTTACCGGTTAAAAATCAAAAATCTATAAAAATACGAAGGGAGTTTCGCAGGTAACTGATTCCTCAGTTATCGAGCGAAACTCCCTTTTTCATGTTTTTAAGCTCTGACTTTAATATGAACCTCACGAAGCTGCTGTTCTGATACTTCGTTCGGTGCTCCGCACATCAGATCCTGTGCATTTCCGTTCATCGGGAACGGAATAACTTCACGGATATTTTCTTCGTTGCGCAGAAGCATGATCATACGGTCAACACCCGGTGCCATACCTGCGTGCGGCGGTGCTCCGTACTGGAATGCATTGTAAAGTGCTCCGAATTTCTGTTTCAGATCTTCTTCTGTGTAACCTGCGATCTCAAAAGCTTTTACCATGATATCCAGGTTGTGGTTACGAACCGCACCGGAGGAAAGTTCAACACCGTTACATACGATATCGTACTGGTATGCAAGAATCTCTTCCGGATCTTTTGTGTTAAGTGCTTCCAGACCGCCCTGGGGCATGGAGAACGGGTTGTGTGTGAAGATCATCTTCTTTTCTTCCGGATCGTACTCATACATCGGGAAGTCATTTACGAAACAGAAACGGTATGCATTTTTCTCAATCAGATCAAGTCTCTGACCAAGTTCGGTGCGGATCTGTCCTGCATATGCAGCTGCCTGACTCTCTTTGTCTGCGATAAAGAAGATGGTGTCGCCAGCTTCCAGACCTGCCAGGTCACGAATCTCTTCTTTCATATCGTCCGGAATGAATTTATCGATCGGTCCCTTGTAGGACAGATCTTCCTTTACTTCCAGGTATCCAAGTCCGCCCATACCGATAGACTGAGCAAATTTCAACAGTTTTTCGTGGAAACCTTTGGACATGTTCGCATGTACTTTGATCGCACGGACTGTTTTGTTGTGGAACGGCTTGAAGGTACATCTCTGGAAGAAATCGGTAACATCAATAATACGAAGGGGATTTCTAAGATCCGGCTTGTCGGTACCGAATTCCAGCATGGCCTGTTTGTAGCTGATGACCGGATACGGTGCCTGTGTTACGGCTGCGCCTTCCGGAGCAAATTTTTCAAATGCTGCAGTCAGCACTTCTTCGCCTACGCGGAATACATCTTCCTGTGTCGCAAAGCTCATCTCGAAGTCAAGCTGATAGAACTCACCCGGAGAACGGTCTGCACGGGCATCCTCGTCACGGAAGCAGGGTGCGATCTGGAAATATTTATCAAATCCGGATACCATCAGCAGCTGTTTGTACTGCTGCGGAGCCTGCGGAAGTGCATAGAATTTTCCTTTGAATTTGCGGGACGGAACGATATAGTCACGGGCACCTTCCGGTGAAGAAGCACACAGAATCGGTGTCTGGATCTCTAAAAATCCCATCTCTGTCATTTTTTCTCTTAAAAAGCTGATTACGTTGGAGCGGAAAATCATGTTATCTCTTACTTTTTTGTTTCTTAAGTCAAGATAACGATATTTCAGTCTCAGATCCTCACGAATCTCTTTGGATGTCATTACTTCAAACGGAAGCTGCTTGTATACTTTGCCAAGTACTTCGATTTTGTGTGCTTCCAGCTCGATGGTTCCGGTCGGGATCTTCGGATTGTAAGTTTCCTCATCACGGTGATCTACCACACCTTCAACCATAATACAGTCTTCTTTGTTAATACCTTCCAACAGGTTTGTGTCACGCAGTACGACCTGCAGTACACCGTACATATCTCTTAAATCGATAAAAGATACGCCGCCATGGTCACGGATGTTTTCTACCCATCCGGACACTTTCAAAGTTGCCCCAACATCGCCTTCGCCAAGCTGATTGAGGACTTTGTCACGATAAGTTGTTCCGATCGTCATGTTTTTTCTCCTTTCCTATCCGGCACTGTGGAATCCTGAAACTGTTATTGAGGGATCCCACGATCTTTCTTTACGTTTGAGTATTGTTCCTATTGCCTTTTCTGTTATTTCTCTTTTTCCTGAAAATAAAAAAAGTCCGTCCCAAACGTCACTCGTTCAGGACGAACATAAAGTCCGCGGTACCACCTGAATTACTGCCTGCGGCAGTCTCTTACGGGTTCAGAAAAACCCAGCTGTTTTTCGCACAGCTGACGGCTCACCTACTGACCAAAAAGCGGTGTTCAGATCGCGGCTGGTAAAGTGTTATTCACGCAGATTCATTCTATGGGGCTTCCACCGTCCCCCACTCTCTGGAAGCGATAAAATGCGCTACTTCTCTTCGTCATTGCCATTTTCACAAAGTAACTGTTCATAAAACAGGAACCGTTACTTCACAAATTATATAACAGCGGCAAAAATGTTGTCAAGGGGGAAATCCTTCAGTTCTCAGCAGCTGCGTAGTTTTTTACCCCGAATGTAAAATATAAGATATGAAACACCCATACACAGACCAATACGATTCTTCCAACCGGAACCTGATGCATCATGATAAAACCGATCGACATCAAAATCGTAACCATAACCATAATTTTTATTTTTGTTTTTCTGGTCATTCCCTGGCCCTTTACATAGGATTCCAGATTGTTTTTATATAATCTGGTATTGATAAACCAGTTGTTCAGCTTTTCCGAACTTCTGGCAAAACACACCGCCGCAAGCAGCAGAAAAGGGAATGCGGGTATCAGCGGCACCACTGCACCCACAGCTCCCAGACCAACGCCCATACAGCCAACTGCTATTAATAAGATTCTTTTAATCTTCATATTCTATCTTTCCCCATTCTTTCAGTTTCTATTTTTCGATTCTGTCCCCAGCCTTTTCGACTCATGTTTTACAATTTTCTTTCCATTCATCGCAAACCGGATTTTTCAGAACTTTGTTCCTGTGCTTTTTCTTTTTCGATCCAACAACATGGCAAACCGCCAAAACCGGATGGTATAACATCAGCTGCATCTTCCTCCTGCTGCGGACAGTTTTTCAATGGAGTATACCTGATCGGCAATCCGCATGGTTGATTCCCGATGGGTTACCAGTATAATGGTTTTCCCTTCCCGTTTTTCCCCAAGTGATTTCAGAATAATCGCCTCGTTCAGACTGTCCAGATTGCTGGTAGGCTCATCCAGCAGCACCAGCGGTGCATCGTGTAAAAATGCTCTTGCCAGACCGATTCGCTGCCGTTCTCCGCCGGAGAGCGTATCGCCCAATTCTCCCACCGGAGTATCATACCCCTGGGGCAGACCCATAATAAAATCATGAATGGATGCCTTTTTGCAGGCTTCCTGTATTTCTTCCATGGTCGCGTTCCGTTTTGCAATTCGCAGATTGCTGGCAATGCTGTCATGAAACAGATGGGTTTCCTGCGTCACAAAGCTTTCCAGATCTCTCAGATTGGACGTATTGACCTCTTCTATGTTTTTCCCGGAGACCAGAATGCTTCCTTTCTCCACATTCCAAAAGCGCATAAAAAGTTTGAGCAGTGTGGATTTTCCGCTTCCGCTCTTTCCCACGATACCGATCACATTTCCCTTTTCCACATCCAGGGATACCTGATCCAGAATGGTCTCATCTTCGTAGGCAAAAGTCACATTTTCCGCCTTTATGGAATCGAATCCTATGGTTTCTTTTCCTTTTATTTCTTCCACCAGCGATGTCTCTTCCAAAATATCAAGCACACGATTTCCCGCTGCAAATGTATTCTGGAGTGTACTTCCCAGATTGGCCAGTGCCACCACGGGCCCGAACGAGGACATAAGGGCCAGGGTCGGAATCAGCACGCCGTCAAAACCGATTTTTCCCTGCATATTCAGCCAGACACCACAAAACAGGATTGCCAGATCAAAAATCAGAATCAGCGAATTTGTAATCGCCGTATTAAAACCGGTAATATTTTTCATGCGTGCCTCATGTCCGGCCAGTTCATCGGTACGGCGATTGATCTCTCTGAGGCGTTTTTCCCCGCCGTTGTATTGAATGGTCTGTGAAAGCCCCCGAAGGCTGTCCAGAACAAAACCGGACAGATCACCGGATTTTTCACGAAACAGCATCCCCTCTCTTCCATTCCAGCATGAAACGATCATTGGGACAAAAATCCCCACTGTTCCATAAGCCGCCAGTGCAATCACACCCAAAAGCGGATGATAACTTCCGATAAACAGGCACATTACCGCGGTAAAAAGAGATGCAATTGCCGCCGGAGAAATGGTATGTGCATAAAACACTTCCAGAAGTTCGATATCCGATGTGATCACGGAAATCAGATTTCCCTTATCTCTGCCCTCCAGTTTTGCGGGGCAGATTTTTCGGAGAGCCTGAAATACTTTGTCCCGGATCAATGCCAGCAGCTTAAACGCAATAAAGTGATTGCATGCCTGCTCCCCATAACGCAAAAGACCTCTGGCTGCGGCGGCCGCTGCCAGCAATACAAAAATAAAACTGAGACCGTTTGATGTGCTGCCGGTCAAAATCTGTGTAAACCAATTGGATGACATTCCGGCAATTTCTGCATTTGTCCCTAATATATGCAAAATGCCGTATCCGCCCAATATGGTGATAAAAGCTGCACACAAATGACCGATCAATCCCATCAGAACAGCAAGGAGCATATAACCGGTCAGCGGCTTTACAAGAACAATCAATTTTCTCATAACGGAAAAATTACTTTTCTTCTTCATTTAGTTTTGCTCCTTTCTATGAATTTCTGAGTTTTTCTGCTTCTGTATTTTTTCAATATTGAGTTTTTCCTCATTTCTCTGTTTTTCCGGATTTTCACAAATCCTGGTTTTCCCATAATTTTCAAGGCTCTGCTGCGTATTCCACAACCGGGCATACGTTCCCTTCCGCGCCAACAGATCTTCATGGGTTCCCTGCTCAGCAACATCACCTTTTTCCAACACGTAGATACAATCGGAAGCCGTCACGTTTGCCAGACGATGAGAAATCAGAATCACCGTCTTTCGTTTTGCCAGATTCAGAATCTCACCCATAATATCATTTTCACTCTCTACATCAATGTTCGAAGTCGCTTCATCAAAAATATAAATGGGACTGTCGTGCAAAAGTGCTCTGGCCAAAGCCAGACGCTGACACTGGCCGCCGGACAGGTTAGCCGCCTTTTCCGCCAGTTTCGTATCCAGACCCTGTTCTGCTCTCAGAAAATCTGCCAGATTGGTTCTCTCCAGAACTGCCCACAACTCCTGCTCGGAAGCATCCGGCTTTGCAAGCAGCAGATTGTCCCGCACAGTCCCTTTAAACAGGTAACTGTTATGGCTGATATAAGTAATGTTTTTCATCAGACTCTCTTCTGCGATCCGGGACAACTCGGTATCCCCAACCCGGATACTGCCCTTATATTCTCTGTTTTTCATCATTAAAACAGAAGCTATCGTACTTTTTCCGCAGCCGGATTCACCGACGATGGATGTAAAACTGCCCTGTGGGAACTCCATATCCACCCCATGAAGGATTTCCCGTTCTGCCTCGTATGAGAATGAAAGTTTTTCTATTTGTATTTTTTCATTCTGCGGAAATTCTTTTCCATCTGCAGGTGCTTCCGGCAGATCCAGAAGACGGAATATTTTTCCGCTTGCCGCCATTCCATTCATCGCAATGTGGAAAAAACTGCCCAGCAGACGCATGGGCAGGAAAAAGTCCGCAGACAAAAGAATAATCAGCAAAGCTCCCGCCAGCGTCACCTTTCCAGCCTGAAGCTGCAGCACTGCAATCACAATCCCCAGGGCAGCACCGCCGTACGCAATCAGATCCATGATCGTAATGGAATTGAGCTGCATAGTCAGCACTTTCATGGTGATCTTACGGAATTTTTCCGATTCCTGATTCATTTCCTCGTTTTTAAAACCATCGGACTGGTAAATCCTGAGCGTTGTAAGCCCCTGAAGATTTTCCAAAAACGTATCCCCCAGAGCCGTATACTGCCCCCAATATTTTGCCAAAAGTTTCTTCGCCCAGGTCTGTACTGCAGCAATCGCCGCCGGAATCAGCGGAACACAGACAAGCAGCACCACCGCCGCCGGAACATTTACAAAACACAACACCGCAAACAGCGTCACCGGCGCCAGCATCGCATAGAAAAACTGGGGAAGATATGCGCCAAAATAGGTTTCCAGCTGGTCCACCCCTTCCACAGCCAGCTGTACCACTTCCGAAGTCTTAATTTTTTCATTATAGGAACTTCCGATTTTTAAAAGTTTCCTGTAAATCAATTCACGCAGCGTCCTTTTTACTGCCCGTGAAGACAGATGGCTCATACGGCTGGAAGCTACTGCACATACAAAACGTACGATGACCCCTATTCCAGTTATCACACCTGTAAAAATCAATGTACTTCCATCTGCTTTTCCCATAAAAACCTGCGCCAGCAGATTGGCTATGGCAGCCATCATTGTGATATTTGCAGTCAGCGAAATCCACTGCACTGCCACATTTCCCGCAATGTATTTTTTGCTCTCACTGACCGTACCGATCAGTCTCTTGTCAATCATCATATTTTTAACCCCTTTCTGATTCCTTTCCCCATAAAAACAGGAGGCTCTGTCTATTTTGTATTTTCCCTGTCTGCATCTTCCCAGGTAAAATTTTGTGTTTGTTCTACACATTCTCTGAAAGAAACGCATTAAAATTAGTTAAAACTAACCATCCTGCAATAAAAAAGTCGAATTCAACCTATGATACAGTCTCATTCGGCTTGTTAGTTTTATTTAGTTTCCGTTAGTTTATACTAATATTCTGAATAAATATATCACAGTAATTGAAAAAAAGCAATCAAAAAGAAACACAAGATCATTTTTTGCTTTTATATCCAAAAAAAGAAAAAGACCGCACGATCTTTTCAAATCGTGCAGTCTCTCTCTTCTTCTATATTGCTGTTTCATTTTTGCCAATATACGGTTTTGCTTTACAGACAATCAACTTTATATTCTTTCTTTTATACTGCTTTTTCAAACTGACTGTTGTACAGTCCTGCATAGAATCCGCCTTTTTCCATCAATTCATCATGATTGCCCTGCTCGATGATATCACCGTCTTTCATAACCAGAATCAAATCTGCATCGCGGATGGTTGATAAACGATGTGCAATGATAAAGCTGGTTCTGCCACGCATCAGATTATCCATGGCTTTCTGGATACGCTCCTCCGTACGGGTATCAACGGATGAAGTCGCTTCATCCAGAATCAGAATCTGATTGTCCGCCAAAATGGCGCGGGCGATGGTAAGCAGCTGTTTCTGACCCTGGGAAATGTTATTGGTTTCTTCATTCAGCACCATGTTATAGCCGCCCGGCTGAGACATGATAAATTTGTGAATGTGGGCTGCCTTTGCGGCCTCCATAACCTCTTCATCTGTTGCATCCAGTCGCCCGTATCGGATATTCTCCATAATGGTGCCATTGAACAGCCATGTATCCTGAAGTACCATTCCAAACATCTCGCGCAGCGGGCTTCGGTCAAAATCCCTGACGTTATGTCCGTCGATCCTGATTGCTCCGCTGTTTACATCGTAAAAACGCATAAGCAGCTTAACCATGGTCGTTTTGCCGGCACCGGTGGGACCCACGATCGCAATTTTCTGACCGTCTTTGATATCTGCAGAAAAATCGTGGACAATAATTTTATTGGGATCATATCCAAAAGATACATGATCGAACTGTACATTTCCACGCAGTCCTTCAATGCTGACTGCATTTTCCACAGTCTGATCCTCTTCTTCCTCATCCAGAAATTCAAACACACGCTCGGAAGCGGCTGCTGCAGACTGAAGCATATTGGTCACCTGTGCAATCTGCTGAATCGGCTGAGTAAAGTTACGGATGTACTGGAAGAAGGACTGGATATCACCAACTTCGATGGAGCCCTTGATTACAAAGATACCGCCGAGAAGCGCTACCATAACATATCCCAGGTTGCCGATAAACTGCATGATCGGCTGCATCATACCGGAGAAAAACTGAGATTTCCAGGCGGAATCATACAGCTTTTTGTTTGTCTCTTCAAAAGTCGCTACTACATCTTCTTCCTTATTAAATGCTTTTATAATATTGTGACCGCCATAAACTTCTTCAATCTGACCGTTCACTTCACCAAGATATTTCTGCTGACGCTGGAAAAACTTCTGAGAACGTTTCATAACCTGACTGATAATCACCATGGAAAGCGGTAAAATCAAAAGTGCACACAGCGTCATCCAAACATTAATGCTGAGCATCATCACAAGCACACCTATAATACTTGTTACCGATGTAATCAACTGGGTAATACTCTGGTTCAGACCCTGCTGAAGTGTATCCACATCGTTGGTCACGCGGGAGAGAATCTCACCGGTGGTTCTGCTCTCAAAATACTTCATGGGCATACGGTTAATTTTCTTTGATATGTCTTTTCTCAGATTGTAGGACACATCATTGGCAATACCGCTCATAACAAATCCCTGTATAAAGGAAAAGAGTGCACTGATCAAATAAATACACAGCAATCCAAGCAGAATCTGCCCGATTTTTGTAAAATCAATACCGCCTGTACCCTGGATTTTTGCCACCAGACCGTTGAACAGCTCTGTGGTGGCCTTTCCAAGGATTTTCGGTCCCACGATACTGAACACCGTACTTGCCACTGCAAAGATCAGCATGATCAGAATACGGAATTTGTACCGGCTCATATAACTTACCAGACGTTTCATTGCACTGCCGAAGTCTTTGGCTTTTTCGCCGCCCCGCATGCCGGGACCATGGCCCGGTCCGTGCATTTTCGGTCTTCTTTCTTCACTCATTACGCCAATTCCTCCTCTGATAACTGTGATTTGGCAATCTGCTGATATACCTCACAGTTCTTCATCAATTCTTTATGGGTTCCAATTCCTGCCATCTCGCCTTCGTTTAACACAACGATCTTATCTGCATGCAAAATGGTACTGATACGCTGGGCAACAATAATGGTGGTTGTCTCTGCGGTCGCTTCTTTTAAGGCTTTTCTTAAAGCCACATCCGTCTTGTAGTCCAGTGCAGAAAAACTGTCATCAAAAATGAGAATTTCCGGTTTTTTCTCAATGGCACGGGCAATGGACAGACGCTGTTTCTGACCGCCAGATACGTTGGTTCCGCCCTGCGCGATATGGGAATCATACTGATCAGGTTTCTGCAGAATAAAGTCTTCTGCCTGAGCAATACGGGCAGCCTCTTCCACTTCCTCTTTTGAGGCATCCGGACGGCCAAAACGGATATTGGAGTCGATGGTTCCGGAGAAAAGCACACCTTTCTGCGGAACATAGCCAAGTCTGTCACGCAGGTCTTTCTGGGTCATCTCACGGACATCCACCCCATCCACACGGACAGCACCTTTTGTCACATCGTAGAATCTGGGAATGAGATTCACAACCGTACTCTTTCCGCTTCCGGTACTTCCGATAATGGCTACCGTCTCACCTTTTTCTGCGGTAAAACTGATATCCGTCAGCACATTCTCTTCCGCATCCGGATAAGCAAATGATACATGATCAAATTCTACTTTTCCTTTTACCTCATCTGCCGGTTTCTTCGGTTCAGCCGGGTCATGAATGGTTGCCTGAGTCTCAAGGACTTCATTGATACGGCCGGCAGATACCGTCGCTCTCGGAAGCATGACAGACAGCACCGTCAGCATCAGGAATGACATAATGATCTGCATTGCATACTGAATAAATGCCATCATATCACCAACCTGCATGGTTCCGGCATCTACTGCATAGGAGCCCTTGTATACGATCAAAAGGGATACACTGTTCAAGATCAGTGTGATAATCGGCATCATAAAAGTCATGCACCGATTCACAAACAGGTTTGTTTTCATCAGATCCCGGTTTGCCTTTTCAAATCTTTCTTCTTCGTGTTTTTCACGGCTGAAAGCACGGATAACCGAAACACCGCTTAAGATTTCTCTGCTCACCAGGTTCATACGGTCGATCAGCGTCTGCAGTTTTTTAAACTTCGGCATAGCCACGATCAGCAAAATTATAATAACAAACAGGATCACAATAACCGCCAGCGCAATGATCCAGCTCATGGAAACATTCGTCTCCAATGCCTTTAAAATACCGCCGATTGCCAGAATCGGAGCATAACATGCAATTCTGAAAATCATGGCCAGCATCATCTGTACCTGCTGGATATCGTTTGTACTTCTGGTGATCAGTGATGCCGTGGAGAATTGATTATACTCACCATTGGAAAATCCGATTACCTTTCGATACACATCGTTTCGCAGATCATGACCAACTGCAGCAGCTACTTTTGCAGATAAAAATGTGACACATACTGCAGCCAGCATCAGCAGAAGCGCCAGACCCAGCATACGGATTCCGGTCTGCACCAGATAATCCATCTGCATATCATCCAGATCAATGCCTAAAGATTCATATTCATTCTGAACAAAAGCGATGGCAGACTGGGTAACAATAGATTCCGGCATCTGATCAATCTGCTCTGTCATAGATGCAAACATGGTCTCCCTTGTTTCTGTGGGCATCTGTGCAATTACATCCAGAATATCCATTTCCGCCGGAATCCCCATCTGCTCCTTGATCTGAGCGGCTGTTTCCTCATTGGAAGTCAGATTTGATAAAACCAGTTCCGGCTTACACATGATTTCGTTCAGTTCTTCTCTTTCATCTGAACTGATATGGATCAGCTCATACACGCCGTCATTTTCTTCGTAAGCCGCTGTCACAGTCTCATAATCCGACTCACGCATAAACAGTCCCAATGTTTCCAGGGACTCACCGCTGATCTGTTCCGGCACGCCGTCTTCCACACCCTTTTGCTGAATTCCCACATTTACAATATCCGATGTGTAAGAAGGCAGGGAAAGATCACAGTAGGCCTGCAGAAACAGCAGCAGTACAATCATTGCTACATATCCCGCAGAACGTTTCAGGTATCTAAATAGTTTTAACATGTCTCTCTCCTTCTAATATATTTTACATTTTTTCCAGATTATCGATCAAATGAATCAACATCCGTTTCAGCAGACACAATTCGCTTTCCGTAAAATCCTGAATAAGGTTTTCTTCCATTTTCCCCATGATTTCATGAACCTGTGCTTCCAGCCGGCTGCCTTTTTCCGTCAGATACACCCGGGAGACACGCTGATCCTTTTCGTCCGGCCTGCGTGTTACGTATCCGCTCTTTTCCATGCGATGAATGGAAACATTGACTGTCGGAGGCTTGATCTTCAGAATCTCAGCGATCTCCCGCTGACTTAATCCGCCGCTGTGCTTCAGGAGCCGGAGAATAGGCAGCTGACCCGGATGGGTTTCCAGCTTTGACACCTGCTCAAATGTTTTCTGAAAAAGCTTATGTGATGCTTCCAAAAGACACCCCTGTACGGTATCTTTTTTCTGTTCCGGTAACAAGTTCTCACCCCTTTTCGTTAGCTGACTAATTATATCTTAGTCTCTCCTTCCAAGTTTTTCAACTCATTTTCGGTTATTTTATAAAATTTTCACATTTTAAAATTATGCATTTTTCTTATTATCCGTCCATTTCTAAAATATTTTCACAAGAAATTAATTATTCAGCTAATTTTTATATACCATAGAGAAGGTGCGGGCACATATGTATAAGGCATACTCCTG
Organism: Lachnospiraceae bacterium; assembly: GCA_036310185.1. Taxonomy (GTDB): domain Bacteria; phylum Bacillota; class Clostridia; order Lachnospirales; family Lachnospiraceae; genus JALENY01. The sequence goes on along the minus strand of JAXJSH010000045.1, from coordinate 8,736 downwards.
CATTTTGCAAATGACGCCTTCTCAATCACTGCTGTTTTATAAAAAAAAACAGAAGCATCCGCCTGGGCGTCTGCTCCTGTTTTCCTTTTGCCTTATCACCTGACTGCTGTGATACCGTCATTTAAATAAACTGATTCTGTTTTTCGTCATAATAGTAGTCTATCTTACCCAGTGTTTCTACCAGCCAGTCTTTTTTCATTCCGCGGCAGGAACACAGTGCTTCCAGAGAATCATAATAGTCTCTCAGCTGGGTATTCACATAACTTAACAGAATCACCGGATCCTTTGGTATCATGCGTTTTCTCCTTTCCATAATCATGCCGCATATTCCGGCACAATGGTACACGCTATGCGTGCTTTCTTACTCTTGTCACGAACTGATCCTGATCCACGTCGAGCACAATGGTATCGCCGGCGGCAACCTGACCGGACAGAATACATTTTGCCGCAAGCGTCTCCACATATTTCTGAAGATAACGTTTCAGCGGTCTTGCTCCGTATACCGGATCGTAGCCATCTTCGATCACCATGGTTTTCGCCGCATCTGTAAGTTCCAAAGCCAGTTCCTGACTTTCCAGACGATCACTCAGTTCTTTCACCAACAGATCTACTATCTTACCAATGTTGGATTTTGTCAAGGGTTTGAAAAGAATGATTTCATCCAGACGGTTCAGAAATTCCGGTCTGAAGTGCGCACGAAGGTCACCCATGACCATATCTTCCGCTTCCTGACTGATCTCACCATTTTCATTAATGCCATCCAGAAGGTAGGATGCACCGATATTGGAAGTCATGATCAGGATCGTGTTTTTAAAATCTACGGTTCTGCCCTGAGAATCCGTGATCCGGCCATCATCCAGCACCTGCAGAAGCACGTTAAATACATCTGGATGTGCTTTTTCAACCTCATCAAACAGTACCACACTGTACGGTTTTCTTCTGACTGCCTCGGTCAGCTGACCGCCCTCGTCATAGCCCACATATCCTGGAGGCGCTCCGATCAGTCGGGACACGGAATGTTTCTCCATATATTCACTCATATCGATACGAACCATATTGTTTTCGTCGTCAAACAGACTGTGTGCCAGCGATTTCGCCAGCTCGGTTTTACCCACACCGGTGGGACCAAGGAACAAGAAAGAACCGATCGGTTTCGTCGGATCTTTGATGCCTGCTTTTGAACGGAGAATGGCTTCGGTCACCATTTTTACGCCTTCATCCTGACCTACCACGCGCTCATGAAGCTGTTCTTCCAGTCCAAGGATCTTTTCCCTCTCACCTTCGGTCAGTTTTGCCACCGGAATGCCGGTCCAGCGGGAAATGATGCGGGCGATCTCTTCGTCCGTCACTTTTTCATGTACCAGTGACTGATCGCCTTTTTTCATCTGTTCTTCTGCTTCGGCCAGTTCTTTCTGCAGTTTCGGCAGTTCGCCGTACTGCAGCTGGGCCGCTTTTTCCAGATCGTAGTGCTGCTGGGCCATCTGAATCTCCCGATTCATCTCTTCAATCTGTTCTCTGTATTTATGAACCCTGTCCACAGCGGTCTTTTCGTTGTCCCACTGTGCTTTCTGTGTGTTGAACACATCACGCAGCTCTGCCAGTTCTTTTTGCAGGGCAGCCAATCTATCCTGACTTAAGCGGTCTTTCTCTTTTTTCAATGCCGCTTCTTCGATCTCCATCTGCATGATCTTACGCTGCATCTCATCCAGATCGGTCGGAAGGGAATCCAGTTCTGTTTTGATCAATGCACAGGCTTCATCCACAAGGTCGATGGCCTTATCCGGCAGAAAACGGTCGGTGATATAACGCTGAGACAGTGTGGCTGCCGTCACCAGCGCCGCATCCGTGATTTTTACTCCATGATATACTTCGTAGCGTTCTTTCAGACCGCGAAGGATGGAGATGGTATCTTCCACCGTCGGTTCGTCCACCAGCACCGGCTGGAAACGACGTTCCAGTGCCGGGTCTTTTTCAATATATTTACGGTACTCATCCAATGTAGTTGCACCGATACAATGAAGTTCACCGCGGGCCAGCATCGGTTTTAACATATTGCCCGCATCCATGGCACCGTCTGTTTTTCCGGCACCTACAATCAGGTGGAGCTCATCAATGAAAAGGATGATCTCACCTTCGCTTTTTCTTACTTCTTCCAGAACCGCTTTCAGACGTTCCTCGAACTCACCGCGGTATTTTGCACCCGCTACCAGAGCGCCCATATCCAGTGCAAAGATTCTCTTATCTTTCAGTCCCTCCGGCACATCGCCCCGTACAATACGCTGAGCCAGACCTTCTACTGCTGCTGTTTTTCCCACACCAGGTTCACCGATGAGCACCGGATTGTTTTTGGTTTTTCTGGAAAGAATACGGATTACATTACGTATCTCCGCATCACGGCCGATGACCGGATCAAGCTGCTGTTTTCTGGCTTTTTCCACCAGATCCTGACCGTATTTGTTCAGGGTATCATAGGTCGCCTCCGGGTTATCTGTGGTCACACGCTGGTTGCCGCGCACCGTGCTGAGTGCCTGTAAAAAGGACTCGCGGTTGATGCCGAACTGTTTGAACAGCTGCTTCATGCTTTTGCTGGCATGATTGATCAGGGAAAGGAAAAGGTGTTCCACGGACACATACTCATCGCCCATGGCTTTTGCCTCATCCTCCGCTTTGATCAGGGCTTTGTTCAGATCCTGACCGATATATGGATTGCCGCCGGATACTTTTACCCGCGCTTCCAGAGCCTGTTCCACTGCATTTAAGAATGTCTGGGTGTCGATGCCCATTTTTTCGATCAGTTTTAAAATCAGGCTGTCTTCCTGATGGAGCAGGTTATATAAGAGATGTTCCTGCTCGACTTCCTGGTTGCCGAAGTCGTAAGCGACTTTTTCCAGGTTCTGGACTGCTTCGATTGATTTTTGTGTAAATTTACTGATATTCATAATAACGCCTCCTCTGGAAATAGATGGATAAAGCTTAATTGTTGTTTTTTCTTGTTCTAGGTCAAATATAACACTTGTTATTAGCACTGTCAAGCATCGAGTGCTAATTTGTTTTCTAAAAAATTTGTAAAAAAATAAAATGAGGTTGAGGCCAAAAGAGTTTACAAAAGCTCTTTTGACTCCAACCTTTTGCCATTGTTTATAAATGAACCTATATCATTCCATTTTCAAACACACATCTCTTTTTGCAAACAGTTCATTCTATTCTGCAAATACAGTTCCATACTCACTGAAATCGCTGCCGTAATATTCAAAAAATCGCTCCAACATTACAGCTGCCATTCCTCTGGTCACATGTCCCTGAGGATCAAGAACCTTAATACCATCCCCGTCATATCCTCTTATCACTCCGGCTGAAACCTGCCAATACATGGGTTCGTAAGCGTATCCACTGATTTTTGCACGGTCAGCAAACTGACCAAGAACGCTTTCATCCCGCTCCGGAATGGAGGCATATCCAACTGCCTGCTGTGCATAGTTATATAATGTAACAATAAAGTCCTCACGGGTGATATAATCTCCTACGCCAAAATTCCCATTATCGTAGCCATTCATAATGTGGTGTTTTTTTACCCAGTTCACTGAGTCTGTGTAGTAGTCTGCTGATGTACTAAGATTCAGTTCAGAGTTTAACGTATTGATGTAATGTCGCCCGATAATAACTGCCAGTTCCTGTCGCTGTAAATAGTCATCCGGATGAAAATGAGTATCATCTCTGCCCGTCATAAGTCCGGCCTCATTTACATAAGCGATTGAATCATAATAATAGGCATTCAGATTCACATCCGCAAAATCTGCTGAAACAGCTGCTGCCCATACACTACCGGCTCCGGAAAAACTTAACACAAGAGCCATCAACATTGCGATTATTTTTTTCATTGAAAAACCTCCTTAAAACAATCTGAATATAAAATTTGTGTGTTTCCGACACTCATCTTATTACATTCTTAATCATTTTGCAATATTTACCATTTATTTTATTATATTTTAATTACAAATTTATTACTATTTTATTCTATCAACCTGCTTTTCCATACGAGTTTCTTCGTGACTTTTCCCTCATACAATGCTAAAATTAACTCCATCCTAAACTGTACAAAGGAGATTTTTCACCATGCGAAAGAAACTTTTATCCTTCCTGAAAAGAGAAACCGTACTCACCATTTCCGGCATACTTGCCATAATTTCCTGCTTTCTTGTTCCGCCGGATACCAAATATGCCGGCTACATTGATATGCACACGATTTTGATTTTATTTTGCCTGATGGCTGTTATGGCCGGTCTGAAAGACATCGGCCTATTCCAGACAGTCGGTGAAACATTACTTAAAAAAATCCATTCCCAGCGGGGCGTGGCCGCGGTACTTATTTTTCTGTGTTTTATCAGCAGTATGCTGATCACAAATGATGTGGCCTTAATTACTTTCGTTCCACTGGCTCTTCTGATTTTAAAAATGGCCAAAATGAACGCTTCCCTTTGCTTTATTGTTACTTTAATGACAATTGCAGCGAATCTTGGCAGTATGCTGACACCGATTGGCAACCCGCAGAACCTTTATCTGTATTCCGTATCAGGCATGTCCCTGGCAGATTTTCTCCTGCTTATGCTGCCTTACACACTGCTGGCGGCTGTTCTGCTGCTGTTGTGTATCCGATTTCGTTTTCGGGCAGAAAAAGTATCTGTTTCCATTTCACAGAAGGAATCATCACTGAACCGATTCCGACTGATATACTATTTGGTTCTTTTTGTTCTGTGTCTGCTGGCTGTTGCAAAAATATGCCCCATCTGGATTTTATTTATTGTCATCCTGCTCGCAGTACTGAAAGATAAATGGAGGCTGCTTCTTAAAATTGATTACAGCCTTTTGGCTACTTTTGTTTTCTTCTTTGTATTTATCGGAAATATGGGAAGATTTCCAGCATTCCGGGATTTTCTTATGAACATACTTCAGGGTCATGTAAAACCGGTTGCCGTTCTCAGCAGCCAGATCATCAGCAATGTACCGGCCGCTTTGCTGTTGTCCGGTTTCACAGATGACTGGTCGTCTCTGATCACAGGCACGAACCTTGGCGGCCTCGGCACGCTGATCGCTTCCATGGCCAGCCTGATTTCTTACAAACAGGTGGCACAGAATTATCCGGAATCAAAAAGCCGCTATCTGATGGTATTTACGCTTTGGAATCTCATTTTTCTGGCAGTGTTATACCTTGCTTCTGCATTCTTTATGTAAAAACCAACATTAATACAGCGATTTTCCCTGTCCCGCCCCGATCATGAGGGGCGGGCCTTTTTCCTGTTTTTCTTTTCCCTTGCTTTATTGCATCTTCTGAATAGCTGCACCTTGTTCTAAAATGTATTTGACCGATTCTTCTGCCAATCGTCTTATAATACCCTTATCTCAAATGCCGTTGTCTGCGGCGGTATACTTGCCGTCATAAAATTCGCATGCCGCACCCACACGCGCATACCCCTCGTCAGTCTTGAAAAATTGATCTCTCTTCCAAATCGGTCAAAAATCATCGTATCCTTTGAAAGATTAAATCTTATAATAGAGGAAAAATCCCGGTCACTGATGGTTGTAAAACTTCTTCTGCCCCTGTCGATATCCAGAATTCTGCCAATGGTGATATTTTCCGGTGCCTGCCTTCTGAGAACCCTTATCCTGTATGCAGCCGCCTGAGGCGGAATACTCCGCGTCATCGCAGAAGAAAAAGAGGCATTTACAGACATTCCCACCCGCAGCGCAGAAGCCGGCACAGAAATCCCATTGGCATTCAGGATAACGGTACGCGGACCTGCCACAAGTCTTACTGTCTGATTTCCCGGTCTTCTTCCTGAATCGTCTCTGTAAGTTACTGTAACAAACGTATTGCCCCGTTCTGAGAAAATATCCTCTATGGTTCCATTTGAAATATGAATAATCGGCATCTTCAAAACCTTTCTCTTTTTAAATAATATATTCCTGTTTGCAAAAGGTGGTGTGCAGGATACCATACTGACCGCATGTTACAACAAAAAACGACCTGTTTTCCTTAAAATTTTTACGCTCAGGACACAAAATATGCACAATATCCTGTTAAAATCTTGTTATGATGTTGGGGGCAAAAGGTATTTTGACCCCTTGATGCCTACGGGTCTCAAAGTCACATTTTTTCACGCAAGCATGAAACATGTGACCTTTTGACCCTGGTATCTTGTTATTATTGAAGAAACGGAGACTTTTACTATGAAAAAAGAAAACAGAAAAATGGCCCAGGAACGTCGGGCAAAAGAACGCAAAAAGCAGGAGCGCAAACGCATCATTAAAAAAGTATGCAGCATTGGCATTCCGATTCTGCTCATTGCAGGTCTGATCATCCTTCTTGTTCTGGATCCTTCTTCATCCAGTTCAGACGGCAGTTCGGATACCGCCGGCACAGACACAACTACCGACACATCTGCATATGACACAGACAGTACCACAACCACACTCAGCACAGATACTTCCCTGACTGTGGAAAACGGCGATACCGTCAATATTGACTATGTCGGATCTGTGGACGGCGTGGAATTTGACGGCGGCAGCACAGGCGGCACGGGCACCGATCTGGTCATCGGTTCCGGTTCTTATATCGACGATTTTGAAGATCAGCTCGTGGGTGCCCATCCGGGTGATACTGTAGATGTCTATGTTACATTCCCGGAAGACTACGGTATTGAGGAATTAAACGGACAGGAAGCCTTATTTGTGGTAACCGTAAACGGTATCTACCGATAACCAAACACATTTTTGCAATATAAAACAGGACCGGATTCAGGGATGAATCTTCAATGTCACATCTTCTCCTGACAGTGATTATCCTTTTCCTGAATCTGGTCCTGTTTTTATTTTTCTTTTTTAATAACGTTTAATTTTCTTAGACGGAGTTTTTTCAAATTCGGTCTCTCTGACTTTCAGGCGATAAACCTTTTTATAAGCCGGAGCTCCCGTATTGTAATCGTCGATAATCTTCTGCAGATACGCAGGAATATCCCCGATTTCTTTTTTCTCTGCATATTCATAGTCCGGGAAAATCTCTGCCTCGATCAGGCCTTCATTCTCACGAACCAGGATTTCCTGTACAAGACGATGCTCTCCGATTTTGTTTTCCAGCTCTTCCGGTGATACATTTTCCCCGTTTTTGGTAATAATAAGATTTTTCTTTCTTCCGGTCAGATGTACAAATCCGTCTTCATCTACGAAGCCCAGATCCCCGGTGCGGAGCCATCCGTCCACCAGAGTCTCTTCTGTTTCCTTCGGCATTTTATAATATCCCTGCATGACACTGCTGCCGCGCACCCAGAGTTCTTCATCCACTACTTTCGCCTGGCAGTTTGGAATCAGCTGACCTACTGTACCTTTACGAATATTCCAGCCAACAGTTGTACTGATAACCGGGGAGCACTCGGTCATGCCGTATCCCTGAAGAATATCAATTCCGTATTTTGCAAACAGATCCAGCATAGCCGGCGGCAGATATGCCCCGCCGCTGCAGATGGTGTGGAGCTGTTCACCAAACACTTCTTTTTTCACGATTTCAGCGGGCAGTCCTGCTGCATCCTCCAGTTTTTTCGCCATAGTTTCAATCATCAGCGGTACCATCAGAATAATATTCGGCTGGAACAACTTAATGTTTTTTACCATACGGATCAGAGAATCGTTAATGCAAAGAATACCGCCTGTGGAAAATCCCTTCAACACGTCCATACTCAGACAGTATGCGTGATGAATCGGAAGTACAGTCAAAAGAACGGAACGCTCCGGGAATTTCATATCCAGACAGGTCGCATTTTCCGCCAGGTTCCGGTGGGTCAGCATAACACCTTTGCTTTTTCCGGTGGTTCCGGAAGTAAACATGATCGTTGCCAGGTCTTCCGGCTGTGGATCATGATCAAATGTGCCCGCATTTTCCTGAATCAACTTCCAGAAAGACAGCACATCATCCGTATGTTCTTCTTTCTGCATGGAAATCAGATATTTCAGTTTCGGACAGCGCTCTTTTACCACTGCTGCCACATCCCCACGGACTTCATCTACCACAAATACGGTTGCATCTGCCCGGTCGATCAGTTCACACATTTCCTCTGCCGGAAGAGACACATCAAGGGGCACTGCCACGCTTCCGCTGTTTACAGTTCCAAAATATGTCACAATCCAGGCATAAGAAGTCATACCGGTCAGAGCAATATGGCTGCCCTGCTCACCCAACGCCTGAAGTACACGGGAAAAGCTTTCGCTGTCCTCTTTTAATTGCGTATAAGATTTTGCTTCAATCTCATTTTTGCTTATTTTATATCGAATGGCATCCGCCTCTTTATATTTCTGCTCAGAACGGACTAAAATCTCACGAATTGTACTGCACAACATGATTTTTACCTCCTTTTTTTAAAACAATTATCTGTTTCAAAACACAGCCTGCGCAGACAGCATGCATTCTCATATCTGCGCAGACATATGCCTCTGTCTGTGGCTTACGCTTCTTCGGACAGTTTTTCCAGAAAAGCAGCCGCATCTCCCACAGTACGGATATCAGCGGTATCCTTCAGCTCAATTTCCACATCAAACTCATCTTCCAATTCCCCCAGCATGCTCATAAAGTCAAAGGAGGTGAATCCCAGATCTTCGATGAAACGAGACTCCATATGTACATTTTCCGGCTCCACTTCCACAAAATTACAGATAACTTCCACTAATTTATCAAACATAACCTTTTCTCCT
>JAXJSH010000044.1:0-3143 GCA_036310185.1 Lachnospiraceae bacterium | reverse complement strand
GCCGACCCGGAAAGAATCGGTTCATGTAAAATAATCCATTCACCGGTAATATGTTGAAATTCGGGGATTCCGGTTTACATTTTACCGGTTTTTGTGTATGATTAATAGAAAAACGAAAGAAGGATTTTTTATGCAGGGGATTTTTGAATCCATCAACGGCATCTTTTCATTCATAGGTCCGTTGTCCGATTTTCTGTGGGATTTTCCCACGAATTTTGAGTGGTATGCGAATATTCCGCTTCTTGGCAATTTCTCATTTGCGATTATTTTGCTGTTGGGATCCGGTATTTTTTTCAGTTTCAAGCTGGGATTCATGCAGGTGACTCATTTTAAAAAGGGCATCAAAGTTATGACCGAAAAAAGAACGGTCAGCACCGGGATTTCACCGTTGGCCGCATTTTTATTGAGTTCGGCCATGCGTGTGGGGCCTGGTAATATCATCGGTGTAACCGGAGCGATTGCAGTGGGTGGTCCGGGCGCTTTATTCTGGATGTGGGTTTCTGCGTTCTTTGGTATGGCCATAGCTTATATGGAAGGTGTACTGGCGCAGATTTTTAAGGAGAAAAAAGACGATGAGTTCGTCGGGGGTCTTCCGTTCTATGGAAGAAAACTCCTTGGAAACAAAGTCTGGATTGGTGTGTTTTTATCTTTGCTGTATATTTTATATGCCCTTTGCTGTCTGCCGGCGCAGGGATTCAATGTTGTATCTTCCATTGGCAGTATGGCTGAGATCGTGACTGGTTCCAGCATCGCAAGTGACTCTGTGTTTTATTACATAGTAGGCGCAGTTATTGTGATTTTTACGGCCATTGCTGCATTTGGCGGTATTAAGAAAGTTTCCAAATGGACGGATAAAATGGTGCCTGTGATGGCAGTTCTGTATATTGTGACTGTTCTGGTGCTGATCGTATTGAATCTGGATGCGGTTCCGTATTTCTTCAAATCGGTATTTGGCGGAGCATTTACACCGGAGGCGATATTTGGCGGTCTTTTTGGAACTGTGCTTGCACAGGGGGTCAAACGTGGACTGATGTCAAACGAAGCAGGTCAGGGTACGATTACCATGTCAGCTGCTGCAGCAGATGCAAAGCATCCATGTGAGCAGGGTATGCTGGCATCTATCGGTGTATTTCTTGATACGATCATTATCTGTACTTTATCTGGTTTTGTTGTTGTTCTGGCGCATTGCTGGGATGGAGCAAATGGGGAAGCATGGATGCAGATGGATAAACTGCCGAAGTTCCTTGCGTCGATTGCTGTGCTGACACCGGGTACCGCTGCTAATTCGCTTGTTACTTTTGTGATTACCCTGTGTTTCTGTTTATTTGCATATACCTGTCTGCTTGGCATGATCAGCTTTTCTGAGATCGCGGCAAACCGTATCAGCAAAGGAAAAGGATTTATCAATGGTGTCCGTATTGTGGCAATTTTTGTAGCGGCTTTCGGTATTCTCTGTAACATCGCGGGTCTGGAGCTTGGCAATCTGTGGGCTTTCTCAGATTTGGGAAATATCCTGATTGTATTCTTTAATGTGCCGATCATATATGTAGGTGCAAAATACGTGTTACGTGCCACAAAGCATTATAAGAAAAATGACGGAACACCGTTCACATCTGAAGTTATTGGCAGAGATGACTGTGAATACTGGGATGAACGGGTGTAAGAAATAAAAAATGATATAGCCGCAGTCAGTTGTTATTTCAGCTGATTGCGGCTATAATCGTATCAGTAATATTTTATTCCTGCCATCCCTTACATACATCAATCCAGGTGAGAAATCCGGAATATTGTTCCAGCTCCGGAATGGACAGTTCAATCGCGCTGTTGCTGCTTCCGCATGCCGGGAAAACAGTTTCAAAACGCTTCAGGGATTCGTCCAGGTAAACTTCCACACCATCGTTGATGCCAAAAGGGCATACACCGCCGACTGCATGTCCGATGAGTGCAGTTACTTCTTCCGGGGATAACATTTTTGCTTTTTTCGCGAACTGTGCTTTGTATTTAGGATTGTCGATCTTCGCATCACCTGCGGTTACTATGATGATTGCGTGATCGTCAACCAGAAATGACAGTGATTTTGCGATTCTTGCCGGTTCGCATCCGACTGCCTGAGCTGCCAGTTCCACGGTTGCACTGGAAACATCAAATTCCAGGATGCGGTCTTCCATGTTATATGTTTTAAAAAAAGTTCTTACGCGTTCGATAGACATTTCTTTTCTCCTTTATGGTATGTGATTTTTATAATAACACAGTTTTTATCCGCTGAAAACACATCTTCTAAAATAGGGAGGTCTGTTTTGGGAAATATATGTTTATGAAAGAGGGATTGTTATGCTGGATTGTTTTATTCGTGAAGTGACGATAGATTGGAGTAAAATAGGAAGAGACAGCTATTTAAGGGATATCCCGGCGCTGGATTTTCATAGGCCGCTGCTGCTGGAAATAGACCGTCTGGCAAAAAGCGGAGCACAGTTTCTGATCGCCAGTCATTCCCCGATTCTGCTCGGATTGCCGGATGCACAGATCTTATCTTTTGATGACGGCATGATCCATCCGTGCGAATATCTGGATACAGAGAGCTATCGGGTGACGGAGATGTTTATCAACAACAGAGAATATTTTCTGAAAAGACTGCTTTCCTGAAAATATGCAAAATCCGGCTGCGAATCAGCAGATACTGTCGATTACTTCCGCTGCGCGGAGCGCCTGAAAAATGATATGGCGGGTGCTTTCGCGTATTTCTGCATTTTCCGGAAGACAGTATGGCGCATCATCTAAAAAGGCATTGGACAGCAGATATACATAATATTCATCCGTTGTCTGTTCACTGACGAGCGTGTCTCCGTTATCGCGCATTTCTTCTGTATTTTTGTCACGGCCAAGGGACATGATGGACAGCATTTCCAGAATGACGCAGAAATGTTCTTCATCCCAGGCAGACAGATACATACATTTGCATAACCCCTTTGAAAAGAACGGGTAACTGCCGTAGCAGTCCAGCAGTTCTTTGAATCTGGTCCTGTGACTGGAACTGTCAAATAAACCTTCTTCATCTAATGCAGTAATACATTCACTTACAAAACTCATAGTTTTTCCCCCTCACAATGAGATGATGTTGGGGTCAAAAGGTATTTTGACCCCTT
>JAXJSH010000043.1:0-4319 GCA_036310185.1 Lachnospiraceae bacterium | reverse complement strand
ATATAAATACTATGATACCAGGGTCAAAAGGTCACATGTTTCATGCTTGCATGAAAAAGTGTGACTTTGAGACCCGCAAAACATGAGAAAGCAGCCCGAATAGGGCGGATTTCGAATGTTTTTAGGATTACGGGAGCATAAAATGCGAAGTAATCCGTAGGTATCAAGGGGTCAAATATTTTTTGACCCCAACATCATACTATTATACTATAAAACGACAGAAAATAATAAGCAAGACTTTAGTAAACTTTTAGAATCTAAATATTGCATAATTTTTTTACAGTCCGTATAATAGAAAAGACAGTTCAGGAGGATATATATGGACAATAATCAAAATCAAAATAATAACAAAAACAATGGAAATAAGAACCGACAGTCTCTTTTGATGTTTCTTGTGTGTGTGCTGGTAGGGCTGATCTGTATGAGCTTTTTTACCGGCATATTTGGCAGTTCTGCTTCAAGGGAGATTTCCTATGACAAGTTTCTTTCCATGCTGAAAAACGATGAAATCAAAGAAGTGGAGCTGAACAGTGATACCATTACGATTACACCGAAAGAACAGAACCGCGCTTTTGGTGAAATTACCTATTATACGACCGTGATGGAAGATTCCACAAAACTGACGGAGCGACTGGAAGCGGCAGATGTGGAATTCAGCAGAAAAGCGGCAGATCCTGTGGCGGAGATCCTTTCTGCAATCGTCAGTTTCCTTGTTCCGTTTATAATTATGATTCTTGTGTTTTCAATTGTGATGCGTCAGATGAATAAGGGCGGCGGTATGATGGGTGTTGGAAAGAGCCGTGCAAAAGCCTATGTTCAGAAAGAAACCGGCGTCACTTTTCAGGATGTTGCCGGACAGGATGAGGCAAAAGAGTCTCTGCAGGAAGTGGTTGATTTCCTGCACAATCCGGGCAAATACACGGAAATCGGAGCCAAGCTTCCGAAAGGTGCCCTTCTTGTGGGCCCGCCTGGTACCGGTAAGACTCTGCTGGCAAAAGCGGTTGCAGGAGAAGCAAAAGTGCCGTTTTTCTCCTTATCCGGTTCTGATTTCGTAGAGATGTTCGTGGGTGTCGGTGCATCCCGTGTCCGGGATCTGTTTGAAGAGGCCAAGAAAAATGCACCGTGTATTATTTTTATCGATGAGATCGATGCCATTGGAAAATCCCGTGATACGGGCCGTTACGGCGGGAACGACGAGCGTGAGCAGACACTGAATCAGCTTCTTGCGGAGATGGACGGTTTTGACACCTCAAAGGGACTTCTGATTCTGGCGGCAACGAACCGTCCGGAAGTTCTGGATCCGGCGCTTCTTCGTCCGGGACGTTTTGACCGTCGTGTCATTGTAGACAGACCGGATTTAAGAGGCCGTGTCAATGTATTGAAAGTACATGCAAAAGATGTGTCAATGGACGAGACGGTTGATCTGGAAGCAATCGCACTTGCCACTTCCGGTGCAGTTGGTTCCGACCTTGCAAACATGATCAATGAGGCAGCGATTCTTGCAGTTAAAAATGGAAGAAAAGCGGTTTCCCAGAAAGATCTTCTGGAGGCTGTGGAAGTGGTTCTGGTAGGTAAAGAGAAAAAAGATCGTATTTTAAGTCAGGAAGAGCGTAAGATCGTGTCTTACCATGAAGTTGGCCATGCTCTTTTGAGTGCGCTGCAGAAAGATGCGGAGCCGGTACAGAAAATTACGATCGTACCGCGTACGATGGGGGCTCTTGGTTACGTTATGCATGTGCCGGAAGAGGAAAAATTCCTTAACACAAAGAAAGAACTGGAAGCCATGCTGGTTGTAACGCTTGGTGGCCGTGCGGCGGAAGAAATTGTGTTTGATACAGTTACCACCGGAGCTGCAAACGATATCGAGCAGGCCACCAAGATGGCCAGAGCTATGGTTACCCAGTATGGTATGTCCGAAAAATTCGGCCTTATGGGACTTGCCAGTGAATCCAGTCAGTATCTGGATGGCCGCGCCATTCTCGACTGCGGAGATCAGACCGCCACCGAGATCGATCACGAAGTTATGAAAATGCTGAAGGCGGCATATGATGAAGCAAAACGTCTTCTGTGTGAAAACCGTGAGGTAATGGACAAAATTGCAGAATTCCTGATTCAGAAGGAAACCATTACCGGAAAAGAATTCATGCAGATTTTCCGTCAGGTAAAAGGCATTCCGGAACCGGAAGAGACGGAATCAGAAAAGACAGAATCAGGGAAAGCGGACTCGAAAGAGCCGGTTGCCGGAATGGATTCTGCGGCAGAACAGTGTGAACAGAAACAGGACGGCCAGAAACCGGATACCTGTGATGAGACAAAGCCTGTTTAAGCGAATAATATATAAACCATAAAGGAGTTGCGAAAATCGAAATAGATTCTTGCTGCTCCTTTTCATATATCTATGGAGAAAACGATGTTTGATATTGAAGAAGAATTAAAAAAACTGCCGGCAAAACCCGGTGTGTATATCATGCATGATGCGAAAGATGCGATCATTTATGTGGGCAAGGCCATAAGCCTGAAAAATCGGGTGCGCCAGTATTTTCAGACCAGTCGGAATAAGGGCCCCAAGATTGAAAAGATGGTGACTAAAATAGCCCGTTTTGAATATATTGTGACAGATTCCGAGCTGGAAGCCCTGATTCTGGAGTGTAATCTGATCAAGGAGCATCGTCCCCGTTACAATACCATGCTGACGGATGATAAAAGTTATCCTTTTGTAAAAGTAACGCTGGGAGAAGATTATCCCAGGGTGTTGTTTGCCCGTCAGATGAAAAAGGATCATTCCAGATATTATGGCCCTTATACAAGCTCCGGTGCAGTAAAAGACAGTATCGATCTGGTAAATAAGCTGTTCCGCCTTCGCACCTGCAGCAGACAGCTGCCAAAAGATATGGGAAAAGAACGTCCCTGCCTGTATCATCATATTCATCAGTGCGATGCCCCCTGTCAGGGGTATATATCCAAAGAGGCATACCGGGAGCAGGTAAAGAAAGCCATGGACTTTTTGAACGGGAATTTTCGGGACACCATTCGGGAACTGACTGTAAAAATGGAACAGGCATCAGAAGAGATGCGATTTGAAGAGGCCATCGAATATCGGGATTTGATCGAAAGTGTAAAACGGATCGGAGAGCGTCAGAAAATCACCGGAAGTGACGGTGAGGATAAAGATATTATTGCATTGGCTATGGACGAAGAGGATGCAGTTGTTCAGGTATTTTTTGTCCGGGACGGAAAACTGATCGGACGTGACCACTTTTTCCTGCGTGCGGCTGCCGGTGATCAGAAAGAACAGGTGCTCCTGAGCTTCATCAAGCAGTTTTACATGGGGACGCCGTTCATTCCCCGGGAACTGGTGCTGCAGACAGCTATTGAAGAACCGCAGCTGATCGAAGAGTGGCTTTCCAAAAAGCGCGGTCATCGTGTATACATTCGTGTGCCGAAGATCGGTACGAAGGAAAAACTGGTGGAACTGGCGGCCCAGAATGCCCGGATGGTCCTCAGTCAGGACAAAGAGCGCCTGAAAAGAGAAGAAGGGCGTACCATTGGTGCGGTAAAAGAGATTGCGGAGCTGCTTGGCATGGAGCGTATCAACCGCATTGAGGCATTTGATATATCCAATATCAGCGGATTTGAGTCCGTTGGTTCCATGATCGTGTATGAAAAAGGAAAACCAAAACGAAGTGATTATCGCAAATTTAAGATAAAATGGGTCAAAGGAGCCAATGACTATGCCAGCATGGAAGAAGTTCTGACCAGAAGGTTTCGCCGTGCACTGGAGGAATCGGAAGGTTTTACCTGTCTTCCGGATCTGATCATGATGGACGGCGGCCGCGGTCAGGTGAACATAGCATTGAAAGTGTTGGAAGAATTGAATCTTAATATAGCTGTGTGCGGTATGGTGAAAGATGATAATCACAGGACCCGCGGACTGTATTACAACAACGTGGAACTGCCTATTGACCGTGGAAGTGAAGGCTTTAAACTGATTACCAGAATCCAGGATGAGGCGCACCGTTTTGCCATTGAATATCACCGCCTTTTGCGCGGAAAGGGCCAGGTACATTCTGTGTTGGATGATATTCCTGGTGTCGGACCGACCCGGAGGAAAGCGCTGATGAAGGCTTTCAAATCGCTGGAAAATATCAGGGCAGCCACTATTGATGATCTGAAACAGATTCCCTCCATGAATGAGCGCAGTGCAAAACAGGTATTTGATTTTTTTCACGATTGATGTTCACTTGCAGGTGTGATAAAATTAAATGCAGAGAGATTCGTATTCTGTAAAAGAAGGAGATTATCATGAGGACGGTAAAATT
>JAXJSH010000042.1:0-51209 GCA_036310185.1 Lachnospiraceae bacterium | reverse complement strand
GGAGATAAATACTGGTTACATAGGCTGGAACAAAGAAAGGAGTAATGCGAATGTCTAATTACAGTATGAAAGTAACACCGGAAATTGAGGCTTTGACACAGATCTGCAGAAAGAATACAACTACAGATACGTCTTTATATGGGAAATATGATGTAAAAAGAGGCCTTCGTGACATTAACGGCAAAGGTGTCCTTGCGGGTCTGACTCAGGTATCCAACATTGTGGCAGATAAGGTCGTAGACGGAGAGCGTGTTCCGTGCGATGGAGAGTTGTACTACAGAGGTATGAACATTAACGATCTGACCCATGGCTTTTTAAGCGAAAACAGGATGGGATTTGAAGAGACTGCCTATCTGCTTTTATTCGGACAGCTTCCGACAGAACAGGAACTGGAGGGCTTCAAACAGATTCTGGTTCAGCAGCGTTCTCTGCCGACCAATTTTGTGCGCGATATTATTATGAAGGCACCGAGCAAAGATATCATGAATACCTTGTCAAAAAGTGTGCTGAATCTGTATTCTTATGATACTCATGCAGATGATATTTCTCTGCCGAATGTACTGCGTCAGTGTATTAATCTGATCAGTACTTTCCCGATGATGGCTGTATATGGCTATCAGGCATACAATCATTATGTGCGCGGCAAAAGTCTGTATATTCACAATCCGTCCCCAAAACTTTCAACTGCAGAAAATATCCTCCGTCTGCTGAGACCGGATAAAAAATATACACCGCTTGAAGCTCAGATTCTTGACCTTGCGCTGGTTCTTCATATGGAACATGGCGGTGGTAACAACTCTACCTTTACTATGCATGTGGTGACTTCATCCGGTACGGATACATACTCTGCCGTAGCCGCATCATTGGCATCGCTGAAAGGACCGAAGCACGGCGGTGCAAACATCAAGGTGGTTGAGATGTTTGCTGATATGAAAGAAAATATTAATGATCCGTCCGATGAGGATGAGGTGGAAGCATATCTGGTAAAGCTGCTTCACAAAGAAGCATTTGATAAACGCGGTCTGATCTATGGAATGGGGCATGCCGTATATTCCATTTCCGATCCGAGAGCAAATCTGTTTAAAGGATTTGTGGAAAAACTGGCGGCGGAAAAGGGACGCGATGAAGATTATCAGCTCTATGCGGCAGTAGCCCGTCTGGCACCGAAGGTGATCGCACGCGAGCGTAAGATTTACAAAGGTGTCAGCCCCAATGTGGATTTCTACAGCGGATTTGTATACAGTATGCTGGATCTTCCGCTGGAACTTTACACGCCGATGTTTGCAATTGCCCGTATTGTAGGCTGGAGTGCACATCGTCTGGAAGAATTGATTAACACAGATAAGATCATTCGTCCTGCGTACAAAAATATCCTGGACAATCAGGAATATGTATCCATGCAGGATCGTATGTAATTGATGTTGAGGATAAAAGTGGGGCATATGCACCACGATATCCGAATATGGGGCAGGATTGTGGGAGTGCAGAGTACGGAACGATCCGTTCGGCATCTTTTGCCCCCAACATCATCAATATATAGAAAAAAATGCCGCAGATATTAGGGGATATCTGCGGCAGTAAGGGAGTCATTTATGTTTGATTGTTTTTATCCGGATGAAATTCAGGAATCGACATATTCCATAAATTTTGATAAACTATATAAAGAAGGGTATCGAGGACTGATTTTCGATATAGATAACACGCTGGTTCCTCACGGAGCGCCGGCAGATGAACGTGCCATAGCCCTGTTTGCACATCTGAAGGAACTGGGTTATCAGTGCTGCCTGCTTTCCAATAACCAGACTGCAAGGGTGGAAATGTTCAATAAGGATGTTCAGGTGCATTTCATTGAAAATGCCCACAAGCCTTCCACGAAAAACTACCTGGCAGCCATGGAACGTATGGGAACGGATAAAAGCAATACGATTTTTATCGGAGACCAGCTGTTTACCGATGTTTGGGGTGCGAAAAGAGCAGGCATCCGCAACATTCTGGTAAAGCCGATTCACCCAAAAGAAGAAATTCAGATTGTTTTAAAGAGATATCTGGAAAAAATCGTTCTCTTTTTTTACAAAAGGAAGGTGGGAAAAAATTGAATCACATTATCATCGAAGGGTTTATGGGATCCGGAAAATCAAAAACGGGAAGAATTCTGGCAAAAAATATGGGACTGCCGTATATTGATGTGGACAGACTGATCACCGCAAAAATGAATATGAGCGTCAATGATATTTTTGAACGGTTCGGTGAACCGTATTATCGCGCCATGGAAGGTTTTGTGCTGAAACAGTTGCTGGATGAGAAAAAACGTAGTATTATCTGTATTGGCGGCGGGCTGGCTACCTTCGAGCCAAATGTCGCCTATCTGAAAAAGCTGGGTAAAGTTGTTTATCTGAAAAAACCGCAGGCAGAGCTGGCAGCACGTCTGGAGGAGAAACGTTCAGATGATCCTTTTTTCAAGGGAAGTAAGATTTCAGACACGGTAAAGAAGATGTTGTCTGAGCGTGAGCCTTTTTATAAAAAGGCTGCGGATTTGGTCCTGGATGCGAAAGGCATGTCTGCAGAGCAGATGGCAGCAGAGATTCAGAAACAGCTGGCATAGCTTTTTCTTACATAAAATATGGAATCGATGCAGTTTGATTTGAAAAAATTTAGAAAACGGAAGTAATACAGGCTGATATCAGGAGACGAGAAAGATATGGAACATAATATAACCGGTCATACCCGTCTGGCATGTCTGCTTGGTGATCCAGTGGAACACAGTATTTCACCGGCCATGCACAACGAAGCATTCCGGCAGTTGGGGATTGACTGCACGTATCTGGCTTTTCGTGTGGGGACGGATCATCTGGCACAGGTGGTGGAATCGCTGCGCAGTATGAATGTGCTGGGCTTTAATCTGACCATGCCGGACAAGAATCTGATTTGTGAGCTGTGTGATGAACTTTCACCGGCGGCTGCTATTGGAGGTGCCGTCAATACGGTGGCGAATCAGAACGGAAAGCTGATTGGACATACAACGGATGGTATTGGATTTATGGACGCATGCAAAGCGGCCGGATTTGATATTATTGGTAAAAAAATGACACTTTTGGGTGCTGGCGGAGCGGCCAGAGCTATTTTGATTCAGGCTGCACTAGACGGTGTACGGGAAATATCCGTATTCAGCCGGAAAAACAGCAAATGGGAGCAGGCAGAGGAACTGATCGGAAAGCTGAGACAGCAGACCGATTGCGTGCTGAATCACTTTGATTATGAAGATCCATCCGTGCTGAGGCAGCAGATTCAGGACAGTGCTATTCTGGTGAACGGTACATCTGTCGGCATGGCACCGAATACCGATGCTGCTGTGATAGAGGATGTATCCTGTTTTCATCCGGATCTGATGGTTTATGATGTGATTTATAATCCGGAGGAGACGAAGCTTCTTAAAATGGCCCGGGAAGCTGGCTGCAGAACCGCAAATGGCCTGTATATGCTGCTTTATCAGGGGGCAGCTGCATTTAAGATCTGGACCGGTCAGGATATGCCGGTTGCATTGATAAAAGAAAAATATTTCAGCCGATAAGGCAGTGGGAGGATTGATAAGCTAACTATGGACACGCAAAGCGACAGTATTTATTTAATTGGATTTATGGGAACCGGTAAGAGTACGGTTGGAGCAAAACTCAGTGAAAAGTTAAACGCCACACTGGTTGAGATGGATCAGGTGATTGTGGAACAGCAGGATATGGAGATATCCGACATTTTTGATGAATACGGTGAAAAATATTTCCGCCGTCTGGAAACCGATCTTCTGGAGGAACTGAAAGAAAAAAGCAATCTGGTGGTTTCTACGGGAGGCGGTATCGTTCTTCGTGAAAAAAATGTGGAGATCATGCGGGAGAGCGGACTTGTGGTTTATTTGACTGCAAAACCGGAAGTCATCTACGAACGGGTGAAAGACAACAAAGACCGCCCGCTGCTCAACGATAATATGAGTGTGGAATATATAGAAGAAATGCTTCGCGACAGAAAAGAATTGTATCGTGATGCGGCCCACATCAAAGTTTCAACCAACGGTAAGAGTATCGACGAAATCGTGGAAGAGATCTGCGAGCGTCTGGAGGAATACGAAAAGTAGCACCCTCTTAAAAGAAAAGGTTGAAAAATGGTATAATTTATTATACAATATCAAATATATGTGAATATATGCGGAAACGCATTTAAGGAGGAATAATTAACATGATTTCAGCAGGTGATTTTAAAAATGGACTTACTTTAGAAATCGAAGGCAATGTAGTGCAGATTATGGAATTCCAGCACGTAAAACCAGGTAAAGGTGCTGCTTTCGTTCGTACAAAATTAAGAAACGTAATCAGTGGCGGTGTAGTTGAAAAAACCTTCCGTCCGACAGAAAAATTCCCGGCAGCACGTATTGACCGTGTAGATATGTCCTATCTGTATTCAGATGGTGATCTTTACAACTTTATGAATATGGAAACATATGATCAGATCGCATTAAATGAAGAGGCTGTTGGTGATGCTCTGAAGTTCGTAAAAGAAAACGATGTTGTTAAAGTATGTTCTTACAACGGCAACGTATTCGCAATCGAGCCGCCTCTGTTCGTAGAGCTGGAGATTACTGAGACAGAACCGGGATTCAAAGGTGATACAGCAACTGGTGCTACAAAACCGGCAACCGTTGAAACTGGTGCAGTTGTAAACGTACCGCTGTTCGTAAGCACAGGTGACAAAATCAAAATTGACACCCGTACAGGCGAATATCTTTCCAGAATTTAATTTTAAAATTCATAAGAGGGCGGAGCTTATCTGTCCGCCCTCCATATTCTTTTTCCATATCTGAAGTTCACGATTGGAACGTTCTGTTATATCATTCTATTTACAAATCCCATTGTTTTTTTATTTTTCTTTGCGTTTTTTATATGCAGTTCTATTTTATTACCTTTATTTGTAATGCTGTTTTTGGGAGATGTTTCCTTATTCCTTTATAAGAAATAATAACATCATTTCGTTGGCTTTCTTATTCTGAAAAGCAGCAGGTTTATTCTTGAAATCTGTTTTTGTGTGCTCTCTGGAAGCCAGGACAGCCCTCTTGAGCACAAAATTTGTGAAAGATTAAATTTTAAGTGATATTTTATGCAGATAATCCTGCTTAAAATAAATAAAAAAGAAAGGACAGGTGATTTATGATGAATTATGAAGAATTTAAAATCGCCATGACCGCACAGGTCACAACAATAGCAGGAGAGGAGGTGAATGTATCCCTGCATCAGGTTCCCAAAAACAACGGAGTCATACTGGATGCCATAACGATTATGCACTGTGAGCAGAATGCTGCTCCCACCATTTATCTGAAAGATTTTTATCTTCGTTACTGTCAGGGCTGCACCCTGGAAGAACTGGCAGAAGAACTGGTGGAATTTGCTGTTCAGAGCAATATCAGGGGCAAAATCCCGGCACAGTTTTTTATGGATTTTCCGCAGGTGAAAAAGAGAATCTGTTATAAACTGGTCAACTATAAGAAAAATGAGAGATTTCTTCAGACGGTTCCTCATAAAAGAGTGCTGGATCTGGCTATGGTGTATTACTATTCGGTAGACCCGGTTGTGATGGAACATGCCACGGTTTTGATCCGCCATATGGATATTATGCGGTGGCATATAACGGCTGAAGAAGTGGAGCGGGCAGCCATTGAAAATACGCCAAAACTGCTGACGTGGAAAATTTCCACGATGGCGGAACTGATGCAGGAGATTCTGGACTGGGAAATGGAAGAGGATGAAACAAATCCTTTCCGGATCAGCATTGAGGAAAAGGAACCGATGCCCATGTATGTTTTAACCAATAAGGAAAAATATTTTGGGGCAGCCTGCATATTTTATCCGGATGTTTTAAAACAGATCTCTGAGAAATTAGAAGACAATCTTTACATACTGCCAAGCAGTATTCATGAATGTATTATCATACCCGCGTCAGGGGAATATACCCGGAAAAGTTTAAGTGAAATGGTAACAGAAATCAATGGGACTCAGGTAGAAGAGACCGAAGTACTGTCAGATCATGTGTATTATTATGATCGATGGAAAGAAAAAATCAGTATGTAAATCCCATATGAGAAAGAGCAGAAATTGGGAAATATTTCGATACAGTATCCCGGTGTGATGCTAAAAAAGAAATGTAATCAGATAATAAAATGGCAGTACCGGAATGTTTATCATTCACGGTACTGCCTGAATTTTTAAAAGAACATATTTGAGATATAGCCATATACACCGTCCACATATACATGGAACCAAAGGCCTTCTTCTCCCAGCTTGATCATTTCGGTTCCGGCAGGATAAGATCCGATTACGGTTGATGTTTTCATGCCGGCACGGTCACGAATATGAGCCGCCTGTTTCAGAACCACCTTTTCACCTTCCGGAACAGCGGATGTTTTCTGTAAGGGAGTTGGTTCCGGAGTTGGTTCCGGAGTAGCTTCGGGAGTCGGTTCCGGCGTTGCTTCCGGTACCGGTGTCTCGGCAGGAGCTGCATCCGGGTTGAAATAAGCATACAATGCATCGTCACTGTTGATTGCTGTTTCATAATCAATCTGAACCGTAGAGAGCAGCTGTTTCACATCTTCATTTTCTGCGGATTCTTCAATCAGAAGCTGGGTCTCCGCATTTGGAACAGAGGTGCAGACATACAGATTCTTTGCATCGTCTGTCTGAACATATAGCTGACTCAGACCCGGAACCAATGTATCGATGTCTGGCAGTTTGTATTTATAAGATACATAAACAATGTAAGAACCTTCTTCCAGTCCGTTCAGGGTATAGACATCAATATCACTGTAATGTTCCACCGGATCGCTGGCAATATTTGCTTCATCTTCTGCAGTAAGGTTGTCGACCAGAGCGCGGAGTTTATCAGCGTCGTTTCCGGCAATGGCATTGTAATACTGCTCAATCAGTGTATTAACTTCCGGAACTGCATTTTTAACAAGTTCATCGGCAGGTTCTTCGGTTGGTGTAGGTGTCTCAGTTGGTTCTTCGGCTTCGGTCGGTTCTGCAGTTTCTTCTGCCACTTTTTTATCGCTGTCTTTATCGGTTACGGTTAAAGACGAGATAAAACGGATACCAAAGAAGATAAGAAGCAGAGCCAGCAAAATACCGCCGGCTAACATAAAGTAGCGCAGATTGTCCGACAGCCATTCTCTGAATTCGTTCAATGTGTACTCCTCCTCTTGTGTAGAAAAAAACGCATCTGGAGGGATTCGAACCCCCGGCACGTGGCACCGGAAACCACTGCTCTATCCCCTGAGCTACAGATGCGTATTACCTAACATACTAGTATATTCTAACATAGAAATTTTGCTTTGTAAAGACAGGAATCTTGATGAATTCAGGATTCCTGCCGGTATGTACGTTATATGTGTCGAATTAGGATGAATTTTATACCCCGGTTAAAAATCAGAGTCTCTGATTTTGCATGGAAAATCAGAATGGAGTTCCGTACAGATCATAAGGTGTACTCTGGTAAACGTAATAATTCAGCCAGTTTGTGTACAGATTGTTTGCGTGGGCTCTCCAGCGCAGCAGCGGTCTGTTTTCTGGATTGTCATCTTCGTAATAGTTTTTCGGAATCTCAATCGGAAGATTTTTTGCCAGATCCCGTTTGTATTCGCCGTCCAGTGTGATGCGGTCGTATTCCGGGTGACCCATGACAAAGATTTTTCTTCCTTCTTCCGCCATGGCAAGGAAAAGTCCGGCTTCATCGGATTTTGCCAGAACGGTCAGTTCCGGACAGGCCTCAATATCTTCAATCGGCACGTCGGTGTGGCGGGAGTGAGGTGCCAGGAACACGTCGTCAAAACCACGTACCAGCGGAATCTTCCGGTTCAGCACTTTATGCCAGAACAGACCGAACATTTTTTTGTCCAGCGTTTTTTTCTTCAGACCGTAGTGGTAGTAGAGACCGGCCTGAGCCGCCCAGCACAGATAGAGGGTGGAGGTCACATTTTTTTCGGACCAGGACATGATCCCGGTCAGCTCTTCCCAGTAGTCCACTTCTTCGTATTCCAACATTTCAACCGGAGCGCCGGTAATGATCATACCGTCAAATTTCCGGTCTTTGATGGTGTCAAAGGTCTCATAAAAACGGTTTAAGTGGCTCTTGGATGTATTTTTTGATTCGTGTGATTTCACAGCCATGAAAGTGACATCAATCTGCAGGGGCGTATTGGATAAAGAGCGCAGAAGCTGCAGTTCGGTTTCTTCTTTCAGGGGCATCAGATTCAGGATCAGAATCTGAATTGGCCGGATATCCTGATGCATGGCGCGGGTTTCGTCCATTACGAAAATATTTTCCCGTTCCAGAATCTCTTTTACCGGCAAATCACTTTGAATTTTAATTGGCATATTTTTTACCTCGTCATTTCTATAAAATCTTCTTCGGAAAGGATGGGAATACCAAGTTCCCGGGCCTTTTTGTTCTTGGATGATGTGGATGCGGTATCGTTGTTGATCAGGTAGCTGGTCTTGCCTGTCACGGAACCGGTGACTTTTCCGCCTTTTGATTCGATAAAGGCTTTCAGTTCATTGCGGTTGGCAAAATGGTTTACACTGCCTGTGATCACAAATACCTTTCCTTTTAAGGTATCATCCGCGGATTCCTCCGGTTTTTCAATGGTAACCAGAGTCAGTAGATGGTCTACTATTCTATTATGCACCTCATCGGTAAAATAGTCTACAAAAGTTTTTGCGATTATTGGTCCGATGCCGTCCACTGCACTCAGATCTTCGACAGTGGCCGTGCGCAGTGCTGCAAAATCGTGATTGTACTCTTTGCAGAGTACTTTTGCGTTGGCCAGACCGATGTTTAAAATACCAAGACTGTAAATAAAACGGGGAAGGGTAGTGACGGATGATTTCTGTATGCTGTTCATCAGGCGTTCGTAAGATTTTTCTCCGAATCCTTCCATGGTCACAATCTCGTCTTTGTGTTGACTTAAGAGGAAAATATCGCCAAACTCGTGGATAAACCCTCTGGCGATGAATTTTTCCAGGGTTGCTTCGGACATACCGTCGATGTTCATGGCGTCACGGCTGACAAAGTGGGAAAATGCTTTGATCTTTTTTGCCTGACAGTCCGGATTGGTACAGTTTAAAGTTTCCACATCGTTTTCACAGAGAATTCTGGCTTCGCCGCCGCAGACCGGGCAGAGGTCCGGAATGACAAGGGCGCCGCTTCGGGTCAGATTTTCTGCAATCTGCGGGATGATCATATTGGCTTTGTATACGGTGATGGTGTCGCCGATGCCCAGTTCCAGTGCTTTTACGATGCTGATGTTGTGGACGCTGGCACGGCTTACGGTGGTGCCCTCCAGTTCCACCGGCTCAAAGATGGCCACCGGATTAATCAGGCCGGTACGGGACGGACTCCATTCCATTTCCAGAAGTCTGGTTTCGCGCATCTCGTCTGCCCATTTAAATGCAAAGGCATTGCGCGGAAATTTGGAGGTGGTGCCAAGGGACTCACCGTAGCTGATGTTGTCGTAAAGGGCGACCAGACCGTCCGATGGAAAATCGTTTGCGGCGATTTTTTCGGAAAAGTAGTCTATGGTCTCGTCCAGATTTTTCTGGGTAACCACACGGTATTCCACGATCTCAAAGCCCTGTTTCTGAAGCCAGAGCATTTTGTTTTCATTGGAATTTTCAAAGTCTGTGTCCTGGGCACTTACCAGAGAAAAAGCGTAAAAACGTACATGGCGTTTTGCGGTGATTTCATTGTTCAGCTGGCGGACAGAACCGCTGCAGAGATTTCGCGGATTTTTGTATTTTGCGTCCACGTCCTCGATTTCCCGGTTGATTTTTTCAAAATCTGAATAGGTGATGATGGCTTCCCCGCGGAGCACCAGTTCTCCCTGGAAGGGAATCTTCAGAGGCAGATTGTCAAAGACCCGGGCATTGTTGGTTACCACTTCGCCCACCACGCCGTTTCCGCGGGTAACTGCTTTTGCCAGCGTGCCGTTTTGGTAAGTCAGAACGATGGTCAGACCATCCATTTTCCAGGAAAGCAGTGTTTTCTGATCGCCTATGAAGTTTTTCAGGACCTGGCGTTCTTTGGTTTTGTCAAGAGAGAGCATGGGACTGGGGTGTGTCTCTTTTGGAAGTTCCTCCACCGATTCATAGCCCACAGACTGAGTCGGGCTGCCGGCCAGAATGGTTCCGGTTTCCGCTTCCAGATGTTCCAGTTCGGAATAGAGGGCGTCGTATTCCCGGTTATCCATAATCTCCCGGTCTTCCTGATAATAGGCTTTTGCAGCCTGATTCAGGAGCGTTACCAGTTCTTTCATTCGATCCATATGAGTCATAAAATTACTCCTGTTCTAATTGTCGGTATAGTTCTTTCGTTTCCTGTTGGGTCAGCGCTCTGGTCTTGCCGGAGGGAAGGCTGCCCAGATGCAGATTCATGATACGCACACGTTTTAGTCGTACCACTTTATACTGAAAATATTCGCACATGCGCCGGATCTGACGGTTCAGACCCTGGGTCAGAACAATGCGGAATGTGTTTTTTGAAATTTTTGTCACCTCACAGGGACGGGTAACGGTATCCAGAATGGGAACGCCGCCTGCCATGCTTTTCAAGAAGTCATCAGTGACCGGTTTGTCCACGGTGACTACGTATTCTTTTTCGTGCCGGTTGCGTGCACGCATCATCTTGTCGATCAGATCGCCGTCGTTGGTCAGAAGCAGAAGTCCTTCGGAATCTTTGTCCAGACGGCCGGCATAGGTGATGCGCACCGGATAGTTCAGATAATCGATCAGATTATTCCGTTCCCGTTTTTCTGCGGTGCAGACGATGCCGCGCGGCTTGTTGAAGAGCAGAAGCACTTTTTCCTGGGCAGCACCTATAGTTTTTCCGTTTACGGTGACTTTGTTTGCGGAGGTCACTTTTTGTCCGGGGGAGGCTGGGGTTCCATCCACCAGAACCTGACCCTTTTCAATCAGACGGTCTGCTTCCCGGCGGGAGCAGATGCCGGCTTCGCTTAAAAATTTATTTAATCGGGTTTCTTTTTCCATAAAAGAATTCTCCATTCGTTTCCGTGTTCTTCCTATTATATCTGTTTTGAAGAGCGAAAGCAATGTGATATATATTTTTCCGGTTTCTTTTTTGCATGTTAAATGATATGATATCTGGTGAAAATGTATAAGAAGGAGAGTTTTATGAAGTTAGTAATTCAGCGGGTTGACAAAGCTTCGGTTTCCATAGATGGTGCCGAATACAGCAGTATCGGGAAGGGTTTTCTGGTGCTGGTCGGTATTTCTGATGGGGACACAAAAGAAATTGCGGATAAATATATCCGGAAGATGATCGGCCTTCGCATTTTTGAGGATGCGGAAGGTAAGACAAATCTTTCTCTTCAGGACGTGGGCGGTGCAGTGCTGATGGTTTCTCAGTTTACCCTGTATGCGAACTGTAAAAAGGGAAACCGTCCCAGCTTTATCGAGGCGGGCAAGCCGGATATGGCGGAAGAATTGTATCACTATATGGTAGAAAAGACGAAAGAATCGGTTCCGGAAGTAAAGACTGGTGTATTCGGGGCACATATGAAAGTGTCCCTGGAAAACAACGGGCCTTTTACCATCCTGCTGGATGAGCATATTCTATAGGAACAAAAGCTCTGAGAAAAGTTTATGAAATGAAATACTTATGAGTGTAAAAGGGAGAAAACAATGGAAGAAAAAAAGAGTGTGGCAAGAGCAGGTGCGCTTCTGCCGATCGGTGTATTTTTGCTTATTTTTCTGGGTGCAGGCATTTTATTCAATGATTTTTATGCCATGCCGGCGATCGTGGCTTTTCTGATTGCTCTGTTTGTGGCTTTTCTGCAGAATCGCCAGCTGAGTTTTGCGGAAAAAATTACGGTTATTTCAAAGGGTATGAGTGATGAAAATATTGTGACCATGTGCCTGATTTTCCTTTGTGCCGGTGCTTTTTCCGGAGCAGTAAGTGCTGCGGGCGGTGTAGAGAGCACGGTTAACCTGGGGCTGTCTGTGATGCCGCCCAATGTTGCAGTGGCCGGTCTGTTTGTGATTGGCTGCTTTATTTCCGTGTCCATGGGAACCTCTATGGGAACGATTGCGGCGCTGGCTCCGATTGCGGTCGGCATCAGTGAAAAAACAGGATTTTCCATGGCAGTCTGTATTGCAGCAGTATCCTGTGGGGCTATGTTCGGCGATAATCTGTCCATGATTTCGGATACGACAATTGCCGCGGTGAAGACGCAGGGGTGTGAAATGAAAGATAAGTTTAAGGAAAACTTTATTATCGTCTTACCGGCAGCCATTGTCACAGTTATTATTTTCCTTGTGCTCACAGGAAATGCGGATGTGACCCTTGATATGGAACTGAATTATAACATCTGGCGCGTGGTTCCGTATATTCTGGTTCTGCTGGGCGCGCTGACTGGTATTAACGTATTTCTGGTATTGATCGGCGGTACAGCGGCATCTCTGATCGTTGGTGTTGCCACCGGAAGTCTGGCTGTCAGTGAGATGTTTCAGGCTGTAGGTGAAGGAGTGACCGGCATGTATGATATCACGGTTATTTCTCTGATCGTGGCCTGCATCGTTTCCCTGGTAAAAGAGTTTGGCGGTATTGAGTTTATTCTGAAGGTGATCAAAAAGAGTATCCGCGGGCCAAAAGGCGGTGAAATCGGTATCGCAGGTCTGGCACTTCTGGTGGATGTCTGTACAGCAAATAACACGGTGGCTATTGTCATGACCGGTCCCATCGCAAAAGAGATCAGCACAGAGTATGGAATCAGTCCGCGCCGATCTGCGTCCCTTCTGGATATTTTTACATCGGTGGGACAGGGCCTGATTCCTTATGGCGCTCAGCTGCTGTCCGCAGCTACGCTGACGGGGCTGACACCTTTTGATATCATCCCATACATGTTTTATCCGATTTTGATGGTTGTAAGTGCGCTTGTATTTATATTTATACGAAAGACAAAATAAGAAGATTTGGAAAGTATGGCGGGGACAGATGACAGTCTCCGCTTTTTCTATAAAAACATCTGATTTTTGGTGAAAATAACTGTTTTTTTGGTGAAATTAAAATGCATTTTTGATAAAAGTTCATATGATTTCTTGTATAATTATGCGGGACATGTTATAATCACAAAGTATTTTACTTTAACACATCAGGAGGAGAAAGTGATATGGATAGTTCTATGTTTATCGGAACCTGGTGGGCGCTGGTTCCGCCCATTCTGGCGATCGTACTTGCCTTTATCACGAAGGAAGTGTACAGTTCTCTGTTGATTGGTATCATGGTCGGCGTATTGTTTTATACAGGGTTCGCACCGTGGGAAGCATTCAACGCATTGTTCGATATCATGAAAAATAACATGAATCTGAACATTCTTATTTTTGATATCCTGCTTGGTATGATCATCGTACTGATGCAGAAGTCCGGCGGCTCCGCTGCCTACGGCAACTGGGCCGGCAAAAAGATCAAGAGCAAAAAGGCATCTCTGCTGGCTACCAGCGGACTTGGCGTTCTGATTTTTGTGGATGACTATTTTAACTGTCTGACCGTAGGTTCTGTTATGAGACCGGTTACAGACCGTTATAAAGTATCCCGTGCAAAACTTGCTTATATTATTGATGCGACGGCAGCACCGGTTTGTATTATCGCACCGATTTCATCCTGGGCAGCGGCGGTTAACTCTTATGTACCGGAGGATGCGGGTATTACCGGATTCCAGCTGTTCTTACGTACCATTCCGTACAATCTGTATGCGATTCTGACCTTATTTATGGTGGCATATATTACCATCCGTGCTTTTGATTTTGGCGAAATGAAAAAACATGAGAAAAATGCGGAAAAGGGTGATCTTTTCACCAGCGGTGCAGAAGAATTTGAAAACGTTGCTGAGGATAAGATCTCTTCCAAAGGCCGTGTGTTTGATCTGGTGCTTCCGATTGTGGTCCTGATCGTATCTGCAGTTGGTGCCATGATTTACACCGGTATGCTTGACGGAGCAGCAAATCTTATCGATGCTTTTGCCGGCTGTAATGCAGAGGTCAGTTTGATTTTCGCAACTTTTATTACTATTATTTTCATGCTGTTCCTCTATCTGCCCCGTAAAGTGGTAAGTTTCAAAGAATTCACGAACAGTCTGGTTGAGGGCTTCAAACTGATGGTTCCGGCCGTTATGGTTCTGATTCTGGCATGGACACTGAAAGGGGTGGGCGATGCCCTTTGTCTTGGTGATTTTGTAAGCAGTGTGGTAGGAAACAATGCATCCGCAAGTTTCCTGGTTCCGGTTATCATGTTTGCTGTTGGTCTGTTCCTTGGCTTCTCAACCGGTACATCATGGGGAACTTTTGCAATTCTGATTCCGATCGTGGTGGCCCTGTTTGGCGGACAGAATCTGGAAATGATGATCATTTCCGTATCTGCAGTACTTGCCGGTGCTGTATGTGGTGACCATGTATCACCGATTTCTGATACAACGATCATGTCTTCTGCAGGTGCGCAGAGCAACCACATCAATCATGTATCCACTCAGATGCAGTATGCGATGGTCGTTGTGGGGGCCTGTATCGTTGGCTATATTATTGCCGGTCTGACAAAATCCTGGTGGATTTCGCTGCTTGCCAGTCTGGTTCTTCTGGTCATTGTTCTGGAAGTGATTCGTTATTTCAGTTTAAAAGAAGATGCGAAAGCGGAGGCATGTAAATAAATGATAAAGATTGATGTTCCATACATCAACCAGAGTGAAAATTACCCTACGGGATGTGAAAGCGTGACTACGGTCATGCTTTTGCATTATCTGGGCTACCATATTTCGGTTGATGAATTTATTCAAAAATATCTGGTAAAAAGGGATTTTGAAATCAGAGATGGTGTTCTGTACGGTGCGAATCCCTGGGAGAGCTTTGCAGGCAGCCCCTACGATCCGGAATCCATGGGCTGTTATGCACCGGTCATCTGCAGGGCGCTGGAACAGATCGTAAGTGATAAATATGAGGTCGTCAATGAGACTGGAAAAGGTCTGGATTATCTGGTCGAGACTTATCTGAAAAAAAATATGCCGGTGATTCTCTGGAATTCCATCAATCTGCGGGAACCGGTTATTGGACCGGTATGGAAACTTTTTGATACGGAAGAAGATTTTACATGGATCTCCAATGAGCACTGTATGCTGCTGGTAGGGGAGACCGATGAGTCCTATATTTTTAATGATCCATACGAAAATCGCGGTGTGATTCCATGTCCGAAGGAGATTATTCTGGATCGTTATGAAGTATATCATCGCCAGGCAATTGGCATAAAACCGAAAAAAATGTAAAAATTTTACCATTTTTGAGAAGAAATCCCACTTGTATTTTTACAAAGTCCGGCTATAATGGGAAACGTAGGCGAAAAAGAACCCATTTCAGGAGGATAATCGTGAGAAAAAAATCCCACATCTTATTAGCCAGATGTCTTGCAGATCATGTACAGGCGGGAGACCTTCAGCATCACAGAAAGGCATTCTGTTTCGGAAGCATTTTGCCGGATCTGAAACCTTCTTTTTTGACAACAAAGCATGCGTTTAACGTGAATTTTGATTCGGTTCAGGAGCAGATCAAAGCTCTGACCGTTGACTGTAATATTGATGAGCGAAATGCCAGAGTATACTGGAGACAGCTGGGAGAGGTAACACATCATGTGGCGGATTATTTTACATTTCCCCATAATGATACTTACGAAGGAACCCTTCTGGAACACGGTCAGTATGAGGCCGAGCTGAAACGCAGTTTAAAGGCGTATATTTTAAATGGCGAGGCGGTAAAGAATTGTGGAAGAAGCGTTTCGTTTACCAGTTTTGAACAGATTATTTCGTTTATAAAAAAAGCGCATGATCTGTATATTTCGAAGGAAAGAAATGTACAGGAGGATATTCAGTTTATTATTACAGTCTGTTATCAGGTTATGCAGGGGATTGTGCATTTGCTGGAAGAAAAGCTGGAGATGGCTGTGAGTCCCTGTTTTGCATAGGATAAGTGAATAGAAAAGGAATGAGACTTCACCTTTTGGTGGGGTCTTTTTTGTTTTTTCATAAAAACAGGAGCAAAACCGGGTTTTGCCGATTTTACTCCTGTCGGAAAATTTTTAGTTATCGACTTCTTTTAATGTGTATACCTGACGTTTTCTTGCCATTTCATCGCTTGCCAGATATTCGTCGTAAGTAGTGATCTTATCGATCAGAGCGCCGCCCGGCATGATCTCCATGATGCGGTTTGCGGTGGTCTGTACGAACTGGTGGTCATGAGAAGCGAAGAGGACAACGCCCGGGTACTTGATCAGACCATTGTTCAGTGCTGTGATGGATTCCATATCCAGGTGGTTGGTCGGCTCATCCAGAATCAGAATGTTTGCGCCGGAGATCATCATTTTGGATAAGAGACAGCGCACTTTTTCACCACCGGAGAGTACGCGTACTTTTTTCACGCCGTCTTCGCCGGCAAACAGCATACGTCCCAGGAAACCACGGACATAAGTGGCATCTTTGATCTCGGAATACTGGGTCAGCCAGTCTGCGATGGTCAGGTCATTGTCAAATTCCTGTGTGGAATCCTTCGGGAAATAAGCCTGGGAGGTGGTTACGCCCCATTTGTAATTTCCTTCGTCCGGCTCCATTTCGCCCATTAGAATCTGGAAGAGGGTGGTTTTTGCCAACTCATTGCTTCCCACAAATGCAACTTTATCGTTATGTCCAAGGGTAAAGGAGATGTTGTCCAGAACCTTTTCTCCGTTGATGGTCTTGGACAGATTTTCCACCATCAGTACTTCATTGCCGATCTCCCGGTTCGGGCGGAAGTCGATGTACGGATATTTACGGCTGGAAGGACGCATGTCATCCAGCTGAATTTTTTCAAGGGCACGCTTTCTGGAAGTTGCCTGTTTGGATTTGGAAGCGTTGGCGCTGAATCGGGAGATAAATTCCTGCAGCTCTTTGATTTTTTCTTCTTTCTTTTTGTTTGCTTCCTTCATCTGTTTGATGAGCAGCTGGCTGGATTCGTACCAGAAGTCGTAGTTGCCTGCGTACAGCTGAATTTTTCCGTAGTCGATATCTGCAGTGTGGGTGCAGACTTTGTTCAGGAAGTAACGGTCATGGGATACAACGATAACGGTATTGTTAAAGTTGATCAGGAATTCCTCCAGCCATTCGATGGCATCCATATCCAGGTGGTTGGTGGGCTCGTCCAGGAGCAGAATGTCCGGATTGCCGAACAGGGCTCTGGCAAGAAGAACTTTGACTTTTTCGTTGCCGTTTAAATCCTTCATGATCGCATAGTGCAGATCCGTGTCAATACCAAGTCCGTTTAATAAGGTAGCTGCGTCCGATTCGGCTTCCCATCCGTTCATCTCAGCGAATTCGCATTCCAGTTCGCTGGCGCGGATACCGTCTTCATCGGTAAAATCTGTTTTTGCGTAGATGGCTTCTTTTTCTTTCATGATCTCATACAGACGTTTGTTGCCCATAATAACGGTATCTAAAACGGTGTATTCATCATATTTAAAGTGGTCCTGCTCCAATACGGAAAGACGCTGACCCGGGGTGATAACGATATCACCGTTGGTGGTTTCCAGCTGGCCGGAAAGAATTTTCAGAAAGGTGGATTTTCCGGCGCCGTTTGCACCGATCAGGCCGTAGCAGTTGCCTTCGGTAAATTTTATGTTTACATCTTCAAAGAGAGCTTTTTTTCCAAGACGGAGTGTGACATTGCTTGCTGAAATCATAATCAAACCTCGTTTTTCTTCTATAATATATATGTTTACGCTATCGTTTCCTATTTTACATGAAAGTGGCAATTTTGCAAGGGATTTTTGTTCGCAGGAAGCTTTTTTTGCGGACTGCGGAAAAACAGGTGTATGAGAAGTAGATTTTGCAGGAGATACAGGCGGATGCAGGAGAGAACATATGGGATTTTCTTCATGAATTATCGTATTTTTTTATGTATAAAATGAAAAACATAATAAAAAAACTGCATCAAAAATGGACATCTAAAACTTTGCGTGATATAATCGGAATAGGCTGATAAAATATTTTTAATATATTATTTAAGGAGGAAATATTAAATGGCTAGAAAGATGAAAACCATGGATGGTAACCATGCTGCAGCTCATGCATCATACGCATATTCAGATGTAGCGGCTATTTATCCGATCACTCCTTCATCCGTTATGGCAGAAGCTACGGACGAATGGGCAACACAGGGAAGAAAAAATATCTTTGGACAGGAAGTTCAGGTTACTGAGATGCAGTCCGAAGCAGGTGCAGCAGGTGCCGTACACGGTTCTCTGGCAGCAGGTGCACTGACAACTACATATACCGCTTCTCAGGGTCTGTTGCTGATGATTCCGAACCTGTACAAACTCGCTGGTGAGCAGTTACCGGGCGTTATCAACGTTTCCGCTCGTGCACTTGCAAGCCATGCGCTTTCTATTTTTGGTGATCATTCTGACGTATACGCATGTCGTCAGACTGGTTGTGCTATGCTGTGTGAATCCAGCGTACAGGAAGTTATGGACTTAACTCCGGTTGCTCACCTTGCAGCGATCAAAGGAAAACTTCCGTTCATCAACTTCTTCGATGGTTTCCGTACATCTCACGAGATCCAGAAAATTGAAACCTGGGATTATGAAGATCTGAAAGATATGGCAGATATGGAAGCAATCGCTGAATATCGTGCAAACTGTCTGAATCCGAATCATCCGTGTCAGAGAGGTTCTGCTCAGAACGGTGATATCTTCTTCCAGGCAAGAGAAGCATGTAACCCGTACTACGATGCTATGCCGGCAGTAGTACAGATGTACATGGACAAAGTAAATGAAAAGATCGGTACAAACTACCATCTGTTCGACTACTACGGAGCAGCTGACGCTGAGAAGATCATCGTAGCTATGGGTTCCGTATGTGATACGATCGAAGAGACAATCGACTACTTAACAGCAGCCGGTGAAAAAGTTGGTGTTGTTAAAGTTCGTCTGTACAGACCGTTCTCCAAAGAAGCTCTGATCGCAGCTATTCCGGAGACTGTAAAACAGATCACCGTTCTTGACAGAACAAAAGAGCCGGGTGCTATGGGCGAGCCGCTGTTCCTGGACGTTGTTGCTGCACTGAAAGGTTCCAAATTCGAAAGCGTTCCGGTATTCACAGGCCGTTACGGTTTAGGTTCCAAAGACACCACACCGGCACAGATCGTTGCTGTTTACAACAACACAGAAAAACCGGTATTCACACTTGGTATCGTTGATGATGTGACAAATCTGTCTCTGGAGATCGGCGCTCCGCTGGTAACGACTCCGGAAGGAACCATCAACTGTAAATTCTGGGGTCTTGGTGCTGACGGTACTGTTGGTGCAAATAAGAACTCCATCAAGATCATCGGTGATAACACAGATATGTACGCTCAGGCTTACTTTGATTATGATTCAAAGAAATCCGGCGGTGTAACCATGTCTCACCTTCGTTTCGGTAAGACTCCGATCAAGTCTACCTACCTGATTCGTCAGGCTAACTTTGTAGCCTGCCACAATCCGGCTTACGTAAACAAATACAACATGGTACAGGAACTTGTTGACGGCGGTACATTCCTTCTGAACTGCCCGTGGGATATGGAAGGTATTGAAAAACACTTACCGGGACAGGTTAAAAAATACATTGCTGATCACAACATCAAATTCTATGTGATCGACGGTATCAAGATCGGTAAAGAAATCGGTCTTGGCGGACGTATCAACACCGTTCTTCAGTCTGCATTCTTCAAACTGGCTAACATCATTCCGGAAGAACATGCGATCGAACTGATGAAAGCAGCTGCAAAAGCTACTTACGGACGTAAAGGTGACAAGATCGTTCAGATGAACTATGATGCGATCGATGCCGGTGCAAAACAGGTTGTTGAGATCACAGTTCCGGAAAGCTGGAAAAACTGTGAAGACGAAGGTCTTGCAATGACTGTTGCAAAAGACGGAAGAAAAGACGTAGTTGATTTCGTAAACAACATCCAGAGCAAAGTTAACGCTCAGGAAGGTAACAACCTGCCTGTATCTGCTTTCTCTGCTTATGTAGATGGTACAACACCGTCCGGTTCTGCTGCATATGAAAAACGTGGTATCGCAGTAGATATCCCGGTATGGAATCCGGATACCTGTATCCAGTGTAACCGTTGTGCATACGTATGTCCGCACGCTGTTATCCGCCCGGTAGCTATGACAGAAGCAGAAGCTGCTGCAGCTCCGGAAGGAACAAAGACACTTGCTATGACAGGTATGCCGGAATATAAATTTGCAATCACCGTATCTGCTCTTGACTGTACAGGATGTGGTTCCTGTGTAAACGTATGTCCGGGCAAAAAAGGTGAAAAAGCTCTCTCCATGCAGAACATGGAAGCTAACATCGGTGAGCAGAAAGCATTTGATTATGCTGTAACACTTCCGGAGAAAAAAGACGTTGTTGAGAAATTCAAAGAGACTACTGTAAAAGGAAGTCAGTTCAAGACTCCGCTCCTTGAGTTCTCAGGCGCATGTGCAGGTTGTGGTGAAACACCGTACGCAAAACTGATCACTCAGCTGTTTGGTGACAGAATGTACATCGCAAACGCAACCGGATGTTCCTCTATCTGGGGTAACTCCTCACCGTCCACACCGTACACAGTAAACGCAAAAGGACAGGGTCCGGCATGGTCCAACTCTCTGTTCGAAGATGCTGCTGAGTTCGGTTACGGTATGTCTCTCGCTCAGAAAGCACTTCGTGACGGTATCAAAGCAAAAGTTGAAGATGTAGTTGCCAACGGAACAAACGAAGACGTAAAAGCAGCTGGTCAGGAATGGCTGGATACCTTCAACAGCGGTATTACAAATGGTCCGGCTACAGAGAAATTAATCGCAGCTCTGGAAGCATGCGGATGTGATAAAGCAAAAGAAATTCTTGCTCAGAAAGACTTCATGGCTAAGAAATCCCAGTGGATCTTCGGTGGTGACGGATGGGCATATGATATCGGTTTCGGCGGTGTAGACCATGTTCTCGCAAGCGGAAAAGATATCAACATCATGGTATTCGATACCGAAGTTTACTCCAATACCGGCGGACAGGCTTCCAAGTCTACACCGACTGGTGCTATCGCTCAGTTCGCTGCAGCTGGTAAAGAAGTTAAGAAGAAAGACCTGGCAAGCATTGCTATGTCCTATGGTTATGTATACGTAGCTCAGATCGCTATGGGTGCAGATATGAACCAGACTGTAAAAGCAATCGCTGAAGCAGAAGCTTATCCGGGACCGTCACTGATCATCGCTTACGCTCCGTGTATCAACCATGGTATCAAGGCTGGTATGAGCAAAGCTATGACAGAAGAAGAAAAAGCGGTTAAAGCTGGTTACTGGTTCAACTTCCGTTACAATCCGGCAGCGGAAGGTGACAAGTTCGCTCTGGACAGCAAAGCTCCGACAGAAAGCTATACAGAATTCCTTGACGGCGAAGTTCGTTACAATTCTCTGAAACGTGCTAATCCGGAAAGAGCTGCAGATCTGTTTGCAAAAGCAGAGCAGTACTCCAAAGAGAGATATGCTTATCTGCAGAAACTGATCGCTCTTCACGGCGCAGAATAATTAAAATATTACAGGGGGCAGGCACGAATGTGTCTGCCTCTTTTTCATAACAGGGGTAATTATGAATCGAAAAGCGTTTTTCTTTGACATCGATGGAACACTTTTGAGCGAAGTAAATGGAACGGTACCGGAAAGTACACTCTGGGCAGTGACAGAACTGAAAAAACGGGGTCATCTGACTTTTGTAAATACAGGAAGAACCATCAGCAGTGTACCGAAGGAAATTAAGGAAATGCCGTTTTGCGGTTTTATTTGCGGCTGCGGAACTTATGTTTCTTATGATGGGGATATTTTATTATCAGAACATATCCCGCCGGAACGGGCAAAGGAAATCATCCGACAAATGAACGAATGCAGAGCGGAGTTTATTCTGGAAGGGGTGGAAGAATGTTTTTATCCGGAATATCCGTCCCGTTTTATCAGACTGGAAGAGGTACGAAGGGA
Source organism: Lachnospiraceae bacterium (assembly GCA_036310185.1). GTDB lineage: Bacteria > Bacillota > Clostridia > Lachnospirales > Lachnospiraceae > JALENY01. The sequence goes on along the minus strand of JAXJSH010000042.1, from coordinate 29,105 downwards.
TTTTAGAAAAAGAGATCTGTCCACCAATGTTTATAATGAACGGGACGCATTTGAATATGACAAATTCAGTCTTTATGTGGATGAAACATCGGATATGGAGCGAATCAGAAGCTGTCTTGAAAAAGATATGGAAATGATTGACCGAGGTGATTCGTTTTATGAAATCGTTCCGAAAAAGTATTCAAAAGCCACAGGGATAGCATTTGTTCTGGACTACTTTCATGTGAAAAAAGAGGATTCCTACGTTTTTGGAGACAGCAGCAACGATCTTCCCATGTTTCAGGCTGTGGAGCATGCCATTGCCATGGGAGCGCATGCCGGTGTGCTGGAACCTTATGCGGAATATGTGACAAAAACCGTAGAAGAGGATGGTATTTTGCATGCTTTGAAGACATATGAGATTCTGTAAAGGATAAAAGTATGCTGTACCATACTGCATTTTTGTGATATACTGAATCAAAATTTAAAAACAAGGGGTGCCGTAAGTTGCGGTGCCCCCTGTTTCGTGTTAGAATAAAAAGGATTTCTTTTGGAAATAATAGGTCAAAAACAGGAGGTTTCAAAGCTTTGAGAGAGTTACAGGCGTATGAACTGCTGCGGCAGGAGACGATTGAGGATATTCACGCAGAGGGATATCTGCTTAAGCATAAAAAAAGCGGTGCCAGAGTGATGATTCTGGCCAATGATGATGAAAACAAGGTATTTAATATTGCGTTCCGGACACCGCCCACAGACAGCACCGGTGTGGCTCATATTCTGGAACACAGCGTTCTGTGTGGTTCCAGAGATTTTCCTTTGAAAGATCCTTTTGTAGAACTGGTAAAGGGTTCTTTGAATACATTTTTAAATGCAATGACTTATCCGGACAAGACCATGTATCCGGTGGCCAGCTGCAACGACCAGGATTTTAAAAACCTGATGCACGTATATCTGGATGCGGTTTTCTATCCGAATATCTATAAAAACAGAAAGATTTTTGAGCAGGAAGGCTGGAGCTATCATCTGGAATCGGTGGACGGACCGCTGACCTACAACGGTGTTGTTTACAACGAGATGAAAGGTGCCTTCTCTTCACCGGAGGAAGTGCTGGATCGTACTATTTTCAGTACGCTGTTCCCGGATACGCCTTATGGTGTTGAATCCGGCGGTGATCCGGAAAATATACCGGATCTGACTTATGAAGACTTCCTTGCATTTCATAAAAAATATTATCATCCGTCCAACAGCTATATTTATCTGTATGGAAATGCGGATATGGAAGAGCGTCTGACCTGGCTGGATGAGCAGTATCTGAGTCATTTTGAGAACACAAAAGTGGATTCTGAGATTCCTTATCAGAAGCCTTTTGAAAAACTGGTTGAACTTATTCTGGATTATCCCGTATCTGAGAGCGAGGGCGTAGAGGACAACACCTATTTATCCTACAATGTGGTTGTGGGGGATACGCTGGATGTGGAGCTCTGTGTGGCTTTTGAAGTGCTGGAATATGCACTTTTGTCAGCGCCGGGTGCGCCGCTGAAACAGGCACTTCTGGATGAAAAAATCGGAAAAGATATCTTCGGTTCCTATTCGGATGGTATTTTGCAACCATTTTTCTCTATTGTGGCGAAAAATTCTGATCTGGCGAAAAAAGAGCAGTTTTTGACCATTATCCGCAGTACGCTGGAAAAACTGGTGCAGGAAGGCATTGATAAAAAATCACTGGAAGCCGGAATCAACTATTTTGAATTCCGTTTCCGGGAAGCGGATTATTCTTCCTATCCAAAGGGACTTATGTATGGCATCGATGTGTTTGACGGATGGCTTTATGATGATGACAAACCGTTTGTCCATCTGCAGCAGCTGAAGATTTTTGCAAGTCTGAAAGAAAAGATCGGACAGGGTTATTTTGAAACGCTGATCCGGAAATATCTGCTGGATAACAATCACGGTGCAGTGGTTGTTATCGTGCCGAAGACCGGTCTTGCAAAAGAGCGTGAGGAAGCTTTGAAACAGAAACTTCAGGCGAAAAAAGACAGTCTCTCCAAAGAAGAACTGGAAGCGCTTGTGACAGGCACACAGGAACTGAAAGCGTATCAGGAAGAAGAGGAAAGCCAGGAGGCTCTGAACTGCATTCCGATGCTGAAGCGCAGTGATATCAAGCGCGAAACACTTCAGATCCATAATGAAGAAAAAGAAATAGACGGAGTAAAAATCCTTCATCATGAAATCGAGACAAACGGAATCGGCTATATGACCATGCTCTTTGATATGGAACACATTCCAAATCAATATATTCCGTATCTGGGCATTTTGAAATCCGTATTAGGGTATGTGGACACAGAACATTTTACCTATCCTCAGCTGTTTAATGAGATAAATGCCAATACCGGCGGTATTATCTGCGGAATTCAGGTGTTTAACCCGAAAGAGGAAGGCGGCCGCTATCAGGCAAAATTCGGAATTAAGAGCAAGGCTCTTTATCCGAAAACAGAATTTGTATTCAAAATGATCCATGAGATTTTGAATACATCCAATCTGGAAGACGAAAAGCGTCTGTATGAGATCATCGCTCAGATGCGATCCCGTTCCCAGATGGAACTGGTCAGCGCAGGCCACTCCACGGCAGTGCTTCGCTCCACGTCCTATTTCTCCGAAATTGCCGATTTCCAGGAGCAGATCGGCGGTCTGGCATTCTATCGCGTGATTGCAGATATTGAAGCAAACTGGGAGGAAAGAAAAGGAGAGCTGATACAGATTCTGAAATCTCTGTGCAGACAGATTTTCCGGCCGGGACACTATATGGTCAGCTACGTTTCCAATGCAGAGGGATATGAAAAACTGGCTGCAGTGATTCCGGAATTCAATAAAAAACTGCAGATGTGCGAAGAAGTGCTGGAAGGAACAAACGAGATCAGACTGGAGAAGAAAAATGAGGGTATTATGACCTCCGGGCAGGTACAGTATGTGGCTCAGAGCGGAAACTTCCGCGAAGGCGGATTCGTTTATACCGGTGCGCTGCGCATTTTGAAACTGATTCTGAGTTATGATTATCTGTGGACGAATATCCGCGTAAAAGGCGGCGCATATGGCTGTATGAGCGGTTTTAAACGCTGCGGTGACAGTTATTTTGTATCATACAGAGATCCGAACCTGAAAAATACACTGGACGTTTTTGCCGGTATTCCGGATTACATCCGCAATTTCCATGCAGATGAGCATGAGATGACAAAATATATTATCGGAACCGTCAGCGGCATGGATACTCCGCTGAATCCGTCTGCCCAGGGCGCACTGGGACTGTCTGCATATATGAACGGCATTTCTCAGGAAGATCTTCAGAAAGAGCGTGATCAGGTGCTGGATGCAGATGCGGAAGACATCAGAGCGCTGGCAGATCTGATCGCATGTATTTTGAAACAGGACAATATCTGTGTTGTGGGAAGTGAGACAGCAATCGAAGAAAATGAAGCGCTTTTCCTGCATAAAGAGAGTCTTTAAACATTTTAAAATTTGAAAGGACTGGACATTTTCATGAGTAATAATTTTAAATCCGGCTTTGCTGCCATCATCGGCAGACCGAACGTGGGGAAATCCACATTGATGAATCAGCTGATCGGACAGAAGATTGCGATTACGTCAAAAAAACCCCAGACAACAAGAAATAAGATTCAGACCGTTTACACCGACGACCAGGGACAGATTGTGTTCCTGGATACGCCGGGTATACATAAAGCAAAGAACAAGCTGGGCGAATACATGGTTCATGTGGCAGAGCGCACGCTGAAAGATGCGGATGTGATTCTCTGGCTTGTGGAACCGACCACTTATATCGGTGCCGGCGAGCGTCACATTGCGGAGCAGCTGCAAAAAAGCAAACTGCCGATCCTCCTTGTTATTAACAAAATAGATATGATCAAAAAAGAAGAAGTTCTGGCAGTCATCGATAAATACCGCACTTTGCTGGATTTTGATGAAATCATTCCGGTATCCGCTCTGCGGGGAAACAACACCCACGATGTGATCGACAGTATTTTCAAATATTTGCCGTATGGACCGGCATTTTACGATGAGGATACGGTCACAGATCAGCCCATGCGTCAGATCGTGGCGGAAATCATCCGTGAAAAAGCACTGCATGCACTGGATGAGGAGATTCCGCACGGTATTGCTGTGGCCATCGATGTGATGAAAGAGAGAAGCGGCGGAAGGATCACCGATATCGAAGCGACCATAATTTGTGAAAAAGATTCCCACAAGGGAATTATTATCGGCAAACAGGGAAGCATGCTGAAGAAGATCGGAAGCAATGCCCGTTACGAGATTGAACAGATGATGGAGCAGAAAATCAATCTGAAACTCTGGGTAAAAGTAAAGAAAGACTGGAGAGACAGCGATTTCCTGATGAAAAACTTCGGATACGATAAAAAGGAAGTATAAGTATGGGAGAACCCATTTTGGTAACCGGTGTGGTCTTATCGGCCATGCCGGTGGGGGAATACGACAGGCGGGTGGTTCTGCTGACAAAAGAGCGGGGCAGGATCACGGCTTTTGCCAGAGGATCTAGACGGCCCAACAGCCCGCTTCTGGCGGCTGCCAATGCCTTTGTTTTTGCTGTATTCACCCTGTATGAGGGACGCAGTTCCTATACCCTGGTACAGGCGCAGGTCAGTCATTATTTTCTGGAACTGGCAGCAGAGCTTCCCGAGGTGTATTATGGATTTTATTTCATGGAATTGGCAGACTATTTTGCCCAGGAAAATGTGGATGAGACACAGATGGTGAATCTGCTGTTTGTGACTTTGCGGGCACTTTTAAAACATAAAGTGGAACCCCGGCTGATCCGCCGCATTTTTGAACTGAAGACCATGCTGTATAATGGCTATTTTGCCGTAGAACCGGACCGGTACAGAGATGAGACTGCCCTGTATGCAGTGCAGTTCGTGGTGTCTGCTCCCGTTGAAAAATTATATTCCTTTACACTGCAGGAAGAATCCAAAAAAGAATTTGCCGGTATCGTTGACCGATACATGCAGAAATGCACGGATCGTCATTTTAAAAGTCTGGATATACTGGAAATGATTGACTAAATGCAAAAGGAAAGGGTATAATGTTCGCGTATACAACAAAAGAAAAAGCACTTTAACTGGAGGATTACTGTGAGAAAAAAAACAGGCATCTTATTGGTTCTGTGCATGTTTTGTATTCTGACCGGATGTGCAAAAAGTGACCAGATAGAAAAAAACAGCATAGAAGTGAGTGAAAAAGGAACTATAACCGCAACGATCCATGAATCTTTTGACAAGGAATATTATGACAAAAAAGAGTTGAAAGAGACCATTGATGCAGCAATCAAAGCCTACAACAAAGAAGCTAAAGAGGAGCGGATCAGTCTGGAAAGCCTCAGGGTAAAAAATGAAGCAGCACATGCCGTTATTACATATGCAGGTGATGAAGACTATACAGCCTTTAATCAGATAGGCATTTACAATGGAACCATAAAAGATATGGAAGGTCTTGACAGCGGTGAGCAGCAGGAGATTATCGACCGGGATGGAAAACGGATCGCCCTTCAGAATCTGCTGTATTCGGAAGAAACATACAATCTGGTTGTCTTGCAGGAAAGCTGTACGCTGAAAACTTCGGGAAAAATCCTGTATGCCAGCAGCAACGTGACAATAACCGGAAAGAAAACCGCCGATGTGACAGCCGATCAGGAATCATATGCCTATGTGGTGTATGAATAATAAGTCAGAAATCATATACAAATGCGTATATGAATGATAGAATAAAAAATATTTAGAAAAATAGTAGTTAGGAGAACATATTATGGAAAAAACAATGGAAAAGATTGTAGCACTTGCAAAATCCAGAGGATTTGTCTATCCGGGCAGTGAGATCTATGGCGGTCTTGCAAATACCTGGGATTACGGAAATCTGGGCGTTGAACTGAAAAACAACGTAAAAAAAGCATGGTGGCAGAAATTCGTTCAGGAAAGCCCGTACAACGTAGGGGTAGACTGTGCGATTCTGATGAATCCGCAGACATGGGTGGCTTCCGGTCATCTTGGCGGTTTCTCTGATCCGCTGATGGATTGTAAGGAGTGTCACGAACGTTTCCGTGCAGATAAGGTTATTGAAGATTACTGTCATGAAAATGGAATTGAGCTGGAAGAGTCTGTGGATGCATGGTCTCAGGAAAAGATGAAAGATTTCATCGAAGAAAAACAGATTCCGTGCCCGACCTGCGGAAAACATAACTTTACCGATATTCGTCAGTTCAACCTGATGTTCAAGACATTCCAGGGTGTAACCGAGGATGCGAAAAACACCGTATACCTTCGTCCGGAAACAGCACAGGGTATCTTTGTAAACTTCAAAAATGTACAGAGAACATCCCGTAAGAAAATTCCGTTCGGTATTGCTCAGATCGGTAAATCATTCCGTAACGAGATCACACCGGGTAACTTCACATTCCGTACCCGTGAATTCGAGCAGATGGAACTGGAATTCTTCTGTGAGCCGGATACCGACCTGGAATGGTTCGCATACTGGAAACAGTTCTGTCTTGACTGGCTGCACAGCCTGGGTCTGAAAGACGAGGAAGTTCGTTATCGTGACCATGATCCGGAGGAACTGTCTTTCTACAGCAAAGCGACCACTGACGTGGAATTCCTGTTCCCGTTCGGCTGGGGCGAACTGTGGGGTATTGCAGACCGTACGGACTACGACCTGACACAGCATCAGAATACATCCGGACAGGATCTGACCTATTTTGATGATGAAAAGAAAATGAAATACGTTCCATATGTTATTGAGCCGTCACTTGGTGCAGACCGTATGGTTCTTGCATTCCTTTGCAGCGCATACGATGAGGAAGTTCTGGATGCAGAGAAAAACGATGTACGTACGGTGCTTCATTTCCATCCGGCGCTGGCTCCGGTGAAAATCGGTGTGCTTCCCCTTTCCAAAAAGCTGAACGAGGGTGCAGAAAAGATTTACCAGGAACTGAGCAAATACTATAACTGCGAATACGATGATCGCGGAAACATCGGTAAGAGATATCGCCGTCAGGATGAGATCGGTACACCGTTCTGTATTACTTATGACTTTGAGTCAGAGACAGACGGCGCAGTAACCGTTCGTGACCGTGATACCATGGAACAGGAAAGAATTAAGATTGAAGATCTGAAAGCTTATTTTGAAGATAAATTCAGATTTTAACAGATAGCAAGCCTTATGGGGCCGGGCGCGGAACAGCGGCCCGGCTTCTTTTACTTATTCCGTGATTTGCAATATTTTTATTAATTTTTTGATGTTGATTTGAATGGAGCAGACGTTATACTGAATGTGATAAATTGATAAATCTGGAGGGAATCTGGGTGAAAAAATACAATTGTAAAACCTGTGGGGCGGAGCTCTACTTTGATGCGGCCACACAGAAACTGAAATGTGAATACTGCGACAGCATGTTTGATCCGGCTGAGTATGAAAATGAATCAAAACAGGAAACGGATAACCGGGAAAAAGGGCAGGCAGCGCCGGGAAAGAAAAACATGGATGAGCCGCAGAAAAAGCCGGAAGCAGCGGATGAAGGCGCACAGTCTACGGATGATTCCGATGGAGAACTGGTGGTTTATAAGTGTTCCCACTGTGGAGCCGAGATCATCACATCGAAAAATACGGTTGCGACCACATGTCTGTACTGCAACCGGGCGGTAGTTCTGGAAGGAAATGTGACCGGCGTATTGAAACCGGATTATGTACTGCCTTTTGTAAAGCAGCGTGAGGATGTGGAAGCGGCATATATGAAATTATGCAAAAGTACGTTTCTGGCACCGAAACTTTTTAAAGAAGAAAATACCATTAAGAAAATAAAGGGAATGTACATACCTTTCTGGCTGTACAGCATGCATGCGGAAGGCAGCCTGCAGGCCATAGCCAAAAAAAATCGTGTCTGGAGATCCGGCAATTATGAGTACACAGAAGTAAAATCCTATCAGGTGGAGCGGAGCGCTTCCGGCGATTTTGATAAAATACCGGCAGACGCCCTGGTAAAAATGGATAATGATCTGATGGATGCAATCGAACCATTTGATTACAGCGCTTTGAAACCCTTTACCCCTGCATATCTGGCCGGCTATTATACGGAGCGTTTTGACGAATCCTCGGAAAAGACAAAGCCAAGAGCGGATCAGCGGGCGAAAGACTGTATGCATGATCATATGATGGAAGGTCTGGACGGTTACAGTACCGTAAGTATTCAGCATGAAAATGTCAGATTTTCCAATGAAAAAGCCGAATATGGCATGCTTCCGGTCTGGCTGATGTACACGGAGTATAAGGGGAAAAATTATATTTTCGGCATGAATGGGCAGACCGGAAAGATGATTGGAGAAATCCCGAAAGATTATAAAAAAGCGGCCCTGATCTCAGCCGGTGCATTTCTTGGATCCCAGCTGATCATGATGCTGATTCGTCTGATTGGAGGGCTGCTGTGATGAAGAAAAAAAGTGTAAAAAGATTTAGCAGAAGTGTTTTGGTGCTGGTATTCTTATTTGCTATGACAATCGGCATGAATTTATGGGTGGCAAGCGTGATCGAAAAAGTGAATGCCCAGAACATCAACAGTGATTACTACAATCAGGATTACGGGAACTATGGAACGGACGATTACCAGAGTATAGCGCCCATTGTGGAAGACAACCGTGCGTCTGTGTATGATCTGGCGGATCTTCTGGACCCGGAAGAGATAGATGCGCTTGAAACGCTGATTGATAAAGTGGAGGCAAAGAAAGCATATCGCATCGTGGTGGTGACCACGGATTACAATCCGGGCACGGCTATGGCTTATGCAGATGATTTTTTCGATTTTAACGGATTTGGTGAAGATGGAATCCTGTTTTTGCTTGACATGGACAATCGTGAGCAGTGGATCAGTACAACCGGTGTCTGTACAGAAGTTTCCGGTGAGAAAAAGAGTTCTTTTTCCCAGAATGAGATAGAGCGTATTCTGGATAAGACCACACCCTGGGCTTCTGACGGCGATTATTATAAGTGTCTGGAAGCTTTTGTGAAAGAGGTCAGAAATCATGAAAATCTGCTTCATACGCTGATTCCCACAGGCGCCTCGGTATTGATCAGCATTGTGCTGACCGCAATTGTGTTTGTGGCCCTGATTATGCAGCACAAGGCAAAAGCACCGACGAACATTGCCAATTACAAAGTAGAAACAAAAGCCTTCCAGGTAGGTGTGAACCGGGCCGTATTTATGGGAACACAGACCCATAAGCGATATATTCCGCCAAGCAGCGGAAGCGGCGGATCAGGAGGCGGCGGAGGAATGCACCGAAGCGGAAGCGGCCGGTCCCATGGGGGCGGCGGTCGGAAATTCTGATTTCAGAAATGGATAGCGGACAGGAGAAAAAGAAAGTGTCCATATTCCTGAAGCTATTTGAATTTATGATTGAAAACAATGAATAGACAAAGGAGGATTATGTATGGGTCTGATTAAAATGATTGGCGGTGCCATCGGTGATGTGGCCGGCGCAGCGATGGGCGGACTGAAAACCACGGGGACTTCCATGTGGCAGGAGTATTTTGAGAGCGGAAATATGTCCGGCGGCGTAATTATGAAACGCGGTGAAAAAATCGTGAGCGGCGATTCAAGAAACAAAAAAGGTGATCAGAATATTATCACCAGTGGCTCCGGCATTGATATCCAGGAAAACCAATGTATGATTCTGGTTGAGAACGGAAAAATCGTGGAGCTCTGTGCAGAGCCGGGACGTTATACCTATGATGCATCTGCAGCACCGTCTTTTATTGCGGGTGAAAATAAAGGGCTTGCGGCAATTCTGGCATCTCTTGGTCAGCAGATTATGGCGGGCGGACAGAGAACAAATACAGAGCGTGTATATTATATTAATATGGGTGAAATTCAGGGATTTAAATGGGGTTCCGGAAATATTTCATTCCAGCATGTGGAGAGAGATCTGCTGACGGACCGTCCGGTTTGGCAGTGTTCCACCACATTGCTTGGCAACGGTGTTTATTCCATCCATGTAACAGATCCGCTGAAATTTTATCAGATGCTTGGCTCCCAGGTGGCTGGAGCGGATGGCAGCGGAGTTGTGACAGGAAGAGACATTGAGACCCAGATTAAATCAGAGGTAATTGCTGCTATTCGTCAGGGTATCGGCGGATTGAGCAAGCTGAAAATTCCATATACAGATATTGCATCTCATGAAGATGAACTGACGAAGGATGTAAATGAACTTCTGTCTGATTCATGGGCTGCGAAAAGAGGTATCGAACTGTATGGTCTGGCAGTTAATATGCTGGATCCGGATGATAAGAGCAAAGAAAAAATCGGTAATTATCAGGATACCAGAGGATATACCGATCCGTCCATGCTGGCTGCCTATATGGGTGTCGGCCAGACAGAAGCCATGAAAGCCGCTGCCTCCAATGAAAAGGGAGCCCTGCAGGGCTTTGCCGGCGTGGGAATGATGAACAGCATGGCTGGAGGTATGAACGGAAACCTTGCGTCTATGATGCAGATGGGACAGCAGCAGGCCGCTGCAAGCCAGACTGCATGGCAGAACGCACAGACAGCTGGTCAGCAGATGAACGGTCAGCCGGCCGGCTGGCAGAGTCAGCAGATGAATGTTCAGCCAGGAACGCAGAATGTACAGCAGATTCAGCCAGCCGGATATGGAGTACAGGAACCGGCACAGCCCATGGGACAGCAGCCGGCAGGAAACTGGACATGTACCTGCGGTACGGTCAATGCCGGTAATTTCTGTATGAACTGTGGACAGAAAAAACCGGTAAGTGCGCCCGCCTGCAGCAAATGCGGCTGGACCGATCCGGGTATGCAGATCAAACCGAAATTCTGTCCGAACTGTGGCAATCCGATGTAAAATCCGTGTCAGAAAAAAACTGGCGCTGGGAATATTGTTTGCGTTAGAATCAAAGACTGCTGTGAAACAGTGGGATAATGAAAATAAAAATCGAAAAGATGGGGATGGATCGTTGTATTCATCTCCATTTTTTATAACAGCACCTTCTGAATCGCTGGCAATTTGTAATAAAAAATGGTATTTATAGGGTAAATGTGCTTTGCTTGTGAAAAATGCCTGCATTAAAAGAAAATAGATAAATTTTTCTTGTATATTTCGCACATAAATGTTATAATTCTTATCAGTGATTTATGCAAAACGTGGAGGTGCAATATGAAGGGAAATGTTATTGTCGGACAGTCCGGCGGACCAACAGCAGCAATCAACTCAAGTCTGGCAGGTGTATATCGTGCTGCGATTGAACGTGGAGCCAAAAAAGTGTATGGTATGCAGCACGGTGTTCAGGGCCTTATGGAAGAGAGATATATTGACCTATCAGAACATATTACCAACGATCTGGACGTGGAACTTTTGAAGAGAACGCCGGCAGCTTATCTTGGATCCTGCCGTTATAAACTTCCGGAAATTCATAAAGATATCGCTGTATATGAAAAAATCTTTGAAATTTTACACAAACTGGAAATCGAGGCTTTTATCTATATCGGTGGAAATGATTCCATGGATACCATCAAAAAACTGTCTGATTACGCCCTGCTTACAGGAAGCGAGATTAAATTTGTAGGCTGTCCGAAGACAATTGATAACGACCTGGCGCTGACCGACCATACACCTGGTTTCGGAAGTGCAGCAAAATACATTGGTACTTCAGTAAAAGAAATCATTCGCGACAGCTACTGTCTGGAATACGAACATGGTCTTGTTACCATCGTTGAGATTATGGGACGCAATGCAGGATGGCTGACTGGTGCAGCTGCCCTTGCAGAGGGCGAGGACTGCCCGGGCCCGGATATGATCTATATGCCGGAACTTCCATTTGATGTGGAAAAATTTGTAGAACGCTGCAGAAAACTTCTGGAGAAAAAACCATCCGTTGTCGTTGCTGTTTCCGAAGGCATCCGTACAAAAGATGGAAAATATGTGTGTGAATTGGGCGTTTCTTCTGATTTTGTAGATGCATTCGGTCACAAACAGCTGACCGGTACAGCAGCATATCTTGCTAATCTTATAAAAGCAGAAATCGGCTGCAAGACAAGAGCGATCGAGCTGAGTACACTCCAGAGAGCTGCATCTCACTGCTCATCCCGTGTAGACATTACAGAAGCATTCCAGGTAGGAGGTGCCGCTGTAAAGGCTGCAGACGAAGGGGATACCGGCAAGATGGTTGTAATTGAACGCTATTCCGATGATCCGTATCAGAGTGGAACAGCAGTAAAAGATGTTCATAAGATAGCAAACGATGAGCGCCTGGTTCCGAGAAACTGGGTAAATAAAGATGGTACCTATGTAACCGATGAGTTTATCACATATGTAAAACCATTGATCCAGGGCGATGTACCGCCGGTTATGGTAGATGGTATTCCGAGACATCTGTACAAAAAAGGTTTTCACTGGCAGTAAAAAGGACTTTATGATCTGAGGGATAAGGGAGAATAAAATAGAAAGACAGGGCAGATGTTCTTTTTGAACAGATGTCCTGTTTTTGCGTTATGAGGGCCGATGTATGCCTGTGGACAGGTATAAAAACGGTTTTGCCGTTAAAATAGGGCAAGGTCGACGTTTTAGACAAAAAAAACTTTGGAAACTTAGGAAATTTTTACTTGAATTTAGGAATAAATGTGTTATCATAAGTTTGTGCGACCAAAGCACATTGAAAGGGTGTTAGCGGGCGCTTTTTTCCGGCTTCCGCAAGACAAATACACAATACAAGTAGGAGGAATTATCAAATGGCAAAATGGGTTTACATGTTTACTGAAGGTAACGCAAACATGAGAAATCTTCTGGGCGGTAAAGGTGCCAACCTTGCAGAAATGACCAATCTGGGTCTTCCGGTACCGCAGGGCTTCACAATCACAACAGAAGCTTGTACACAGTACTACGAAGATGGCAGAAAAATTAACGACGAAATTATGGAACAGATTATGGAAGCCATTGTAAAAATGGAAGAAGTAACTGGCAAAAAATTCGGTGATCTTGAGAATCCGCTTCTTGTATCCGTTCGTTCCGGTGCAAGAGCTTCCATGCCGGGTATGATGGATACAATCCTGAACCTTGGTCTGAACGAAGAAGTAGTAGAAGTAGTTGCTAAGAAAACTGGCAACGAAAGATGGGCTCGTGACTGCTACAGAAGATTCATCCAGATGTACTCTGACGTAGTTATGGAAGTAGGTAAAAAATACTTCGAAGAGCTGATCGACAAAATGAAAGCTGACAGAGGCGTTACTCAGGACGTAGATCTTACAGCAGAAGATCTGAAAGAACTGGCTAACCAGTTCAAAGCTGAGTACAAATCCAAAATCGGTTCTGACTTCCCGAATGATCCGAAGGAACAGCTGATGGGTGCTGTAAAAGCTGTATTCCGTTCCTGGGACAACCCGCGTGCAAACGTTTACCGTCGTGACAACGATATCCCGTATTCCTGGGGTACTGCAGTTAACGTACAGGAAATGGCATTCGGTAACTGGTCTGATCAGTCTGGTACAGGTGTTGCATTTACACGTGACCCGGCTACAGGCGAAAAGAAACTTATGGGTGAGTTCCTGATCAATGCTCAGGGTGAAGACGTAGTTGCAGGTGTTCGTACACCGCAGCCGATCTCTGCATTAGCAGACGTTATGCCGGAAGTATTTGAACAGTTTACAAAAGTTTGCTCTACTCTGGAAAATCACTACAGAGATATGCAGGATATGGAGTTTACTATCCAGGATAGAAAACTTTTCATGCTGCAGACACGTAATGGTAAGAGAACAGCTCAGGCAGCTCTGAAAATCGCTTGTGACCTTGTTGATGAAGGCATGAGAACAGAAGAAGAAGCTGTAGCTATGATCGATCCGCGTAACCTGGATACTCTGCTTCATCCGCAGTTCGATGCTGCTGCATTAAAAGCTGCTACTCCGATGGGCAAAGGTCTTGGTGCATCTCCGGGTGCTGCTTGCGGTAAAGTTGTATTCACAGCTGAAGATGCTGTAGAATGGGCTGCAAGAGGAGAAAAAGTAGTTCTTGTTCGTCTTGAGACTTCTCCGGAAGATATCACAGGTATGAAATCTGCTCAGGGTATCCTGACTGTTCGTGGTGGTATGACATCTCACGCTGCTGTAGTAGCTCGTGGTATGGGTACCTGCTGTGTATCCGGATGTGGCGACATCGCTATGGACGAAGAAAACAAGAAATTTACCTTAGCTGGTAAAGAATTCCATGAAGGAGATGCAATCTCTATCGATGGTACAACAGGTAACATCTATGAAGGCATCATCCCGACTGTTGACGCTCAGATCGCTGGTGAATTCGGAAGAATCATGGCTTGGGCTGATAAATTCAGAAGACTGAAAGTTCGTACAAACGCAGATACTCCGGCTGACGCGAAAAAAGCCCGTGAACTTGGTGCAGAAGGTATCGGTCTTTGCCGTACAGAGCATATGTTCTTCGAAGAAGACAGAATTGCTGCATTCCGTGAAATGATCTGTTCTGATACAGTAGAAGAAAGAGAAGTAGCTCTTGAAAAAATTCTTCCGTATCAGCAGGGTGACTTCGAAAAACTGTACGAAGCTCTGGAAGGTAACCCGGTAACCATCCGTTTCCTGGATCCGCCTCTGCATGAGTTTGTTCCGACTGAAGAAGAAGATATCAAGAAACTGGCTGACGCTCAGGGCAAAACAGTAGAAGAAATCAAAGCTATCATTGATGGCTTACATGAATTCAACCCGATGATGGGTCATCGTGGATGCCGTCTGGCAGTTACTTATCCGGAAATCGCTAAAATGCAGACAAAAGCTGTTATCCGCGCTGCAATCAACGTTCAGAAAGCACATGCTGACTGGAACGTAAAACCGGAAATCATGATTCCGTTAGTAGGCGATGTAAAAGAGTTAAAATATGTTAAATCTGTAGTAGTAGCTACCGCTGATGCTGAAATCGCAGCAGCAGGTGTAGAACTTGATTACGAAGTTGGTACTATGCTTGAGATCCCGAGAGCATGCTTAACAGCTGATGAAGTTGCAGCTAACGCTGACTTCTTCTGCTTCGGTACAAACGACCTGACACAGATGACATACGGTTTCTCCCGTGATGATGCTGGTAAATTCCTGGATGCTTACTATGATGCTAAGATCTTCGAAAACGATCCGTTTGCAAAACTGGATCAGACTGGTGTTGGTAAGCTTATGGAAATGGCTATCAAACTTGGTAAACCGGTTAACGAGAAACTTCACATCGGTATCTGTGGTGAGCACGGCGGAGATCCGTCTTCCGTAGAATTCTGCCACAAGATCGGTCTGGATTATGTATCCTGTTCACCGTTCCGTGTGCCGATCGCAAGACTGGCAGCAGCTCAGGCAGCAATCGCTGACAAATAAGATTTGTTAATTTGATAATCCTATAAAATAGAAGACCCCGTCTGGAAACAGACGGGGTTTTTGCAAACAGGCGAAAGGAGAGGCAGTTTCATTTCCCATATATATGAAGTGACTGTGAAAATTAGAAATGAAGTTTGTTTATGGTAAAAATGATTTTAGAACTTTGCAGAGAGCAGAAGAGAACTGCTATCTTTTAACAAATGGTCTGGGCGGCTTTTCTTCACTGACGATTGCCGGTTCATGTGCAAGAGCGGACCATACTCTTTTTATGGCCGCAGTGAC
Organism: Lachnospiraceae bacterium; assembly: GCA_036310185.1. Lineage (GTDB taxonomy): Bacteria > Bacillota > Clostridia > Lachnospirales > Lachnospiraceae > JALENY01. Next base: position 13,411 of record JAXJSH010000042.1, on the reverse strand, counting down.
AGCTCCCAATAAAAGATATCAGCTTATTGCAAATACGCTGGAAAAACTGTACATTGACGGTCAGGAATATCTGCTCAGTGCACAGCGGTTTACGGATGATGAGGATGAATGGCAGGGATTCCGGTATATAAACGGCTTTTCTTATGAGTATATTCCGGAATTTGTATATAAAGTTGGCCCGGTCGAAGTGATAAAAACGGTTGTTATGAAACAGGGTGTCAATACGCTTGGAATTAAATATGAAATTGTAAATCATGGAAATTCAGATGTGAAACTGAGCGTAACTCCGCTGCTTCATTTTTCACCAAAGGGGAAAATGCCGGCAGAAGATCAGAAATATGAAATCTTCGGCAGTACGGAACATGATAAGAACCAGAGAATGAAAAATGGAAAAGATGCAGTTTCTTCCATAATAAGAAGTAACGGTATGGATCTCGCATTTACGACAGATGGTGAAGTGACGGTATATGAGCAAAAGAAAGCAGCTGATTTCTTTTACGCATATGATGAGCGGGATGGAAGAGACAGTGAAGGATTTGCTTTTTATAATCATACGGTTTCTTTTTCAGAAGCGGGCGAACATTACATTGTGTACAGTACAGATGATGCTGATGAAAAGATGGATGCGTTGATCGAAAACGAAATTGCAAGACAGAAAGCACTGATTGAAACTGCGGGCCTGAAAGATGAGACGGCCAAATGTCTGGTGAGAAGTGCGGATGCCTATATTACTTACCGTGAGTCTACCGATGGCAAATCCATACTTGCCGGATTTCCGTTTTTTGAAGACTGGGGCAGAGATACCATGATTGCGCTGACCGGTTGTACCATATCAACAAAACAGTATGACACGGCAAAAAGTATTTTAAGGACCTTCATGAAATATTGCAGAAACGGTATCATGCCAAACCTTTTTCCGGAAGGAAAAGATGCACCCATGTATAATACGGTAGACGCAGCGCTGTTGTTCGTGAATGCGGTATATGAATATTACCGTGCCAGTGGTGACAAAGCCTTTGTGGAAGAGGCGATGCCCACCATCAATGAGATTATTCACTGGTATAAAGAAGGAACGGATTTCCATATAAAGATGGATGTGGACGGACTGATTATGGCCGGAAGTGATCTGGAGCAGCTCACCTGGATGGATGTGTGTGTCAATGGTATTTTGCCGACCCCCCGCCATGGAAAACCGGTGGAAATCAATGCCTATTGGTATAATGCACTTATGATTGCGGAAGAATTTGCTGATTTGCTGGAAACTCCGGAAAATGAAAAAGCAGTTGATTATGCAAAACTGGCAGAACTGGTAAAAGAAAGTTTTATCCGGGAATTCTGGAATGAAACAGAGAACTGCCTGAAAGATCTTGCATCCGGAACAAAAGCCGATGCTCAGATTCGCTGCAATCAGATCTGGGCAGCATCAATGCCATATTCCATGCTGAATAAAGAGCAGGCAGACGGTGTGATTCAAAAAGTATTTGAAGAACTGTATACCCCGGTGGGACTTCGCAGTCTGTCACCAAAGGATGAAGAATTCCATGGATTCTATGGGGGACCGATGGTGGAACGCGATATGGCATATCATCAGGGAACGGTGTGGGGCTTTCCGCTTGGAGGATATTATCTGGCTTATCTTAAATGGGCAGATGATAAAAAAGCCGCTGCAAAAACGGTGCGCCGCCAGCTGCAGAGTATGACAGCTGCTTTGCGTGAAGGATGTATCGGGCATATTGCAGAAATTTATGATGGATTGAATCCCACGGATTCAAAGGGATGTTTTGCACAGGCCTGGAGTGTTGGTGAGATATTAAGAGTTTATGAAGCGATAGAGCGCATTGAGAAACATAATTAATGCCATTTTTATGAGATATTTGCTATGAATCTGCAGAAAAAAGCAGCCATGTCGGATTTGAAAGTCTGATATGGCTGTTTTTTCATTGGCAAAGTCCTCTTTATAGAATTGGTAAAAATGTAATAAAGTACCTGTGATCATGGCGAAACGCCGAAATGGAAAGACCAGGCAGAATACGCAAGATATATACCAGGAACAGGCGATATTGAATTTGTGTATGCTGATTGCAGTATTTTACGTGGAAGGATGCAGAGATTTTGAGATTTAATTTTGAACAGAATATGGTACAATTCATTAGGAAAACAACATGCAATTCTGAGAGACAGAACAAAATATTTTGTTACAGAAATCATACAATTTGTCTGCAGGGTATTGAACGACACGTATAGAAAGAGAGGAATCATGAAAAAACACATTTTAATAATCGATGATGATCAGGATCTTTCCCTTATTATTTCTGATATGCTTGAAGATTATGGGTATTGTGTATCCGCAGCGCAAGATGGAGAAAAAGCTTTTGAACTGCTGGCACAGAATACGTATCATCTGATTTTGCTTGATATCAATCTGCCAGGCACTACAGGCTTTGAATTATGCAGAGAACTGCGCCGCGTATCTACAGTGCCTGTGATTTTTGCCAGCGCGAGAACCAGTGAGACAGACCGGATCACCGGTTTTGACATTGGGGGCGATGATTACCTGCCCAAACCTTATTCTATGAAGGAACTGCTTTCCAGAGTGAATGCACTGATTCGCCGTACATATGGATTTTCAGAGGAAGAACAGGTGGTTTCCTTTGGTGATGTGACTGTCAATCTTACGGCAAGAACTGTGATGAAAAAGACTGAGGCGGTGTCGCTTTCTCTGCGGGAATTTGATTTGCTTGCATATCTTTGTGAACACAAAAATGTGGCTATTTCAAAGGAAATACTGTTGGCAGAGGTGTGGGGCGCATTTTCCATGGTGGAACCGTCAACATTGGCTGTTCACATCCGTTGGCTAAGGGAAAAGCTGGAAGACTGTCCGGGAAAACCGCAGTATATAAAGACTGTTTTTAAAGTTGGCTATATGCTGGAGGTGCCGAAATGAAGAAAAAATTAGCGGGAATAACTGCATTTTTTGCGGTGTTAATTGTAAGTGTTATAGCCGGATTTTATCTGTATGAATATAATCTGGATGAGGAGGAGACCCGGGCAGAACAGATTATTGCGGTCAATGAGATTGAACAGCTTGCACGCATGGGTGAAAATGAACATGTTGTGGAAAAAGCATTGATTCTAAAGGAAGATCTGCGGGAATCTGATGTGCAGAACAGAAGCCGGAACAGTCTGCTTATGGTGGGCGGAATCTGTCTTTTGTTTTTGGCGGTGGTATTTGGGTATATATATTTTGCAATCCTTCGCCCCTTTGACCGGATGGAAAATTTTGCAGAGAAAATTGCACAGGGGAATTTTGATATTCCGCTGAACTATGAACGGACAAATTATTTTGGTAAATTTACATGGGCATTTGACAGTATGCGAAAAGAAATCATAAAAGCCCGCTCCTGTGAGCGTGAAGCCGTAGAAAATAATAAAACGGTCATTGCAACGCTGTCTCATGATATCAAAACCCCCATTGCTTCCATCCGGGCTTATGCGGAGGGGCTGGAGGCTCATATGGATACATCGCCGGAACGCCGGGCGAAATATCTTTCGGTCATTATGAAAAAATGTGATGAAGTTTCAGGATTGACCAACGATCTGTTTTTGCACTCACTTTCTGATCTGGAGAAAATTCAGATCAGTTCAGAATCATTTGAAATCTGCGGATTTTTGAAAACCGCCATAGAAGAAATTGCGGGAGAACAGGCGGATGTGAAGGTGTCAGATCCTCCTTTTACAGCGATCGTTTCGGCGGATAAAAAGAGAGTGATTCAAATTACGGAAAATATTATTAATAATGCCAGAAAATATGCAAAAACAAATATGGAAGTATCTTTTACCAAGTCAGATACGGACGTAATGGTACATTTTCGGGATTATGGGTCTGGCATACCGGATGAAGATATGCCCTTCATTTTTGACAAGTTTTACCGGGGGCATAACTGTGCTGATGAGCAGGGATCCGGGCTGGGGCTGTATATTATAAAATATCTTGCGGAAAAAATGAATGGAAAAGTCCTGCTTCATAATCACGGGAATGGTCTGGAAGTGACGGTTGTTTTTTCTGCGATAAAATAGTTCTTAAAGACTTCTTAATATCTTTTTCGATAGAATGGCTGTATCCGATGTTGGGAAAGGCAGAGACATTTTGCGTGAGTCTGCGTACCTGCATCAGCAGAGCATATTAGAGAAAGGAAAAAACAAATGAATAAAATAATTCTATCGGCAAAGGGTCTTTGCAAGAGCTTTGCGCACAATGGGGGACAGAGCCATATTCTGTCACATGTTGATTTCGATTTATACGAAGGGGACTTTACTGTGGTTATGGGTGCATCCGGTTCCGGAAAATCCACACTTCTTTACGCACTGAGTGGCATGGATCGTGCAACAGCCGGGACGGTAACGTATAAGGACAGCAATCTTGTTGCCATGAATGAAAAAAATCTTGCCCGGCTGCGTTATACGGACTTTGGATTCATTTTTCAGCAAATGCATCTGGTAAGCAATCTGTCATTGTTTGAAAATATTGTTGTTCCGGGATATCTGAATAAAGAGAGAACTGCTGGAGAAACGAAAAAGCGGGCAGAAGAGCTGATTGAAAAAATGGGAATTTCCCATATAAAGACCCATTTACCGTCTCAGGTTTCCGGTGGTGAACAGCAGCGGTGTGCCATTGCGCGTGCTGTCATCAATACACCGAAGATTCTGTTTGCAGATGAGCCCACGGGTGCGCTGAACCGGGGTAATACAAAAGAGGTACTGAACCTTCTTACGGAACTGAACCGGTCCGGACAGAGTATTCTGATGGTGACACATGATATGAAAGCCGCACTCAGGGCAACGAGACTGCTGTATCTGGAGGATGGAAAAATTGTGGGTGAGCTTGTTTTGCCGCCGTATCATCCGGAAGAAGAAAAAAGCCGGGAAGCTCAGGTGAATGCCTGGCTGACCGCTTTAAACTGGTAGGCCGGAGGTGATGAATATGGAAATATTTACAATATTGAAGGCAAATATCCGTCACAGAAAAGGTTCTTTTTTCAGTATAGTTATGCTGATGATCATTATAGCCATGTCTCTGACGGCAGTGTTAAGTCTGAAAGAAAACTGCTTAAAAAGTATAGAGGATTCCCATGAAATTGCGGGTACCGGTGATGCGCTTGTTTATATCCTGGACCGCAGATTTACGGAAGAACTGAAACGTTCAGTTGAAAATCATGAGATGGTGGAATCGGTTGTGGATGATAGGGCTGTTATCACAGAGCGTGCAGCAGCGGGTGAAAATGAGACAGACAACCACTGGATGTTGATGAAAGTAAACGATCATATCCGGGTTTTCAATGAAAATCTGACAGATTATGAAGATGAAATACTGCCTCCGGCAAAGGGAGAAATCTATGTTCCGCAGGGAATTCTGACAAGCCTGGGGTGTCAGGTGGGGGATAAACTGGAAATAGAGACCATTGGCGGTGCATATGAATTTATGATTGCGGGCGTTGTGCTGGAGCCAATGAATGGTTCGGCAGTCATCGGTTACAAGCAGGTATTTGTCAGTGATGAGGATTTTGAACAGATACTTTCGGCAGTCATAGCCAGGGAGACGGAGGAAAAAGCTTCGGATGCCCATGTGCTTATGATTTATAAGAAGGAGGACTGTACTCTCACAGATACGCAGTTTAGGCGTCAGCTGAATCTGGATACTGGAATCACGGATAATGGATTTGGCTCTTTGACAAGGAGTATGGCAATTCATTACACAAGTCTTTTTACGGAGATTATCTGTGCAATTCTTTTCATATTTATTGTTTTGCTGCTTGTTATTGTGCTTATCGTTATGGGACACAGTATATCCACGGGAATTGAAATGGATTATGTGAATCTGGGTGTGCTGAAGGCCCAGGGATTTGAAAAGGGGAAAATCCGTCTGACCTTTATACTGCAATATGTTATCGCTGAATTGATTGGCGCTGTGGCTGGAATGTTGTTTGCGATTCCGCTGCTGTATGTGCTGGGAAATGTGTTTCAGCCCATAACAGCGGTGATTGCTGAAAATCAGATATCATTTGGAAAAAGCCTTGGGCTGATTTTAGCTGTGATGGTTATTTCAGGAATATATATTTTTGCTGTTACTTATAAAATCGGAAAAATATCACCGGTGCGGGCCATTTCCGGAGGTGCAGATGAAATTTATTTTGACAGCCGTATGAACACACCGATCTGCAAACGGGGTCTGTCGGTAAGCCTTGCATTTCGTCAGCTGATATCAGGCAAGCGAAGATATGTGGCTGCCATAGCGGTTGTTTCCATATTGGTCTTTTTTATGATGACGATTATGATCCTCGGCAACGTGATGACCTCTAAGACGGCGCTGGAATCTATGGGTATGTTGTACACGGAATGTGATATTCACTTTGATAATGAAATTTCCGATGAGAAACTTTCTGAAATTGAGGAAGAAGTGGAAAAAATCACAGCCATTGAAAAGAAATATTATATGACTTCGGTTTATTTTTCTGTTAATGGTGAAGAAATCGTGAGCAATGTGTATCGGAATCCGGAGGTGATTATGACGACGGAGGGGCGTGCACCTCTGTATGAAAATGAGATTGTGATTACGGACATATTGGCGGAAGAACTGGACCTGGAACTTGGGGATGAGGTAACGGTCGGTTATCAGGGAAACAAAGAACAGTATATCATTACGGGAGTATATTCGAACATATCTGATGCGGGTCAGAATTTTGCAATGTCTCTGGAAGGTTCTGAAAAAATCGGCTTTGATTATGTGGTTTATGGCAGGTACAGTCTGTCTGATCCGGAAAAACGATTTGAGGTGGAGCAGGCATTGAAGGAACGGTTTGGTGACATTCTTGAGGTGACAGCAATCCGTGCTACAAATCTTCTGGATGAAACATATGGGATTGCCATCAATGCCATGAAAGCAGTGATTTTCAGCTTTTCTGTTATTTTTGCACTTATAGTGGTCATGATGATGTGTGCAAAAGCCTTTGCAAAAGAAAAAACAGATATAGGAATTTATAAGGCTATGGGATTTGCTTCCTCTGCACTGCGGCTGCAGTTTGCGTTCCGGTTCCTGCTTGTTGCAGTGTTGGGTTCGGGTGTGGGCGCTGTGCTGAGTATATTATTCTCCGGAAAAATATTAAGTACAGTATTACGCAGTATGGGTATCGCAAATTTTGCAGTTGAATGGAATGCGTTTACGCTGTTTGTACCAATGGGTGTAATCTGCGTATGCTTTTTCCTCTTTTCCTATGCGGTTTCCGGAAAAATCAGGAAAATCGGGGTTCGCCGGCTTGTAACAGAATAAAATGTAAAATTTTGACCGGATTCCTTTTTTGGGGCACGATCAGACAATTTTTAGGTTATCCTCTCATTTATGAATGGCAGGCGGGAGAGAGGATTGACAAGAGTTTTCAAATTCCTTATACTATATATTAGGTGAATTGTCACTAAATACCTCAAAAATGTAAAAGGATGGGTGAGCAATATGTATATGGAAGATTACAAACGCTGGCTCGGGGCCGATCTGGAAGATGCAGCCCTGAAAGAAGAACTGGAAGCAATTGCCGGCAATGAAGAAGAAATAAAAGATCGTTTTGCTGTAGCTTTAAAATTTGGTACAGCAGGTCTTCGCGGTGTGTTGGGTGCAGGTTCTAACCGTATGAATATCTACGTTGTTCGTCAGGCTACACAGGGTCTGGCTAATTGGGTGAAAACTCAGGGCGGCAGCCAGCTGGTTGCTATCAGCTATGACAGCCGAATCAACAGTGATGTTTTCGCAAAAACAGCTGCTTGTGTTCTTGCTGCAAACGGTATCAAAGTTCGTATTTATGACGCACTTATGCCGGTTCCGGCACTGAGTTTTGCTACTCGTTATTATAATGCAAATGCGGGGATTATGGTTACCGCTTCTCATAACCCGGCAAAATACAATGGTTACAAGGCCTATGGTCCGGATGGATGCCAGATGACCGACGAAGCAGCTGATATCGTATACGCTGAGATTCAGAAGACCGATATTCTGGATGGTGCAAACTATATGGCCTTTGAAGAGGGCATGGCAGCAGGCCTCATTGAATATGTGGGCGATGACTGTAAAGAGGCTCTTTATGAAGCAATTGAAGCGCGCAGCGTACGTCCGGGACTGTGCAAAACAGCCGGTCTGAAACTGGTTTATTCTCCGCTGAACGGCTCCGGTCTGGTTCCGGTTATGCGTATCTTAAAAGACATCGGTATCGATGATGTTACCATCGTTCCGGAACAGCAGTATCCGGATGGAAACTTCCCGACATGTCCGTATCCGAACCCGGAAATTTTTGAGGCACTTCGCCTTGGCCTTGAACTGGCAAAAAAAGAGGGTGCCGATCTGATGCTGGCTACTGACCCGGATGCTGACCGTGTAGGTATCGCCATCAAATGTCCGGATGGTTCTTATGAACTGGTTTCCGGTAATGAAGTTGGTGTTTTGTTACTGGATTACATATGTGCAGGACGTATTGAAAACGGCACAATGCCGGCAAACCCGGTTGCTGTAAAATCAATCGTATCGACTCCGCTGGCAGATGCAGTAGCTGCAAATTATGGTGTAGAAATGAGAAGCGTTCTGACCGGATTTAAATGGATCGGTGATCAGATTGCCGGCCTGGAAGCAGCAGGAGAAGTAGACCGCTTTATCTTTGGCTTCGAAGAAAGCTATGGTTATCTGGCTGGACCGTATGTACGTGATAAGGATGCAGTTATCGGATCCATGCTGATCTGCGAGATGGCTGCATATTATAGAAGCATTGGTTCTTCCATCAAACAGCGTCTGGAAGAAATCTACGAAAAATATGGCCGTTACCTGAACAAGGTAGACAGCTTTGAATTCCCGGGTCTGTCCGGTATGGACAAGATGGCTGGCATCATGGATGATCTTCGCCAGAATCCTCCGGCTGAAATCGGCGGCTACGCAGTTGTAAAGGTAACAGATTACAAGAAACCGGAAGAAACAGGACTTCCGGCAGCAAACGTTCTGATCTACACGCTGGAAGGAGGCGCGACTGTAGTGGTTCGTCCGTCCGGTACAGAGCCGAAGATCAAAACATATTTTACAACACTTGGCAAAGATCTTGCAGAGGCAGAAGCCCAGAAAGAAAAGCTGGCAGAAGCCCTGAAACCGATTTTTGCATAAAAACAGAGAAGTTGAATTGAAAATGAAATCCTGTGCTGGTGCGCCGTCCGCAATAAGTGGCCGGCGTACTGCTGATAAAGAAAAAATAATAAAACAGTCGAAAGATTGTTACAAAATTGTGAAATGTTTCCCTTAAATACTTTAAAAGGGGTTGAAATTATCTGGGAATCGTGTTAGTATGTAAAAAGGTTAACGAAAATATTACAAAAAAGTTACAGTGAAAACGACAACCACTCATGTATTATAAGGAGAGATTAAATGAAAAAAAGAGTAGTATGTCTTCTCTTGGGTCTTGTTATGTTATTTTCAGAGACCGTGACTGTTCTGGCTACCACAAAGTCTGAGATTAAGGCTGAAAAGGCACAGGCAGAGAGTCAGCTGAGTGAGACAACCGCTGTAATTGACGATTTATCTGCAAAACAGCAGGCGGTACAGGCAGAAATCAGCAGCCTGGATCTGGAGCTGGTCGATATGATGGTTCGTATTGACGCGGTAAAGACGGATATTACAACAACAGAAACAAACATTGAAACAAAAACAGGTGAGATTGATGCAAAATCCGCAGAGATCGAACAGACAAAGGCAGAACTGAAAGAGGCAGAAGAAGATCGGGACAAGCAGTACGTTGATATGAAAACCCGTATCCGTTACATATATGAAAATGGCGGTGACACAGCATGGTTTAAGATTATGTTGTCAGCTGATGACATTACAACGATGCTGAACCGTGCGGAATATGCACAGAGCATGCATGATTATGATCGTAATATGCTGACAGCATATATCGAAGTCGTTAACCAGGTTACTGAATTAAAAGCATGTCTGGAAACACAGAAAACCGATCTGGAAACACAGAAAGCAGATTTGGAAGTTCAGAAACAGTCACTGGAAGCTCAGAAAGCAGATCTGGAAGTGAAACAGAATGAATTACAGGTCATGAAAGAGCAAAAGAAAGCAGTCAGTGATAACTACGAGGCTCAGATTGCTACCGCAGAAGCTCAGGCCGCAGAGATCAGCAGCTTGATTGCGCAGCAGGAAGCACAGATTGCCAGCATTGAGGCAGAGGAAAGAAGAGCAGCGGAAGAAGCAGCCCGTCAGGCAGAAGAAGCAAGACGTCAGCAGCAGATTCAGAACTCCAGCAGTTCCAGCAGCTCTAACAGTTCAGGAAGCTCTAGCAGTTCATCCGGATCCGGAAGCCAGAGTGTTCCGAGTTATTCAGGAAGTGGTTCTGGTGCATCTATCGTATCTTATGCAAAACAGTTTGTTGGTAATCCGTATGTATGGGGCGGAAACAGTTTGACAAATGGTATTGACTGTTCACACTTCGTATGGCAGGTATTGAGAAACTGTGGTGCATACAGCGGAGGATACAGAACATCCGCTGGATGGAGATCTCTTGGAAGACCGGTTGCAAGTTTATCGCAGGCGCAGGCCGGTGACGTTATCTGTTATTCCGGTCACGTGGCAATCTATGATGGCAATGGCCGAATCGTAGAAGCACAGTCCAGCAGCGCAGGTATTACCTGTAACAGAAGAGCAGATTCCAGTCCGATTCTGGCAATCAGAAGATTTGTTTAAAAGGAATATTTACAGAGCGATTACTCGAGAGGGTGATCGCTCTTTTCTTTCTGCAAAGGGTTGCTTTTTTTGCATACATCACTTAAAATGAACTTATATTTATTTAGAGTAATTGCTCAGAAGGTGCGAATATATAGATGCAAGGTGTGTATGAGTGCTTCTGGATCGTTACGATTTTAAAATAAAGGAAGAGGGGTATTATGACAGGGAAAGAAGAAAGAGAATATATGAATGCCCGCAGGGAAAGACTTCAAAAGAAAAGAAAAAGGGCGCTGATCGGAAAGGCTGTCATGCTTTTTGTGCTGCTTGTTATTTTGATTGTATGTATTTTCTTTGTTTTTATAGCGAATAAAAAAGAAGACGACAATCAGAAAAATGGAAGTGCGACAGCAGAGATACCGTTTGGATCTGAGGATACAGAAGAAACAATGGGAGAAAATGTAAGCGGAGAAACAGAGCAGGATCAGGCTGGATCTGGAGAAAAAGCTTCTGTTATGGAGCAGGCGGCATATCTCGCAGCAGGCTACGATTATGATCGTGCAATTGAACTGCTTCAGACCATTCCGGGATATGACAGCGATCCGGATGTGTCTGCAGCTATTGCGCAATATCAGGCAACAAAAAACAGTTGTGTGGCTGTTGATGTGGATACCGTGCCCCATATCTTTTATCACTCGTTGATGAATGATACGGATCGGGCTTTTAATGTAAGTGTATTGGGGCAGAGTCAGGTGGATGGAATGAATGCCTGGATGACTACGGTTGAGGAGTTTGACAAGATCACGCAGCAGATGTATGACAATGGCTATGTATTTGTACGTCTGAGAGACCTGGTCGTTGAGACAACCGATGAAAATGGAAATGTTCATTTTGAGAAAAATACAAATCTGATGCTTCCGCCGGGCAAAAAAGCAGTGGTTCTCTCTATTGATGATCTGAGTTACTATCATTCATATGAATCCGCAGGCTATCCAAACAAACTGGTTCTGGATCAGAACGGCGATGTAAAATGCGAATATACAGATGCGTCAGGCAATACAAGCATCGGAGATTACGATGTGGTGCCCCGCCTGAATTCTTTCCTGGAAGAGCATCCGGACGGCGCATATAAAGGGGCCAGGGGTCTGATTGCCATGACCGGTTATGACGGTGTATTCGGATATCGCACCGATGTGGCTTACAAAACAGGAGTGGATCTGGGTCGGGACCAGCAGGCATGGCTGGATAAACACCCGGATTTTGACTGGGAAAATGAAGTGGCGGAGGCAACGAAGGTTGCAGATGCCATTAAGGAATCTGGCTGGGAATTCGCGAGCCATACATGGGGGCATTTGAGCGTAACGGATAAGAGTGCAGAAGCGCTGCAGGTGGATAATGAAAAATGGGTCAATACCGTTGAGAACATTGTAGGCGATGTGGATACCATCATTTTTGCCCATGGAAATGACATTGGTGACTGGCACGACTACAGCACCGACAATGCAAAATACAACTATTATAAGAGTGCCGGTTACAATTTCTTCTGTAACGTAGACGGTTCTACCCCATACTGGGTGCAGATACGTGACGACTATGTCCGCCAGGGACGGATTAATCTGGACGGTTATATGCTTTATAAGGCAAGCACGGGCCAGACCAATGTACTGGACAATATGTTCAATGCAGCAGAAGTTTTTGATTCACGCCGTCCGACTCCGGTCGTTGCGAACGGAAAATCATGATAACAAATGGCTGCTTCGGTAGATATATTTGCCGAAGCAGCCATTTAAATGTCAGGTTGCAATAATGCTTTGATATACATGTATATTTTGTATTTATTGAATATCGCCATCAATGTTGTAATTTACTGCTCCTAAACTTTTCATTAAACTAAGAAAATCTCTTCTTTTCATTTTTATTGATTCGGTACTTATTCCAGAACTAATAATTATATAATCTTTCACAAGTTTCTCGAGCCCCATAAGATAATAGGTTCCAGAGCATTCTGTCATATCTACAATTTCTGGAAGAACAACCAGTGGTGATATTGTTCCTTTGCCGAACTTTTCGATTATAGATTTCTCTGACATTAACTTAGCATGCAGACGATTGAGACTGATTTTATTTTCTCTTGGTAAAATACAAAATAAGAACTGGCTGGTGTTTTTATCATTTCTTATTAATATAATTGTTTTTAGTAAATCAAATTGGCTATAATCTTCTCCTTTTTCGACAAGAGTTTTAAATAAATTCTGAGTATCTATTGTGACAGGGTGTTTAATGGGTTCGTATTTTATATTCCGTTTATCAAGACACTCGCAAATCTTGTTATATAACAGGATTCTTCGCATTTCAGTATCATGGTGTTTCCTTTTTTTGGTATTTTTTTGTCCAATTACTGTAATGTAATCTCCGTGTTTTCCTCCATGTTGGATTGCATACATTTTATCAATTTGGCGAATCTCGTCTTTTAGACTTTTGTCGCTATACTCTGTTTCGCCTAAAGCAGAAAGAAACGGGTATGTGTAACATTTACAATCATCAACGTATGTTCCTACCATTTTTCTTGCTTCTTCCACGGTATATCTCTTTATTCTGGCTAAAAATTTAAATTTATTTGCCATTGAATACTGCCAATAGTCTGAAAAATAAAGAGGTGTAATTTCC
>JAXJSH010000041.1:0-18078 GCA_036310185.1 Lachnospiraceae bacterium | reverse complement strand
GTTTTATTTTTCTGATGTCTGTGCTTTTCTTCCGTGTTTCTTTTTTCCGCTTTGCTTTTTCCGGGGTGATCCTGATCGGTTCGATTCACCCGTTTCTTTTGCGACTGCCTTTTTCTTCTGCACGGAGTATCCGAACTTGCCAACCTTTTTCCCTAATTCAAAGTATTCCCCATGAGAATAGGCAATCAGGCCGCTCCGGTTCAGATGAAATTTTCCTTTTTCATCCATATATTTTTCATCAATCGTCACACCCAGGACTTCCGCAACAAACATATGATGTGAACCAAGCTCCAGCACTTCTTTTACCCTGCATTCTATATTCACCGGACATTCTGCAATTCCCGGCGCACCGATATGCTGAGAAGGAAGCTCCGTCAGTTTCATTTCCCTGAATTTGTCTACATCCCGTCCGGAACGAACACCGCAGTAATCGGTGGCAAAAGCCAGATCCTTCGTCACCAGATTCACCACAAACGCTCCGCTTTCCCGGATAATATCGTAAGAATACCGTTCCGGCCGGACCGATATGGACAGCATCGCCGGTGCCGTGCAGACGGTACCGCACCAGGCCACTGTTATAATATTGGGGCGTTCTCCCGGCCGCTGGCAGCTTACCATAACCGCCGGAACCGGATAGACCATATTGCCCGCTTTCCAATGTTGCTTTCCCATTTTTACTCCAAACTGCCTTTTCTGTTAATTATTCTGCATGGTTGCCATAAAATTCGGTATCAGCTGTTTCTTTCTGGATACCACACCCGGCAGATAGCAGCTGCCATCGCAAACCTGCGCCCCAAAAGCCTCTTCCACCACTTTTCCGCTTCCTTCACCAAAACAGAGCAGTTCCGTGGACTCGGAAATAATATTGGTAAGCATGAAAAATACCATGGAAATACCATTTTTTCCACACTCGTTTTTCATGATCGGAAGCAGGCGGTCCCGTACCTCGCCCAGTTCCTTGGCATCCATGGAAGAAATCTGACCGACTCCGAAGGTGACATCGTCCATAATAAACTTTTTGAAATCCTGATAAAAAATTTCTTCCGGTGATTTTCCTCTCAGATTGCTTCCTGCGTGGAACATTTCCGTAGCAAAAGCTTCAATATCAATCTCCGCAATATTCGCCAGTTCCAGCGCCGCTTCCTGATCCCATTTGGTGCAGGTCGGAGAACGGAACATCAGCGTGTCGGAAATGATAGCCGCACAGAGCAGGCCCGCTATTTTTGGGGGAATCTCCAGCTCTCTTTCCCGATACATCTGATACATGATCGTAGCGGTACAGCCCACCGGCTGATTCCGGAAAAATACAGGCTGAAGTGTTTCCAGCGTACCGATTCGGTGATGATCGATGATCTCCACGATCTCAGCCTGGTCAATATTATCCACCGCCTGGGATTTTTCATTGTGATCCACCAGGATCAGCTTTTTCTTTTTTATATTTAACATATTTCGGCGGGAAATGGTTCCAATATACCGGTTTCTCTTATCCAGGATTGGGAAATCTCGATGACGCAGTTTTCCCATAACTTCCTGAATATTATCTGTGAAATCATCAAGATGGAATGTCACAAGATTATCTTTTTTCATAAGATATTTTACGGGAATACTCTGGTTGATCAGACGCGCCGTCGTATAGGTATCAAATGGTGTGCTGATGATCACACAGCTGTACTTCTGTGCCTCAGTCTTTACCCTGTGCGAAATTTCCGCACCAAGGGTCACCACAATACAGCTGGCGCCCAGCTGAATGGCACACAGCTGCATCTCTTCCCGGTCCCCCAGAATCAGAAGATCGTCCTCTTCCACGTGTTCATCCAGCATCTGGGCCTCAGAAGCCGCAACCAGGACCTTGCCACGAATAAAATATCCGTGTTCATTCCCCATAATAACCTTGCCTTCCAGAGTGTCTGCCATACTGCGATACTGGGTTCTTGCAATAGACATGATTTTCCGGTCACTTGCATCCATATAATAGGTGGCAATATCATTGACGGAAATGATTCCCTCCAGCCGGTCTTCCCGATTGGTAATGGGCAGAGTCACCGCTCCGCTTTCCTTCATCAGCTGCCATGCGCGCTTGATGGTAATGGAACTGTCTGCCGGCTGGGTTTTATGTATTTCCATATCTTTTACCTGAGTTCCCACATCCGATAAATAGCCCGGAGTCTCCACCCCGAATCTATTTAAAACAAATTCGGTCTCTTCATTGATCTGACCTGCCCTTTTTGCAACATACCGCCTGGAACTGGTCCTGTTTTTGATGTCAGCGTATGCAATCGCTGAACAGATAGAATCCGTATCCGGATTCTTGTGACCGATAATATATATTTTTTCCTGACGCGACATAATTGAATCGCTCTCCTTCTTTCCTTTTCTCCTCATAGTAGCATTTTCTGTAAAAAAAGTAAATTAGGGTATTGATTTTTTTTCACTCCGGTAATAATATAGTTACAACAACACATAGTTTTAAAAACTACATGTCGTGACGGAGGTGTTCTAAAATGAAATTTAAACTGAAAGACCCGGGTAGTGCAATTACCCATTTTATCGCTCTGATCCTTGCCGTACTGGCTGTTGTCCCTTTGCTCAGCAAAGCGGCCCGTGAACCGGATCATCTGCATGTGATCTCACTTGCTATTTTTATAACCAGTATGATATTGCTTTATGCGGCCAGCACCATTTACCATTCCTTTGATATAAATGAAAAAGTCAACCGCAGGCTGAAAAAATTTGACCACATGATGATTTCCGTTCTTATCGCCGGCAGCTACACACCGGTCTGCCTAATTGCACTGAACAACCGCACCGGCTATCTGCTCTGCGCAGCAGTCTGGACCGTTGCCATCATCAGCATTATCGTAAAAGCATGCTGGATTAACTGTCCGAAATGGTTTTCTTCTGTTTTGTACATTGGGATGGGATGGATGGTCGTCCTTGCTTTCAGTCAGATTTTCCATGCATTATCCAGACCGGCTTTCGGCTGGCTTCTGGCTGGGGGAATTATCTACACCATAGGAGGAATTATCTATGCTCTGAAGCTTCCGATTTTCAATTCCCGCCACAAAAACTTTGGTTCTCATGAGATCTTTCATATATGCGTTATGGGTGGAAGCGCCTGCCATTTTGTTGTCATGTATCAGTACATTGCATGCATGCCGCTTTAAATCAATGTGAATGACTCTCTAATAGCACCCTTCCTGTAAAAAAAGTATCTGGTCATAACAAAAACGTGACCGGATACTTTTTTATTTCAGCAGAAGATTACTCTATCAATTCATTTTTTTCCGCTCTCGATAACTGTTTTATGGCGTATTCCCGCTTCATGGCCTCTTCCTTTGTTTCAAAAGCTTCGTAATAAGCCAGCTCCACCGGTCTTCGCCCCTTTGTGTATTTGGCTCCCTTTCCCGCATTGTGATCCGCCACTCTTTTTTCCAGATTGTTTGTCCACCCTGTATACAGACTTCCGTCGCTGCATTTCAAGATATATGTGTAATTCATTTCAACCCTCTTTTGTCCAAAACTTTTCTTTTTGAATTGCTGCAGTCATCTATTTTCTAAAATCTATGTAACCGCCATGGACGTTCCTGTTCAAAACAAATCTGAACATACGATCCACAGCAGCCTCTATATAAAGCAATCGACGTGTTGCTGTACTTTAACCATATTGAAAGCAAAGACTGTGAATTATATGCGATTGCGAATTTTCAATATGGTAAAACATTGTATACTGTATTATACGCTTTTTCTTAAAAAATGTGCAAGATTAAGGCAGATAAACAATCGGGTCAATGCTTTCGCCGTCTTTTGTCATTGCGAAATACAGATTACTTCCCTCTTCCGCATAAAAACGGGTCTGTTCATTTACATAACCAAGTGTGGTTCCCTCCGCTACTACGTCATCCACTGCAACCTGTACATCTGCCAGCTGACCGTAAACTGCCTGATATCCGTTTCCAAGATCAGCGGTAATCGTTGTTCCTGTTTCTGTATTTTCTTCGATGCTCAGGATTTTGCAGTTTGCCGCAGCAATAACCGGTTCGCCGATGGATGTTCCCACAATGATAGACGGATTATACTTATATACATCCAGCGTCTGGAAATATACCGTATGATCCATGCTGTAATCCAGCACTACCTGACCATTTACCGGCCAGCTCATCAGAGAATCTTCTGAGAAATTCAATGTGGGCAATACAGATGCATCCACATCTTCTGTCTTTTCCTCATCGTCTGTATCTACCTGTGCACTTACATCACCGGATGCAGCATCTTCTGTTTTCTGTTCACTCTGTGCAAGTTCTTCATCTTCGTCCGTAACTGTTGCATGATGCGGCTGTGTGCTGTCTGCTTCTTCGTCCCCATCTTCATCAACGGTAAGTTTTGCCTGCTCTTCCCCGGAATCCGGCGCTTCTGCGTATTCTTCTTCCTCCAGAATTTCCGGTTCACTGGTCTCGACCTGATACACACTGACTCCGACCAATACCACTGCCGCCAAAAGAGTTCCACTGATAATCCATCTGACTAATTTCTGTTTTTTACTCATATTCTTCACCTCTACCTGTATGTTCTGATGTAATTATAGGTTTGCCAGAATATGAGAATCTATTCATTCGCCTTTTGAAATTGTCACATTGTAAAAATAATATTCGATCAGTTCTTTATAGTTTTTTCCTTCCCTTGCCATGGTGTCGGCGCCGTACCAGGATAATCCGAACCCGTGCCCCTTTCCCCTGCAGGTGATCCGCACCTGATTTTCTGTCGTTTCTATGGAAAAGCAGCTGGAATTCAGACCTATATCTTTCCGGAAAGTCTCTCCGCCTATGGTCCGATCCCCGATTTTTATCCATTTTACATATCCGGCTGAATCCAGCTCGGCAATCTCTATACGGACCACGGATGCATCCTCTGTCCCGGAAGAAATCTGCACTGTGCTTCCTGAATCGGCCGTTTCCTGATTCACTGCTGCGTTTGCCTCTGTTTCATTGGCCGGTACGCTCTGAATCTGGTCATTTTCCTGGGTATTTTCACCACTCAGATACAAATCGTCGATCATTTTATAAAATTCGGACATTTCATAATAAGTGACTTTCATATACCCGTAACTTTCTTCATCCTGCTGACTGGATACCGACATCAGATACGGATACACATTTTCACTGAAATTTTCAAAGGGATCACGGGTCACTCCATTACTGACCTGAAAATAAGGGCAGTAGCACACCTCCCCTTCAAAAAAAACCATTTCTCCTTCCGTGGCCCTGCAGGCAGATACCAGCTTCTCGTAAAACTGCTCGTATTCTTCTCCCATATCTGCAGCATCATTCACATATTGACTGCGCAAATCAGAAAGGCTTACACTGCCCTCATCCAATGCTTTTGTCACATTGCTTCTCATAAGGACAGCCCAAGCCTTCATGGTTTCCATATGCGAGTCCTCTTCCAGTGTCTCTGCCATCAGAAAAGGCAGATATATCTCCAGTTCCTCCTTTTCGGTAAAAGATATATACGCTTTTTCCTGGATCAGCAGGGCTAAAAGCAGCGGCAAAAATAAAATTATGGCAAATACCGCAGCAATCTGTTTCCAGAATTCACTCATCAAAAGCATCCCGCATAATAAGATTCTATTCTATTTTATCCGTTTAAACCTGTCCAAATACCTCCAACGTCTGTTCAATATCTTCTTCGCTGTGTGCATTTGAAACAAACATGGCCTCAAACTGAGACGGTGCCAGATAAATGCCTCCCGAAAGCATTTTTGCAAAATAGGCGGCATACCCTTTTGTATCACAGGTCTGAGCAGCCGTATAATCTGTCACCTTTTCTTTTGTGAAAAATACAGTGCCAAGCGAACCCATATGATTACAGGTACAGGGCAGACCTTTTTTGTCTATGATCGTCTGTATTCCATCAAACAGTTTTTTACTCACAGATTCCATATGCTCATAAATTTCCGGGTGTTTTTTCAATATCTGAAGCTGTGTCAGACCGGCATGCATGGCCACCGGGTTTCCGCTTAAGGTTCCCGCCTGATAAACCGGTCCCACCGGTGCCACCACTTCCATAATCTCTTTTTTGCCTCCGTATGCTCCCACCGGCATACCTGCACCAATAATTTTTCCATAAGCAGTCAGATCCGGTGTAATGCCGAAATATCCCTGTGCTCCGGTAAAACCAAGCCGGAATCCGGTAATCACCTCATCAAAGATCAAAAGCGCGCCATATTTCGTACAAAGCTGCCGCAGACCCTTTAAAAAGCCTTCCTTCGGCGTTACCACACCCATATTCGCTGCCATCGGTTCCACGATCACCGCTGCAATGTCCTGCGGAAATTCTTCAAACAGCCGTTCCACCGAGGTGAGATCATTGTACACGGCAGACAATGTGTCCTCCGTAACCTTTGCCGGTACGCCTGCACTGCCTGGAATGCCCGCTGTCATAAGCCCGGAACCGGCTTTTACCAGAAGTGAATCTGAATGACCATGATAGCAGCCTTCAAATTTTACAATTTTATCTCTTCCTGTATAGCCTCTGGCCGTACGAACCGCACTCATGACCGCTTCTGTACCGGAGTTGACCATACGTATCATGTGGATGGACGGAATATTTTCGCAGATAAATTCCGCCATCTCCACCTCCACTTCCGTAGCCGCTCCATAACTTAGGCCTTTTTCCGCAGCTTTTATCACACTTTCACGGACAGCCGGATGATTGTGCCCCAGAATCATGGGTCCCCAGGAACCAATATAATCAATATATTCCTTTCCGTCCGCATCGGTAATATGGCTGCCATTTGCCGACGCAGCAAAACGGGGCGTCATGCCCACAGACCCGAATGCCCGCACCGGACTGTTTACACCGCCCGGAATCACCGAAACCGCTCTTTTATACAATTCTTCTGAACGCATCATCCAATTCTCCCTTCATCCATGTACCCGGCCAGTTCTTTTGCAAAATAAGTCAGATAAATCTGAGCCCCTGCCCGGTAAGCACCCACCGCCATCTCGCAGACTACCCGGCTTTCGTCAATCCAGCCATTGCGGGCTGCTGCTTTTACCATGGCATACTCACCGCTTACGCTGTATGCAGCCACCGGCACTTTAACCGCATCATGTACTTTTGTAATCATATCCTGATAAGCCATAGCCGGTTTTACCATGATGATATCCGCGCCTTCTTCCACGTCCAGCAGCGCTTCCTTAACGCCTTCCCGGCTGTTATGAATATCCATTTGATAGCTTTTCCGGTCTCCAAAGGCCGGGGCACTTCCTGCCGCATCCCGGAACGGACCATAAAAAGCCGATGCGTATTTTACTGCATAGGACATGATCGGTATTTCTTTATATCCGCTTTTATCCAGAAGCGTGCGGATAGCAAGAACACGGCCGTCCATCATATCCGACGGAGCTACCATATCTGCTCCGGCCTGTACATGGGAAAGTGCGGTTTTTGCCAGAAGTTCCAGTGTCTGATCATTCTCCACATCGTGTCCGCACAACACACCACAATGTCCGTGTGATGTATACTCGCACATACACACATCGGTAATATAATAAAGGTCCGGAAACCGCTTTTTTGCTTCTCTCAGAGCACGCTGAACCACCCCGTCTTCTGCATATGCCTGGCTTCCCAGCGGGTCCTTATGATCCGGAATACCAAAAAGCATAACAGAAGAAACACCTGCCTTACTCAGTGCTTCCAGCTCATAGGGCAGTTGATCCACACTGTGGCGATACTGACCCGTCATAGAAGGAATCTCTTCCCGGATGTTTTCTCCATCCCGCACAAAAAGGGGATAGATCAAAGAAGACTTATCCATTCTGGTCTCACGCACCATCCGGCGGATATTTTCCCCGCCCCGCAGCCTTCTCGGTCTTTTTCTCATATCCATTTTCATTACCTCTTTCCTTAACATTCTACTTTACTGCAAATCCAAAACTTCCGGTCAGCCAGAAAAATCAGATCTTCCCTGGCAAACTTCCAAAATTTTCTCCACAACGCTGTCCGCCGTTGCCTGCCTTGCCACAAAACACTGCATTCCATACCGCCCGGCCTCTGCTGCCGTCTGTTTTCCAATGCAGACCGCCTTAACCTTTCTGTAATCCAGCCCCTTTGTCGCATCCACAAATCCCCGGACTGTGGAAGCACTGGTAAATGTGACAAAATCAACTGCTCCGCTTTCAAATTCTGCTTTTTCATCAACCAGCGTCTGTTTTTCATAAAAAGTATCATAGATTGGAATATCATCCACCAGCCTTCCGGCCTCCGTCAAAATCCTGTACAATTCCGGACTGCCCATTCGAGCCCTCGGAAGAAGAATTCTGCCCTCTTCCTTTTTCATACCTTCTTCCAAAATAGCTTTTCCAAGATGCTCTCCATCGTATATCTCCGGCATCAGGTCCGCCAGAATACCCCATTTTGCCAGCGCTTTTTTGGTTCCTTCTCCGATCGCCCCAATTTTCACACCCGCAAGACTGCGCACATCTTTTCCCGCTCTGCATAATTGTTCAAAAAAAATCTGCACACCCGCCTGACTGGTAAAAGCAATCCAGTCATACCTGTGTACCTGTCCCAGACACGACTGCAGTCTGCTCTGATCTTCCACAGCCACAGTCCGAATGGACGGAAGTTCCAGCACTTCCGCACCCTGTCTTCGCAGCTTATCCGCCATCGCCCAGGCCAGCCCTTCCGGTCTTGTCACCACAATTTTCCGACCGGCCAGCGGCAGCTTTTCATGCCAGTAAAAAGTATCCGCCAGATCACAGACGGTTCCAACCACAATAATGGCCGGAGTCTCCACCCCCTGCTTCTCTGCCTCTTCAAAAAGTGTGCCCACCGTTGCTGCAATTCTTTTTTGCCCGGCCGTCGTTCCTTTTTGCAGTATCGCTGCGGGCGTATTCGGATTCATTCCGGCTTCCAGCAGCCCTGTACAGATATTTTCCAGTTCCGACACGCCCATCAGAAAAACCAGCGTACCCTTTACCTTTACCAGTGCCTCAAAATCTATATCATATTGCTGGTCCTGTTTCTTATGGCCGGTAATAATATGAACCGATGAAGCAAAATCCCGATGCGTCACCGGAATTCCATTGTAAGCAGGAACTGCTATGGCCGAAGTTATCCCCGGTACAATTTCATAAGGGATCTTATGCTGACACAAAAGCTCCAGTTCCTCACCGCCGCGGCCAAATAAAAAGGGGTCACCGCCTTTCAGCCGAACCACTTTCTTCCCTGCCATGGCTTTTTCCAGCAGAATTTCATTAATATTCGCCTGAGACACGGTATGTCTGCCGGCCCTTTTCCCCACATCGATACATTCCGCATGTTGCGGGACCATGGCAAGAATCTCCTGACCAACCAGCCGGTCATAGACCACCACATCCGCCTCGTCAAGCACACGCTTTCCTTTTATCGTAAACAGACCTCCATCTCCGGGACCAGCCCCCACAAGCCATACTTTTCCAGCCTCCATATATTTACAAAACTCCTAATTCTTTTTCACGATCCGATCGGCTAGATTTATGCCCAGCATTTCTGCCGTCTCTACCGGTCCCGTTTCCGTCTCCGTCCAATAGCTTCCGCTCTGACTGTCATAATAGAGCCCGGTAAGTCTCAGACGGTCCTGATCTACCTCTGCATAAGCCGCCACCGGAGAAGAACAGCCCCCATCCAGCCGCTTTACAAATGCCCGCTCTGCAATGGCCGCATACGCTGCCTTCCGATCAAAAAATCCGTTCAAATAATCATAGTTTTCTCCGGCAAGCCCCTGTACCGCCAAAATCCCCTGACCGGCCGCCGGAAGCATCTCTTCCACAGAAAAACAGCGATAAATACGCCCCTCCAATCCCAGTCGCTTGAGCCCGGCTGCCGCCAGAACCAGTCCCCCATATGCTCCACTGTCCAGTTTTGCCAGTCTGGTCTGAACATTTCCCCGAATGCTCTTACACTTCATATGGGGATACAATGTTTTAAGCTGAATCTGACGCCTGAGACTGGAACATCCGATGGGCTTATCCGGGTCCAGTTCTGCCGCACCCTGCGGCAAAACCAGAACATCTCTCGGATCTTCCCTCTTTGAAAAACCAAGAATGGGAAGTTGCTCCGGCACTTCCATGGGCATATCCTTCAGACTATGTACCGATATCTGACTTTTCCTTTCCAAAAGGGCTTTGTCCAGCTCTTTCACAAATAGTCCCTTTCCTCCGATCTGATCCAGAGTCCGGTCCAGTATCTTATCTCCTGTTGTTTTCATGGTCAAAAGTTCTGCTGTCATCCCCGGACATTCCGTCTCAATATAATTTTTAACCATTTCACTTTGAATCACTGCCAGTTTACTCTCTCTGCTGCCGATTATGACCTTTTTTTCCATGAAACAACATGCCCTCCCTCTTTTTGATTTTTCACCGGAATTATGTCCCGCCGTTCTCCAAGCTTCAAAAAATATTTGCTGATTTTCACTTACTGCGTCATTGCCAAACGGTTTCTGCTCTATAAATTTCCGATTACTTTCTGGATTTTTTCCCGTACCAGCCTGGCCTGTGTGTGATTTTTCCCGCTGGCGGTGATCCCTACCACCACATTTTCATCCTGTACGATCCCAGGAAAAAAGAAATCACATTTTTGCTTATCCGAAGCCACATTGACCGGAATTTTCATTTTTTTACACAAACTGTATATTTCCTGATCTACCAGAACATCATTTGTAGCTGCCAGAACCAGATCCATTCCATCCAAATCTCCGGCCATGAATATTCTCTCTTCATACTGCACCGGCTCGGACTTGATCTCTCCGCAGATCTCCGGTGCCACCACTTTTATTTTATTGCAGAAAGAACACAATATGTGCACTCTTCTGGCCGCAATATTGCCGCCGCCTGCCACAAGAATCTGTTTTTCCGACAAATCCACAAAAAGGGGAAAATGAGCTTTACTCTTCTCCATACAACTGCTCCAGTCCTTCCAGACATCGCTGAAATTCATCCTGTGTCAGATAATGTTTTAGACCAAATAATGTTTTATTCACTGCCTTCCGCGCCGCCTGTTCCATATTTTCCAAAAGATTTTCTTTTTCGTGTTCGGAGGCAGACAGCTTTCTTACCTTTTTCTGCATTCGCACAATCATATCTTCCGCCATCTCCTGTTTCAGAAGCTCCATCCGCGGAACCAGTTCCCTGCCATCCAGCCAATGATAAAAAGCTTCCATTTCTTCCTGCAAAAGAAGTTCTGCGTCCACAATGGCCTGCATCTCCTTTTCATTTTCAATTCCGGCAGAGAAAGCATCAATATCATACAGGCGAATTCCATCCATCTCCCTCACAGATTCTTCCACATCCCGCGGTACCGCCAGATCAATCAAAACCAGACCCTGACGATACCCGTAATGTTCAAACAGATTTCTTGTCATAACATAGTGGGGACTGGAAGTTGCCCCCACGATATAATCACATTTATCAATATATTCTGCCCTTGTCTCAAAAGGAATTTTATCACAGCCCTCCGGAACTTCCACCTGCCCATGCCGATAGGCACGGACGGTCATCCACACATCTGCACCCGCATCCCGAAAAGCCCGTGCGGCCAGAAGCCCCATCTGACCGTTTCCGATTACCATACAGCGCTTATTCTTTATCTCATATCCACACTGTCTCAGCAGATCAACCGCTTTTTCCACAGCCGATGTATTCCTATGTGGAAAAGCTACCTGGGTTTTTACTTTTTTTCCGGCTGTAACTGCCAGCCGAAACAATACTTCCAATGTATTATTTACAAAGCCATTTTCCCGTGACAGCAAAAGTGCGTCTTTCACCTGGGAAAGAATCTGATCCTCCCCAAGAATCCTGGACTTCATACCGCTGGTCAGCCAAAAAAGATGCTTCACCGCATCCTGCTGTTCCCGATGTACAAACACATCCCGATATTGTTTTTCCTCAATGCCTTTCCATGTGCACCATTCTTTATACACCGTCCATGCAAGCTCCATATCCCCGGCATCTGTATCCAGCCATATTTCCGTACGATTACAGGTTGAGAGAATGACACATCCCTGCACCCTGGGCAGCTGACACAGCTTTTCCATAGCAGAAACCGCGCTTTTTTTTGTAAAAGAAAAAAAGCCTCGCACATCCAGATCCGCTTTTTTATAGTCAATTCCAATCATGCAGATATTCATACCATTATAAAGCCTCCCGTGTGTTTAATGATAACATAGCCATCTTAAAAATCAAGTTCCAGGTTTCAAAGACCTATTTCCATTAAAACAGTGATTTCTGTAAAATACTGCAGCAAAAAATCCCTCCAAAACAGACTGAAAGATCTTACTCTCAACCGTTTTAAAGGGATTATCATTTGTGGTTTCACTTATTTTTCTTTATATTTGCCCGGTTTTCTTATTCTGCCGTAACTTCTGCCAGTAATGTCTCACCTGCATAAATCTGATAGTTCTCACCTTCCACCAGATCCTCAGAAGCAAAAATCAGACTCTCATAAACTTTTGAAGGCGTGTATTCTGTAACAACATTACCTTGGGCATCTTTTACCGTTACAGTCTGATTCGCCTGCTGTTCATTAAAAACAGCTGTGAAGAATGTGATCTGGGACTCAGAAGAAATGGTCTGCATCATACCAGAACTTCCCACTGCAGTAAATGTACCCCCATCCACTACAAAGGAATAATCATAATCCAATGCTGCATTCCCATCATTTTCGGGACCTTCCACAATTACCGTTCCGCCGGTCATATACACACTTCCATTTACGTCAATGCCGTCACCGCTGCTGCGGGCCACAATATAACCGCCTGTAATCGTGAGGGTTCCGCTGGAAGTGCTGAGCATACCCATTCCGCCGCCCATATCCTTTTGTCCCCAGTCACCCTGCTTTCCTTCCGCCGGGGCTGTTTCTGTATCACCTGTGGTTCCACCCGAATTCATATTGCCCTGAGACATATTTCCGCCTCGTCCCTGCATCCGGCCACCCTGGGGCATTTCTGCATCTTCTGGTATTTCCATGCCCTCCGGCATTTCTCCGGCTTCTGGTATTTCCATACCCTCTGGCATTTCTCCGGCTTCTGGTATTTCCATACCCTCCGGCATTTCTCCGCCTTCCGGTATTTCCATGCCCTCCGGCATCTCTCCGCCTTCTGGTATTTCCATGCCCTCCGGCATTTCTCCGCCTTCCGGTATTTCCATGCCCTCCGGCATTTCTCCGCCTTCCGGTATTTCCATATCTTCCGGCATGGTTCCGCCTCCAGGCATCTGACCTGTCATATCCGAATCTGTTTTTTCTCCGCCGGCACCATTGATTGCATCATCCGAAGCCGTAATATCATATTCCCCGCCATTGATCGTCAAGTCTGCACTTTCCAGACCTTCCACACACTGTGGAATCATAAAAGTGCCGCCATTTAACACCATCTGCTCATCCGCATGCACCGCATCATCGCCGGCAGTCAATGTAAAATCACCATCATCAATGGTCATCGCATAATTTGTATGCAGTGTGTCATCCGAAGCATCAATCACAAAAGTTCCCCCGGTAATATCCAGACAGCCAACCGCCTTAATTCCTTTGCTTCCTGTTTCTTCTGCCTCTGCACTTTCTGCAGATGCGGATTGCTGCCCATTTCTATCATCCGTCTGACTTACGGTTTCTGCCTGTTTTCTGTTCTCCCGTGACATAAACTGCCCCATTGCATTGCCTGTTGAAACAGCATTTTCTGCACCGCCGTCTGCCACAATAGAAAACTCACCGCCTTCAATCAACATTCCGGTCTCAGCCTGAATGCCATCCGCTCCGGATTCAATGGTAAATTTTCCATCCCCAATATAGATAAAACCTTTTTCCTCATCTACATCGTTGGTGGATTTTATTCCATCGCCCTCTGAGGTAATGGTAAAGGTGCCATCTTTAACAGCGACCTTGTCTTTTCCCACCAGACCATCATCCGCACTGGTTATGTTGTACACACCCTCCATAATACGCAGATCATCTTTGCTCTGAATACCATTGTTATAATTAGCCTGTACTGTAAGGGTACCGGTTCCGTTAAAAACCAGATCTGCCTTACTGTATACCGCTGCGGTATAATCTTCTGACGTATACTCTTTTCCGTCAGACAGCTTATTTTCCGTTCCATCTTCCAGCGAAATAATCAGTTTATCCGCATCTGTGCACAAAACAGCCGGCCCGGCTGAACAGTTTATATCCGCACCATTCAGAACAATACGGACTTTTTCTGTGTCATCCACATCTACAACAATCTGTCCATCTTCCAAAGTGCCGGAAAATACATATGTCCCGCTCTGGTTAATGGTGATCACGCTGCCCTTAATCGTTGTACCGGTTCCGTTTTCCCCGGCTTTGGCAGAATCGCCCTCCAGTGAAATATCCGTATATGTACCGCTCTTCCAGTCTTCATATACATCATCATCTTTAAAATCCGCCATATCAGCGGTGACTTTAAGTGTCGATGCAGGCTCCTGGGTACTGCTGCCATCTGTTTCCTGCTCAGATGCCGTACTATCCTGATTTGCTTCCGCTGCAGTATCAGAAGATTTTCCGCAGCCGCCCAAAACCATACAGCCGCTTATCACCAGAGCCAGCAGTTTCTGCACATTTTTTCTTTTCATTTGTATGCCTCCTACAATTCCAGTCCATCCTGAACCCGTCTGCCGCAGGTAATTGAGAGATTGCCGTTTCTGCAGCGAATCTCATCGATCATTTCTTTCTCCTTACGAACATCTTTTAAAATAATATGGTAATCCAGATTTTCCGGAATCACGATTTTCAAATGTTTCCAGTCTCCCCGTTTCTCACCGAAACGGCTTTTGGTCAGAATCAGCATAGCAAGTGAAATAATAACCGTCACAATTGCTGCAAAAACCAGCTGTCCCATACCACAGGCCAGACCGACTGCCATTGCAAAAAATACATTCATGAATACCCAAAATAAGTGCTGCCCCTGTACAAAGCAGAGCACTTTCCACAGAAACACTTCCTGAACTTGTATCAATCACACTTGTAAACATTTTTTATACTCCTCCTGAAACAAAACGATACGGAACTTCTCCCCCATCGTTTTCACTATGTAAATGTGTCTTTGTAAAAATACTTCCATACTTTGAAAAAGAATTGGGATAAATCTTGAGATCCGCCAGTATTTCCGTCAGCCACATTGGAAATGACTGAGCCACCTTAATTTCCAGGATCTTTTCATCGTTCTCAAAATAAAGTTCACCCTGATCGCCTGCCGTCAGATCCAGATTATCTTCCCTGTAGCGAATATTATGATCGATGGTCAATCGGAAATCCGGATCCTCGTTTCCGAAAAATGCCTCTCTGTCATAGGCCAGAAAAAGTTTCGGATACGGATGATAAAATTTCATAAAATAATCGATTTCCTTCAGGATCTGACTGCTTTTTTCCGGATGAATTCCATGATTCAGATATCGAACTGCATCCTTATACGGAAGGGCAACCCTTCTTTTGTATACGACCTTTTCGTATTTTTTCTTAATTTCCACAAAGGCTTCCTGATCCGGCGTTGCCACACCATAGGTCCGAAGCCTCAGCTTTTCCTTATACCTTGGCTTTTCCATAGAACGGCGAATCAGCTCGTCCTCTTCCGTATCATAGTAAATATTGCAGATTGCATGATAACCATACTGATCCAGTGTCATATATGGTGCAATACGTTCCAGAAAAGCAGGATACTGTTCCTTTGTCAAAACATATTTTTTCTCAATTCTCTGAAAAACACTATTATATTTTCCCACCTGCATGCTCCCTTTCATTTTATAAGGTTATCATACATAAAAGTTGTGATTGTACTTTGCAAAATTTGTGTAAATTCTGTGAACTGTAAATTTTTGTGAATAAAACAGGCATACACCTCTCATGTATCTGCTCTCTTTGCTGTGTTCAATCAATTACAGTCTATCATTTTCTGAATGAATCTCTTTGCATCCCGTTCAGAAGTCTATTTCATCTATAAAATACATTTTTTCTTATAAATGCAAAAGACGGCGCACCCTCGTGCACCGCCCAAAATAAAATTTATACAATATACATTCCATGATATTTTTCAGCCACATTCAGTGCATGGTCACCGATACGTTCAAAGTCCGTAAGCAGTTCGCCAAAGATCAGGCTTGCTTCCGGCTGACAGCCGCCGTCCTTCATACGCTCCAGCTGCAGTTCACGGAAACGTTCTTCCATATCATCTATTTTCTGCTCGTCCTTTGCAATATCTTCCAAAATTTTCTGACTATTCTCTTCTGTCACATTTACAAGACGATTCAGCGTTTTCTCGCACGCATCCTTCATTTGCTTAATCTGTGAAACAGCTGTTTCAGAGAAAGTACGATTCCACTTTTCCAGATTTTTTGCATATCCTTCAATATTCACCGCATGATCACCGATACGTTCCAGATTACCGCAGATGGTATAATAATTATTGATACATACATAATCGCGCGCCGGCATATCTGTAGACAGAAGCTTGGAAATATACTTTGTAATTTCCACATTCAGGTAATCAATGTATTCCTCCCGGTCTTCGATCTCTCCCGCCAGTTCCACCGAACATTTACCCTCAATGGCAGCCTCAAAGCTCATATTCAGATTTTTCTTTACCATCTCAAGCATACGATTGATCTCATTTCCAACCTGAGAAATAACCACAGCAGAATGACCAATCACATACTTTGTCTCAAATGGGGCAATGTATTTCAGACGGCGAACACTGTCCTCTTCCTTCTCTGTTTCCGGAAGAATGACTTTGGTCAATTTTGCCATCAGAGAACCAAACGGAAGCAGGATAACCGTTGTTACAATATTAAACACCGTATGCACATTCGCAATCTGTGCTACCGGATTTCCCGGTGCGGATGCTTCCATCCAGCTGACAAACGGTGTTACCAGCGTAAATACCGTAAAAATAATGGTACCAAAGATGTTGAACATCAGATGGATCATAGTCGTTCTCTTTGCATTCGGTTTTGTACCAATGGAAGCCAGTACCGCAGTGATACAGGTACCGATATTTGTACCAAACAGTACAAACACGGCACTGGACAGCGGTATGATTCCGGTGGATGCCAGCGCCTGCAAAATACCAACCGATGCAGAAGATGACTGAATGACCGCCGTGAAAAGTGTACCAACCAGAATACCAATTACCGGATTGCTGAAGTTGGACATAAAGTTTATAAATACTTCTGATTCGCGCAGCGGCACCATGGCATCACTCATCATGCCCATACCCATGAACAGAATACCGAGACCTGCAAAAATCCCGCTGATATTGCGAACTTTTTCGCTCTTCACAAATGTAATCAGAGCCACCCCAACAAAAGCAATAAGCGGTGCAATCGCTCCGATATCAAGTGCAATCAACTGACCGGTGATCGTCGTACCAATATTGGCACCCATGATAATCCATACAGCCTGATTCAGTGACATAAGACCTGAATTAACAAAGCCGACTACCATGACCGTCGTTGCCGAAGAGGACTGAATAACCGCTGTAATAACCGCACCAACTAAAACACCCATAAAACGGTTTGCTGTCAGTTTCTCCAAAATCTCTTTCATCTTGTTACCAGCAGTTGACTCCAGGCCGTCACTCATCATTGACATACCATACAGGAATAACGCCAGACCTCCCAGCAACATTAAGATATCTGATATACCCATAATTTACTTTTCTCCTCTTTATTCATACATTAGTCTTTCCCGCACAGAAAAAAATATCCTTTCGAATTGTCCTGCGCTCCGAAAAAAATCGTAGCATACGAAAAAGCAGTATGTCAATTTTAGATTAAATTTCTGTAAGTTAAGAGTAAAAAAAAGGACAAAAGCTGCAATTCACAAAAAAACAGCAGTCTAACTGTGTTAAATGAGACGGGCCCCTCTCACCTTATCCCATCTCTCACAATCTAACTGCTGTTTTATATATCATGATGTTGGGGTCAAAAGATATTTTGCCCCCCTGATACCTACGGATTACTCCGCATTTTATGCTCCCGTAATCCTAAAAACATTCGAAATCCGCCCTATTCGGGCTGCTTTCTCATGTTTTGC
>JAXJSH010000040.1:0-8139 GCA_036310185.1 Lachnospiraceae bacterium | reverse complement strand
GATGCCGCTGATCGCAGTACCTACCACATGCGGTACCGGCAGTGAGGGAAACTGTTTTGCAGTTTTAACCAATCCTGAAAATAATGACAAAAAGTCTCTGAGAAATATGGCAAGTATTGCCAAAGCATCCATTATCGACCCGGAACTTATGACATCTATGCCGGATTCTGTGGCAGCGTCTGTTATGTTCGATGCACTTTGCCATAATATGGAGGCCTATATTTCCAGATCTACGCAGCCGCTGGTGGAAATGCAGGCAATGTATGGGGTGCAGCTGTTAAATAAATTCCTGTATCGTGCATATAAGGATCACAGTGACATGGAGGCCTGGAGCGGTGTGACGTTAGCCAGTACGCTGGGCGGAATGGTCATCAATATGGCGGGCGTGGCAGCTCCCCATGGAATGGAACATCCGGCCAGCGGACTGAAAAATATCGTGCACGGAAGAGGTCTTGCGGCGCTGGCTCCTGTGATTTACAGGGAGTCCGTAAGTTTTGCTCCGGAAAAATTCAGTGATCTTTCCCGTGCACTTGGAGGAACCGGTGCGGGTGATTTTGTAGAACGTATCCAGCTGCTTCTGAAACAGATCGATCTGGAAACAACCCTTTCAAAAGAAGGAATTGAAGAAAAAGATGTAGCATGGATGGCAGAAAACTGTCTTAAAGTTTCGGCTCCGGCTATGAATGCCCATCCCAGGGTGTTTACAAAGGAAGAAATCGCAGAATTATATTATAGAGCATTATAAATTGAAGAAAGTTAATTCGGGAGGGTTAAAAAATGTTGAAAAATGAACTGCCTAAAATAATTACAGAAAGCCTGCCGGGACCAAAGGCCCGGAAGATTATTGAGCGAAGAGAAAATGCGGTTCCGACTGCGATCAGATGCGCGTACCCTGTGGTAATCGAGAGAGGTGAGGGCGCCATGATCGAGGATGTTGACGGAAACCGGTTCTTAGACTGGATTGGCGGCGTCGGCGTTCTTAATATTGGATTTTCCCATCCGGAAGTAGTGGAAGCAGTAAAAGAACAGGCAGGAAAATATTTCCATGGAATGTTCAATGTGGTGACACATGAAGGATATGTTGCTCTGGCTGAGAAACTTGCTCAGATTGCCCCGGTCAAAGGTGATAAGAAAAAAGTATTTTTTGCCAACAGCGGTGCAGAGGCAGATGAAAATGCGGTCAAGGTAGCGAAAGCATTTACCGGCCGTCCGAATATCATTGTTTTTTCGGGCGCATTCCATGGAAGAACCCATTATACAATGGCTATGACTTCGAAAAAGGCCTATGCAAAAGGTATGGGACCCCTTGCAAACGGAGTATATCGTGCACAGTTCCCGTATTACTACAGAAATCCGGAAGGAATGCCGGAATCTGCCGCAGCAGAATACTATATTGATTCCATAAAAGCCGTGTTTGAACAGTGCGGAGCTGCAGATACCATTGCTGCCATCGTGGTAGAACCGCTGCAGGGCGAGGGCGGATTTATTCCGGCACCAATCCAGTGGGTAAAAGCAGTAAGACAGATCTGTGATGAAAATGGAATCGTTTTAATCGCAGATGAGGTACAGTCAGGCTTTTGCCGTACGGGCCGTATGTTTGCATCCGAGTACTGGAAGGAAGCAGGCGTTCAGCCTGATATCATAGCAACGGCAAAATCCATCGCAGCAGGCGTTCCGCTGTCAGCAATTATTGCACGGGAAGAAATTATGGAAGCACCGGCACCTGGAACCATAGGCGGCACCTATTGCGGTAATCCGTTAGCCTGTGCTGCGTCCCTGAAAACAATTGAGATCATGGAGAGAGATCATCTGGCAGAAAGATCCTGCGAGATCGGACAGAAGGTAACTGCACGATACAGACAGATGATGGAAAAATATGATTGTATTGGAGATGTCCGCGGACTTGGCGGAATGATCGGTATTGAATTTGTGAAAGACAGGGAAACCAAAGAGCCTGCACCGGCGCTCACCTCTGCAATCATTCAGGAGTGTGCGCAGAATGGTCTTCTTGTGGAGGGGGCTGGTACTTATAACAATGTGATCCGTTTCCTCGCTCCGCTGGTAATGACAGATGAACAGCTTGAAGCAGGTCTTGCTATTTTTGAAAACGCTGTGAAAAAGCTGGGATGATAACATTACATAACCATCTGTCTTCTTGGTAAGGATTTCATCTTAGCAAATATTTAGTTTGACGGGAAAATAAAAAGTCATATTCTGAGGTAAGAATGGAAAATTTCTTATCCCATGGATATGACTTTTTGATTTATCCAGGTTTATCTGTAATAAGAATGGAATAAAAGGGGGGAATTTATAATTTGCTTGACGTACAATTGGTGGTTTGTTGCAATTGGATCATGAATTTTGAATATTTATTGTTGAAAATGCCATTGGCCCAATAAATTTTTCTGTGAAATTCAGAGCGTGATTTATAAGTTTTGCAGTGATGTGCGCAGAACTATAAAATTTATTACAAAATGAAAAGGAGATGTATTGCGATGGAAAATTTAGTGTATGAACAGATGGGAAATAAGGATAGTGAGGTTACATTGGTATTTTTACATGGATCCACTATGACAAAGGAAGGAATGTTTCCGTTAGCAGAAAAATTCGGAGAATATAACTGTATTTGTTTTGATTTGACCGCACACGGAAAGTCAGGAGGAGAACTTCCCACATGTATAACTGACATCGCAAAAGATGTGGAAGAGACGATTGAAAGCCTGAAAGAAACCAAAGTTGTACAGGGAAAAGTGGTTATCTTAGGTTACTCCATGGGCGGAGCAATTACTTATGAAATCGCATTGCGGAAGAAAACAAAAACAGATGCTATCGTTTTTTTAGGCAGTGGTGCGGATCTGAAACATCATACTCCGGCAGTAGATCAGATGAAAGGTATGCCTGTGGAAGCTTTTCAGACAGAAGCTATCTTAGATTTCCTGTTTGGAAGTATGGTGGATGAAGCGGAAAAAACCAAAATCAAAAACAGATTCCTGGATACCAGCGTAAAGAATGAAATTGGATTTAATGATCTGATGATCTCAAATGCTTATGACCGCATTGATCAGGCAAATGAGATTGAATGCCCGACCCTGTTAGTGCAGGGATGCGAAGATACGATCGTATTACCGAGTGCTGCAGTTGAAACATGGAAACAGATCAAGAACAGTCAGCTGCTGATGGTACCGTATGGCGGACATGCGCTGATATTTGAAGATACGGAAGCAGTTTCTGAAAGAATTAAGGGATTTATCGAGAGAATCTGATGTGAAAATGTGTCCTTGCTGTTAAGGCTGCTTCTCTGTCCCGGTGGAATAACGGGGTTGACATTTTCTGGAGTTTAAATTATATTAATAAAAACTGAATACTTCGATTAAAGGGGAGTAGTTTTAATGTGCTGTCAACATTCGCGGCAGAATGATCTGCCTGGTGGCACATGCCGGATCCGGTTACGAGACTTTTGATGTATTAGAGCATGGAAAATGCTTATTATAATACATCAAAAGTCTTTTTTGTTTCATAAAATGTAACTGTTCAGAAGGTGCGAACGCATATGCGTTCATAGCTGATAACAGCGTCATGAATAAAATGACCAGCCCCAATTTTGGGTTTTAATGAATAAATGTATTCTGGCATTTTGTGAATGATATCTTCTGGATAGCATAGCTGTCAGAAGAGAATTACAATGTTTGAAGCAGATTCCATTTTATATAGGAAAACCGGATTTGATTGGTTAGAAGGAGGACATAAGAATGAACGATTGGCATCAACAGAAAAAGGCCTGGATACTGGATAAGCTGGGCACCTCGGAAAGCGGCCTGAGTCAGGAACAGGCCGCCATGATACTTGAGGAAAAGGGACCGAATGTTTTGCAGGAAGGAAAGAAAAAGAGCACACTTCAGGTTTTTCTTTCCCAGTTTGCAGATCTATTGGTCATTATCCTGATTGTAGCAGCTGTAATATCCATGATTTCCGGCAATGCAGAAAGTACAATTGTTATTATTGCCGTTATTGTACTGAATGCGATTTTGGGAACGGTTCAGCACAAAAAAGCGGAAAAATCACTGGAAAGTCTGAAATCGCTTTCATCCCCAAGTGCAAAAGTAATGCGCGGTGGGGCGAAAATAGAAGTACCTTCCACGGAAATCGTGCCGGGTGATATTCTTCTTTTGGAAGCGGGAGATATGGTCGCTGCTGACGGAAGGATTCTTGAAAGTTTTTCTCTGCAGGTAAATGAGAGTTCGCTGACCGGTGAGTCTGCCAATGTGGAGAAAAAGGACTGCGAGATCAAAGAGCAGGATGTTCCGCTGGCAGACCGCATCAATATGGTCTATTCCAGCAGCCTTGTGACATATGGAAGGGCGACTGTGGTCGTGACCGGAACCGGCATGGACACAGAAATCGGTAAGATCGCATCCCTTATGAATGCGACCAGGGAGAAAAAGACACCTCTTCAAAAGAGTCTTGATCAGTTCAGCAGCAGACTGGCCATGGTGATCATGGCAATCTGTGTGGTTGTGTTTGCTTTGAGTCTGTATCGGGACATGCCCATATTAGACTCACTTATGTTTGCAGTGGCTCTTGCGGTAGCTGCCATTCCGGAAGCTTTAAGTTCAATTGTTACGATCGTTCAGGCCATGGGAACACAGAAAATGGCAAAAGAGCATGCCATAATCAAAGAGCTGAAAGCAGTGGAAAGTCTTGGATGCGTGTCTGTTATCTGTTCGGATAAAACAGGTACTCTGACACAGAACAAAATGACCGTTCAGGATATTTATATAGATGGCCAGGTGATAAAACCGGAACAGCTGGATCTTCATGATCAGCTTCATCGATATCTTTTATACGATGCGGTGCTGACAAATGATTCTGCAATCGTGGATGGAAAAGGAATTGGAGATCCCACGGAGTATTCATTGATTGAAATGGTTCGGAAAATCGAACTTCCGGACGAAGCGATTCGTGATATTATGCACCGTCTGGAGGAACTTCCGTTTGATTCAGACCGGAAACTGATGACCACAAAATACCGTCTTCACGGAGTACCGACTCTTCTGACAAAAGGTGCGCTGGACGTGCTTCTGGATCGAACCGTAAGCATTCGTACATCCGAAGGGATTCAGCCGATCACAGAAGCGGACAAAGAGGCTATTCTGGAACAGAATCTTCATTTTTCCGAAAATGGTCTTCGTGTTCTTTCTTTTGCATATCGTGAGGTAGAAGAAGAGGATGCGCTGGATCTGGATGATGAGCGTGATTATATCTTCCTGGGTCTGATTTCCATGATGGATCCGCCGAGGGAGGAGTCAAAAGAAGCGGTTGCAGATGCAAAACGTGCAGGAATTCAGCCGGTTATGATTACCGGTGACCATAAGATTACCGCCACCGCAATTGCGAAACAGATCGGCATTTTTGAAGATGGAGATAAAGCAGTGACCGGTGTGGAACTGGATGCCATGACGGACGACGAACTGGACCAGAATATCGAAAAGATATCGGTATATGCCCGTGTTTCACCGGAAAATAAAATACGGATTGTTGATGCATGGCAGAGAAAAGGAAATGTGGTTGCCATGACTGGTGACGGTGTCAACGATGCACCGGCGCTGAAAAAGGCAGATATCGGTGTGGCTATGGGAATCACCGGAACGGAAGTATCAAAAGATGCTGCGGCCATGATTCTTACAGATGACAATTTTGCCACGATTATCAAAGCAGTTGCCAACGGACGTAATGTTTACCGCAATATCAAAAATGCGATTCAGTTCCTGTTATCCGGAAATATGGCGGGTATTTTCGCTGTGCTTTATACCTCGGTCATGGCCCTGCCGGTTCCGTTTGAAGCGGTACATCTGCTGTTTATCAATCTTTTGACGGATTCACTTCCGGCTATTGCCATTGGTATGGAACCTGCGGAAAAGGGACTTTTATCGAAGAAACCGCGTGATCCGAAAGAAGGTATTCTGACAAAAGATTTTATGGCACGGATTTTGTCACAGGGGGCTTTGATCGCTGTGTGTACCATGGCTGCATTTCATTTGGGTCTGCGCCAGGGGGATGCGGCGCTGGCCAGTACCATGGCCTTTGCAGCACTGACTGCTTCCAGACTGTTCCATGGATTTAACTGCAGAAGTGAGCATTCGATTTTCAAAATCAGGTTTAAAGGGAACTGGGCAAGTCTTGGGGCGTTTGCGATAGGTATGATACTTTTAAATCTTGTACTGTTTGTACCATTTTTGCAGAAGCTGTTTTCTGTAACGGCGCTTACCGGTAATCAGGTTGGTATGATTTATCTTCTTGCTGTGATCCCGACGGCAGTGATACAGCTTGTGAAAGTGATCAAAGATTTCATAAAAAGATAGGTTCTGTTTCATTATAAACAGAATGGAGATTTGTAGAATCCAATGGGATTTGAGAAATGAATAATTTGGTTGACAGGAAATGAAAGTGATGTTGTAAAGACATAAAAAGGATAAGGTGAGGAGTGGAAGTATGAGTTTTTTAATTGATGGTTTGATGTCTGTAACCTGGCAGCAATGTGTGATGTACGTGATTGGAATCGCTTTGATTTGGCTGGCGATTAAGAAGCAATATGAACCGGCATTGCTGCTGCCCATGGGATTTGGAGCGATTCTTGTCAATCTTCCGAATACAGGTGTTCTGAATCAGTATCTGGAAGGGGTTGGTGAAACCAATGGTATTATTCAATGGCTGTTTGATGTGGGAATTGAGGCGGCAGAAGTTATGCCAATCCTTTTGTTTATTGGAATTGGCGCAATGATTGATTTCGGTCCGCTTCTTGCCAATCCGAAAATGTTCCTTTTTGGTGCTGCAGCACAGTTTGGTATTTTTGCGGCGATCGTGCTGGCGGCAGCCCTTGGATTTGATCTGAAGGATGCGGTGTCCATCGGAATCATCGGTGCGGCGGATGGACCCACCTCTATTTTAGTATCCCAGATTCTAAAGTCGAACTATATCGGTCCCATTGCCGTGGCGGCTTACTCGTATATGGCGCTTGTCCCTGTAATACAGCCCTTTGCGATTAAGCTGGTCACAACGAAAAATGAGCGGAAAATCAGGATGAAATACGAACCAGCTTCAGTAAGCAAAACGGCGCGAATTGCTTTTCCGATTGTTGTTTCTGTGGTAGTCGGTTTTGTTGCACCGTCAGCTGCGGGACTGGTTGGATTTCTGATGTTGGGAAATCTGATTCGCGAGTGCGGTGTTTTAAGTACCATGTCTGATACAGCACAAAATACATTGACAAATCTGATTACTTTGCTGCTTGGTATTACGATTTCATTCAGTATGCAGGCAGACCGTTTTGTAACAGTTGACACCATCCTGATCATGGTGATCGGTATGTTTGCGTTTGTGGTTGACACAATCGGTGGTGTGCTTCTTGCAAAATTCATGAACCTCTTTTCAAAAGAGAAGATTAATCCTATGGTTGGGGCTGCCGGTATTTCCGCATTTCCCATGTCCTCCAGAGTGGTGCAGAAGATGGCCATGGAGGAAGATCCGGGCAATGTGATTTTGATGCATGCAGCCGGGGCAAATGTGGCTGGACAGATTGCATCGGCAGTTGCTGGCGGACTTGTGATCAGTCTTGTATCCAGTTTTCTTTGATTAGGTATAGATTGCAGAACATGCAGACAATGAAGATACAAGGATTAAAGAATATGTCCATTAAAGGATACGGCCAGTAATGTATATAGTCAGCAAAGAATACAGCTTGTAAAAATGCAGCTGCTAAAGAATAGAACTGATATAGAATATATCCGGAAAAATGTAACCACAAAAAGACGCCCGGTAGAACAGGAGGAAAGATTTATGAGTTCAATGACTGCAAATAATGTAATGATATCACTTGAAATTATGCTGAAAGGAATGGCCGGTATTTTTGTAACGGTACTGATTATCATGGCGATTGTATATGTGCTTGGGAAAATCGGAAAAAAAGGCAGCAAGAAATAGTATTTTTAGGAATGGCAGGGGTGCGAAAATCTGCTTTCTGCAGATTATAGAGATCCAATTTAAGATTTTATGATAAATTACAGCGTCTGGAATTTCCCGTTTCGAGGATTCTAGACGCTGGTTTATGTTTGTTGTAGAAGAAACTGGCAGCTAAAACTTCCTGTT
>JAXJSH010000039.1:0-7092 GCA_036310185.1 Lachnospiraceae bacterium | reverse complement strand
CCTCCAGCTCTATCATAAAGGACTGGAGCATAAACAAAAAGAAATCCAAACTTTTCTTTTGCACAATGCCGTATTTATCAGCATATCTACATAAAGTTTGGATTTCTTTAAAGTTGGGATTTTGAAGAAAATCCAAACTTTTGGATTTGCTGAACCCATTCCATTTGATTGCTGGCTTTTAGTTCCTCTGTAATACCCTCCTGCACTTTCAGTTGTACAACCAGCAGGTCGTACATTTTGTCGGCAGATTTATCCACTTCTTCGAGGTGATCTTTCAATGTGCCGCCCATCAGCATGGTGGTGTAGAGCACTCGATTACCGGTGCGAAGATACCGCAACCGCCGCTGACCCCAAATGCCAATCTGCGGACTTTCAGGTGCTTCGATGTTGGGTAAAAGATAGTCGCCCTCTTGTCGGTATGTGCCGCCCATGGCTTCAAAAATTGTTTGCATACGCATTTCCTCCTTGGTATTTGTTCTGCCCTCATTTTATGGAGAAAACACCGGCGCTTCCAATGTGTGGATAAAACAAAAAATGCCCAGAGGACGGTTAAATCCTCTGGGCTTGATAATCAATATGTAATGTCTTGGATGTAAATAAAAAATCCGAACGCACTTCCTATCGTGAAGTAGTTCGGATTTTTCATGTATGGTGGAGAAAAAACATATCGCTACACAGGCGCGGGATATCATCGCGCGCTGCAGCGATATTCCCGTTTATACTGCTGACTTTGAGGTTTTGACACAGTTGACCGGATTCCAGCTGACCCGCGGTATGCTGTGCGCCATGCGCCGTCCCCCGCTTCCCACTGTGGAGAAAGTCTGCTCCGGCGCGCGCCGGATTGCCATACTGGAAAATGTGGTAAACCCGACCAATGTGGG
The DNA here is from genome assembly GCA_036310185.1 of Lachnospiraceae bacterium. Lineage (GTDB taxonomy): Bacteria > Bacillota > Clostridia > Lachnospirales > Lachnospiraceae > JALENY01. The sequence continues at coordinate 6,211 of JAXJSH010000039.1, read as the reverse complement.
GGCTATTTTTCGTTCCGCTGCCGCATTGAACATGGATGCTGTTCTTCTGACTCCAGCATGCAGCAATCCCTTATACCGCCGCGCCATAAGAGTCAGTATGGGCACCGTATTTCAGGTACCCTGGACCTATATCGGAAAAGAAGACAACGAATGGCCCCAGTCCGGAATCCGGCAGTTAGGGCAGCTGGGCTTTAAGACTGCCGCTATGGCATTGAGCGATGACTCGGTCACAATTGATGACCCGCAGCTCATGGCAGAAGAAAAACTGGCTGTTATACTTGGAACGGAAGGGGACGGACTGGCATCAGGTACAATTTCAGACTGCGATTATACCGTTCGCATTCCAATGTCCCACGGAGTAGACTCTTTAAACGTGGCTGCTGCCAGCGCAGTCGCATTCTGGCAGCTGGGTTCCCGCTCATTTTAAGAATTCCTGCAGTTTTGCGCAGATACGTATGAAAACATTATTCATATGCTTTCTAACCGTTTTTTTATTGCTGCCAAACACGAATGTCATTCGATCTGAAAGTTCCACACAAACTATTTGCATTATTCCCTAAAACATGATACTCTTAAAATAATTTGAAATTCAAACCACATAACAAAAGAAAGAGGTACGAATCGTGAGAGATTTTTGTATTACAACTGATTCCAATTCTGATTTACCACAGGAATACATTGAAAAACTGGGAACCACCATCATCCCTCAGTATTATTCCTTCGGTGATACGGTTTACGGCGATGAATTGAATATGCCGCCGGCTGAATTTTATGAGCGTATGAAAAACGGCGAACTGCCGCAGTCACAGGCAAACAATCCGGCTGTCATCGAAGACAAATTCCGTGCCATTTTAGATCAGGGCATGGACATTATCCATATCGCATTTTCATCTGCCCTGAGCGGAAGTTACAATAATGTATGTATGGTGGCTAATGAACTGAAAGAAGAATACACAGATGCAAGGATTACTGTGATTGACTCCCTGAACGTTTCTTTAGGGGAATCCATTATGGTGATTCATGCAAATGATTTAAAAGCAAACGGCGCTTCCTATGAAGAAATCGTTACAGAAATTGAAGCATTTAAACATCATATTAATGCCCAGTTTACGGTAAACGATTTATTCCACTTACAGCGCGGCGGCCGTGTCAGCAAGACAACCGCAGTTGTCGGAAGTGCGCTGAACTTAAAACCGTTTCTTTCTGTCACAGATGCCGGTACGCTTGCATCCAACGGTACTGCGCGCGGCAGAAAAAAATCCATCCGCAGCCTGGTAGAGCGCATGAAATCCACTCTTGCAGAAAACACAGATTATTCTTTGCCGGTGGGAATCGTACATGCAAACTGTCTTGAAGATGCACAGACCGTTGCTGATACTATCAAAGAAGAAACTTCTTTTAAAAATGTCATTATCAATGACATCAGCCCAAGTATCGGTACCCATGCCGGCCCGGGCGCATTGGGCGTACTTTATTACGGTCAGCCGAAACAGGCAGCAAAATAATAAAATGCAGCAAATAAAAAAGAAACAGACAGCGGGAGTATCCCAACTTCCATTGTCTGTTTCTTTCTGTCTGAATTTCTTTCTAAAATTTTTTCCCCGGCTTTCTGCTCATTCCTTATTCATTGCAGCTGTAGCTTAACGGAATCTGATAAGTTTCCTCATAAATCTTTTTCCAGACTTCCTCATTCTTCCGCATCAGCATTTCCACATTTTCGCCTCTTTTTTTACTTTTATCCGGATAGATCGGAGGCGCCATATGAATGGTATATTCCTGAACCGGGAAACCATCTGCATCCATCACGTCTGTATCCTGCATGGTAATAAAGCATGGCAGCACGGGTACATTATTGCTGACCGCAAAAGAAAACGCACCTTTTTTCAACGGCTTTGGCTTTCTGTAATTCCACCACATACTCTGTTCCGGATATACCAAGACATAATGGCCTTTCTGCAAAATGCGATTCATCGCCCACATGAATTTTTTCATGGTTATTTTATTTGAGCTGAGCGGCAGCGTATTGCAGTTGCGCATTAAAAAGCCATAGAATCCCGGAAACGCAGTATAATTTGCTTCACTGATCACACGGAATAATTTCCGTCTTTTCAATTTTGCCTCATCAAAGGCCATCTGCATGGCAAAACTGTCAAACGCATTGAAATGATTACAGGTAATCACAGCTCCGCATTCCAGATTTTTCAGGTTTTCTAACCCAACTATCTCTTTTACTGCGAACTGCTTCTTCCGAACCAGAACATCGACAAACCAGTAGGCATATTTGAAGGCATATTTTGTACGGATTTTGCTTCTTATCTTTCTGCGCAGATAATCCACTTCATTTGGCATCAGTTCTCTTCCAGGCGGATCATCTTCTACATCTTTGTCAAAGATTCCGGCTTTTTCATAGGCTTCAATTCGTTTCAGAATCTCAATACGGGTCAGTTTATAGGGCTCGTTATTTCCAAACTGATTATAATAATTGTTAATATTATTGATTTCTGAAATTGCCAGATTCTCCAGGTTATCTCCGTAAAACTTATCTTTTGCCTTATCTTCCGTGGAAAAATTCGCTAAGATTTCCCGCAGTTCTTCGTATTTTTCCGTTTTTTTCGCATACTCCCAGAAGTATTTTCCCATACGGCAGGACTCATAGTGCCACGGTTTTTCCGCAAGGTTGTAATGAATTAATTTTGCCCTGTCCTCCGAAAACGGAATATTACCCGTCATCTGCACATTCCATCGTGAATCCAGCCATAACACGTTATCTTTGCAAAGGATATTCAGATAATCCTGATCCTGGGCAACCACAAAGGTATACGTGTTCAGCAGTTCAATAAACTGTTTTAAAATATTCTGTTTTCGGAACTGCTCGCAGTTGATCACAACCACGCCCGCGTTAAAATATGCCCCTCTGGAAATTCCCAGCACTTTTTCCACGTAATCTCCATAGGTATCGGTCTGAACAACCAGCTGGTCGCGAACCGCTCCGATATAATTATTCCCCAGATCTGCATGATACAGATTGGCTATATCTTCCCGGACAATGGTATCCCCGTCAATATAAACTACTTTATCGTATTTTGGAAACATCTCCGGGATAAAAAGCCGATAATAAGTGGTCGCCGTATAATAATCCCGCAGAGATATTTTTTTCTCTATGCTCTTCAGACGGCTGGTCACATCGACAAAATCTATTTTGCAGTTTGCCGTCTCCATTTGTTTCACAAGTGCCTGATTTTCACTGGAAATATCCGTATGCAAAACGTGCATTCTGTACTCGTATTTTCGTGAAGCATTGTCGATCACAGATTTCATTGCCACGACCATGAATTTTACATAGGCATCATCTGCCGCGAAAAAAACCGGCACGATTCTATTTCTTTTCCGCAAAGTTATTTTTTCTTTCATACTGGTATTTTCTCCTTAAATATATATATTCAAACAACACATCATCAAATTGATCATAATGAAATACGGAATGGATTTTGCTGACATGCCACTGCTTGATATTATCCGTATGAGGATATGGCAAATAGAACAGTCGCTTTGAAAAATGTCTTACGACTGTGCTTTTATGTAAAAATTTCTGATCATTAAATTTCTGGGGAAGCATTTTTTTCTTTGTTGTGCTTCGGTAAATAGCACTCTGGTCGGCAAACAGAAGTTTTTTCCGCTTGATCAGTTCTCTTGCTTTTTCAAAAAGTCCTGTTTGTTTTGCCACCGGCATATTAAAGAGCAATACCCCTGCATTAATATAATTGTGATTGATCAGGTATTTGCCGTAATGATCCCGGCTTGCCGCATACTCATAGTCTTCCAGATCAATATTATATAACTGCTCTATGTCCCGATTAAATAAAATATCAACATCCAGATATAAAATTTTGTCCGGGATCTCCGGAATCAGATCAATAAACAGCCGAAGTAGCGTATATGGGGAACAATAACACTGTTCATTCGGACAGTTTGCAAATTCTTTTTCGTAAATCTCTGTTACATCTATTTTTATAACTTTGTTAAGTGGATTGTATTCTCTGGCTATCTCCTCTAAAAAAGCTATTTTTTCATCTTCAATGGCAATATATTCCGGTTTGACCCTTGCTACATCCATAGTCAGAACATATATGACAAAAGGTTCTTCTGTTTTTGTTCTTTTAAAAATGGAAAGCATGCAGGTCAAAATCCCATCGAATACATTATCATTTCCCGAAAATAAAATATTCATTTTTACTCCTCTTTTTTTATGTACTGAATCAGTTCCACATTACTGTTTCTGCTGTATTTTTTCATGGAAGCCATTACCTGTTCGTGTAATTGCTGTTTTTGCTCCCGTACCGATAAGTTTTTATCTGCGTAAAAGGGACCGTCCACATAAGTAACGATCCGTGGGGTGTTTCCCCTTCTTTTTTTCTGATATGTATTGGTAAAACAATAAACCGGCACGTCCAGTTTTACCGGATAGCGGAAAGAAGTGTCCTTGAAATTCCTGATTTTCGTATAATATGGCCAGATATGGGCTTCCGGATAGATGGTGATGCAGTTCCTTTTTGCAAGAATATGCTCCATAGCTGTGCTGAAATTTTTCATGGCCGGCTTATCATCCGGCAGCGGAAGCGCGCCGAGACTTGGCGTGATCCTGCCTAATACGGGCATTGACACATTGTTTGGATGGACAATCACATAAACGCCTGTCGGTCTGCAGATCATTGTGGGAATCAGTGCGTCTGCGATCGCATTTGTATGATTTCCATATAAAAAGAATCCTGTTTCTTTTGCAGCTTTCAGGCATTCCCTGTTCACGATCTTATGCTGATATTTTATCTTTAAAAAAAACGCTGCCAATGGTTTGGCTATGATATGATACCAGAATATGCGTCCCAGACGACGCATGACGCCACCTTCATACTGGTAGTTTTCGTCTATTTTGCGGGGCGTTATCTGTGCTTCCGAAAATTCATCTTCCAGTTCATTTTCGTAATAAATGATTCTTTTCTCCTGTTTTTTTTGTCTCTTATATTCCATATTTATAACCTGTATGTAACTGTCCAGAAGGCGTGAACACATATGTGTAAAATATGTTTGGTCGCCTGAGCACAAAATGCATTTTGTTATGTTCACAACTGGCAACAGCATAGATAAGATCAGCAGATAGAATCTTTGGCTTTTGTGAATAAACATATTCTTGCATTTTATAAATGACGTTTGCGGATGATATTTTGTAAGTGATATTTTATAAATAGCATTTTATGAATGGTATGTTATAAATAATATTTTGTAAATGACATTTTATAAATAATGTTTTGTAAATAGCACTTTATGAATGTTATTTTATAAATGCTATTTTGTGAATGGCACATTCTGAATAGTTACACCTGCATATTTTGATTTGTTGATCCGATATATTAAGCTGGATTAAACCAGACCATTGTAGCACTATGATTTTTGTTTGTCAATTTGGACACGGGATTGCATGTTGTGAGTATTTTTGCATAGAATTTCATATTACAGGTCTCTCAGCGCGGGATTATATCTTATGGGGATTTCAGTACGGGATTTCATCTTTGCATATTCCAGTACGGAATTTTATCTTATACATGTTTCAAAATAGAATTACATCTTGCAACCAGGAGCAGACAGTATAAAATATCCGCAAAAGACAAGGATAGACATCGATCCTCTACAAAAAAAGAATTCTTGATACCTAATCCTACAAATTCGGTAATGGACGTTTAAAATCGGTAAAAATCGTTGTTCTGTCTGCCGGAATAACCTACAATGTCCTGCATTTGACGTCTAAAATCAGTAAAAATAAGATTCCTGTCCGCCGGAATAACCCCCAATGACCAGTAATCGTCGTCTAAAATTGGTAAAAACAGAAATCTTGTCTGCCGGAATAGCCTTCAATGACCAGTAATTAACGTCTAAAATTGGTAAAAACAGAAATCTTGTCTGCCAGAAATGCCTCTAAAGCCAAGCAACCGGCGTCTAAAATTGGTAAAAATAAGATTCCGGTCTGCTGGAATAATCTCCAATGACCAGTAATTGGCATCTAAAATCAGTAAAAACAGGTGTCTTGTCCGTCGGAATAACCTCCAATGACCAGTAATTAGCGTCTAAAATCAGTAAAAATAAGATTCCGGTCTGCTGAAAAGCCGTTAGAAATAAAAAAAACGTATGCAAGCACCTATAATCTACACAAAAATAAAAT
>JAXJSH010000038.1:0-1747 GCA_036310185.1 Lachnospiraceae bacterium | reverse complement strand
CGTAAATACAGCAATTGAAAAGATGAATCAAGTAAAAGAAGGAAAATAGACGTTTTTTGTTATCGAAAAGAGAAAAATAAGAATTGCCTGTAGAAAATCAAGAATAAAACACTGATTTTTACAGGCGATTCTTATTTTGAAAGACGGTAAATAGTTAGTAAGAGACTATGAAGAAAAGTCTGTAAATAAGATCTTCTATGATAAGAATGGGCGATAGGCTTAAACAAAATCAGCTTTTCGCCCTTGCTTTATATATAACAGTTACAAAATTGCATGTCAACAGCAGGCGGGTAATCCGCCTGTTTTTCTGCTTTTTTTATTACTCTGGTAAGCGACCTTCATACATGATACTTAGCTCTCCATAAACCTGAGCCCAGTTCCGGATTGTTGCTGTCCATTTTTTCGTGGCTTCAAAGGTAGCCAGATAAAGGGCTTTTAAAAGGGCTGTGTCACTTGGAAAGACGCTCCTCTGACGGTTCAGCTTCCGATAAGTGGAATTCAGCGATTCAATGGCATTTGTTGTATAAATGACCTTTCTAACTGTTGCTGAAAACTTGAAGATTGGGGAAATAGCATCCCAGTTATCCTTCCAGCGTTTCATGGAATTCGGATATTTTGGAGTCCATTTTTCCGTTACCCGATCCAAAGCTGCCAAAGCTTTCTTTTCATCCGCTGCCTGGTATATCGTTTTCAAATCTGCGGCAAATGCTTTTCTGTCTTTATCTGGAACATATTTCAAGGTATTTCTCACTTGATGAACGATACATCTTTGATATTCTGTCTTAGGAAATGCTGCCGCAATCGCTTCTTTGATACCTGTGAGTCCATCTGCACAGATGATCAGGATATCTTTTACACCACGATTTTTTAATTCGTTTAAGACGGAGAGCCAATACTTGGAACTTTCATTTTCTCCAATACGGATAGTAAGCACTTCTTTCTTACCTTCCGCATTAATCCCAAGGATGACATACGCAGCAAGCTTCCGAATCACTCCATTATCACGGACAGAATAGTGAATCGCATCAATATACAGGATTGGATAAACTTCCTCTAATGGCCGATTCTGCCAGTCTTCAATCTGTGGAAGAATCTTGTCTGTAACATCTGATATAAAACCTTCGGATGTTTCAAAACCATAAATATCTTCGATTGTTTCTGAAATCTGCCGGGTTGTCATACCTTTTGCATACATAGAAATAATCTTCTGATCGATATCTGAAATGTCTTTCTGACGTTTCTTTACTACTTGAGGTTCAAAAGTTGATTTTCTGTCTTGTGGAACTTCAATCTCCATAGAACCATAACGACTATTCACTCTTTTTCGCTTATAACCATTGCGATAATCATCGCTATCAGAACGTTCTGATTTTTCATATCCCAAATGGTCATCCATTTCCGCTTCCATCATCTCTTTGATGGTTCCACCAAGAAGATCTTTCAGAGCATCCTGGATATCTTCTGCTGATTGGATATCGTATTCTTCCAAGAGCTGGTGAATGATGTTACGTTTTCCTTCTGTCATTTGTACTCTGTGTACAGGTTTCTTTTCTCTTGCCATAATAAAAGGCCTCCTTATGATAAAATATTTTACCATAGAAGACCTTCTAAAACATTATTTACAGAAAAAGTTTCACATTCTCTATGATTTATTCAGTTGTATTTATAATTAACAGGCAGTTGCCTGATAATTAGCATAAAATAGCATTGGCTCAGTCTCCGTGAGGGTGGCTCTCATCCTCCGTGG
>JAXJSH010000037.1:0-18357 GCA_036310185.1 Lachnospiraceae bacterium | reverse complement strand
GTTCTTTTTGGTTCTCTCTTTCGAGAGCGTTCGTTTACTCTTAAAGAATTTTCGAGATGTATCTTCCCTTATTTTCATAAGTTCTGATACGATGTGTTCTACTGTTCAGTTATCAAAGTTCTTTATTTTTCGACTCGTCCATGTTATTCTCTCGCGAGTCAGCTTAAATAGATTATCATATCTAAAAGCCTTTGTCAACAACTTTTTTATTTTTTTCAAAGTTGTTTTTTGGTTGATCTGTATCCGTCAGACGCAACTTTGTTATATTATCACATCTTATTCAGAAATGTCAACTACTTTTTTAAATACTTTTCAAGAATAAGAAACGGAGAAGGAGGGATTTGAACCCTCGCACGGCGCGAACCGTCTACACCCTTAGCAGGGGCGCCTCTTCAGCCACTTGAGTACTTCTCCAAACTGCCTGAATTCCTTGTTCTTGTTTCGTTTTTTGCACTTGTTATTCACAAGCGCTTTGTTGATTATACTAAATGCTTTTTTATTTGTCAACGCTTTTTAAAGACTTTTTTCTGTTTTTGCAAAATTTCTTTTACAAGCTTTTTGCTATCCACATAATCGGCGTAATTTTATTAAAATATCCACAGCTATATAGACTATATCACCAGCTCACGGTAACTTCATCGGTCCAACATTATCAATTCAGAAAAACGGGGTGATACACCAGCAGCATCCCCCCGTCTCTCAATTCTTTTTGTTTTTATTCTTCCGGATCACGCTCACGTACTTTTGCAATACTTGCAACAGTAACCCCTTCCGTTATATTAATTACCTTTACACCGGAAGTTATTCTTCCAAGTACAGATATTCCGGAACATTCGGTGCGAATAATAATGCCTTCCGTTGTGATCAGCATAATTTCATTTTCTTCATTTACGGCTTTTACACCTACTACATTTCCTGTTTTTTCTGTAATCTTATAACATTTTACACCTTTACCGCCACGATTCTGCGGTGTAAATTCACCCATGGATGTTCTTTTGCCCATACCATTTTCAGATATAATCAAAAGATAATCCCCCTGTGATGAAAGCTGCATACCTACAACCTCATCCTGGTCTATCAGATTCATACCAATGACACCCATAGATGTTCTTCCGGTACATCTTACATCTGTCTCATGGAAACGAATGCACATACCGAATTTTGTGACCAGAATAATATCTTTTTTGCTGTCTGTAAACTTGACTTCAATCAATTCATCGCCTTCGCGAAGTGTAATTGCTGCAAGACCTGTTTTTCGTACATTTTCATAATCTGTCATAGGCGTCTTCTTAACAAGACCATTTTTTGTAGCCATAAACAGATTCTGATCTTTTTTGAATTCAGAAACAGGAATGACTGCAGTAATGGATTCACCTGGCTGAAGCTGCAGCAGGTTAATAATAGCAGTTCCTCTGGCGGTACGGCTTGCTTCCGGAATTTCGTATGCTTTCAAACGGTATACTCGTCCTGTATTCGTAAAGAACATAAGGTAATGGTGTGTTGTGGTCATCAGAAGTTCTTCAATGTAGTCGTCTTCCAATGTCTGCATTCCCTTAATTCCTTTTCCGCCGCGATGCTGGCTACGGAAATGATCTACTGTCATGCGCTTGATATAACCGCCTTTTGTCATGGCAATGACTGTATTTTCTTTTGGAATCAGATCTTCCGTTGTCAGATCAAATTCATCATAGCCAATCGAAGTTTTTCTGTCATCTCCGTATTTGTCGGAAATCAACAGGATTTCTTCCCGGATGACACGAAGCAAAAGTTTGCGGTCTGCCAGAATGGCTTTGTACTGACGGATTTTTTCCATTAACTCATTGTATTCTGCTTCCAGTTTTTCCCGTTCCAAACCGGTCAGCGCACGAAGACGCATGTCCACGATTGCCTGGGCCTGGGCTTCTGAAAGCAAAAATTCTTTCATCAACTCTGCTTTTGCTTCCTGTACATTTCTGGATGAACGGATAATTTTTATTACTTTGTCAATATTATCAAGTGCTTTTAACAAACCTTCTAAAATGTGGGCACGTTCCTGCGCTTTATTCAGATCATACTGTGTCCTTCTGGTTACCACATCTTCCTGATGTTTCAGGTAATGCTTCAGCATGTCCATGATATTCATGACTTTCGGCTGAAGTTTATCATCAAGAGCCAGCATGATCACGCCAAAAGTATCCTGAAGCTGCGTATGTTTATACAAGCGGTTCAACAATACATTTGCATTTACGTCACGGCGCAGTTCAATACAGATATCCATACCTTCACGACTGGAATGATCATTCAGCCCGGTAATGCCGTCTATTTTTTTATCACGGACAAGTTCCGCAATTTTCTCGATCAGTCTTGCTTTATTTACCATATACGGAAGCTCTGTTACATGAATTTCCGTTTTTCCGTTTGCTAAAGTTTCTATATTGGTTACGGCACGTACACGGATTTTTCCGCGTCCGGTACGATATGCTTCTTCAATTCCTCTTGTACCGAGGATGGTCGCTCCCGTCGGAAAATCCGGACCTTTTACAATCTCAAGAATTTCTTCTATTGCGGTCTCCCGGTCTTCCTCCACGATATTATCAATAATCTTTACAACTGCTGATACAACTTCTCTGAGATTGTGGGGCGGTATATTGGTAGCCATACCTACTGCAATACCGGAAGTACCGTTTACCAGAAGATTCGGATATCTGGACGGCAGAACAACCGGTTCTTTTTCCGTCTCATCAAAGTTTGGCTGAAAATCGACCGTATTTTTATTAATATCAGCCAGCATTTCCATGGATATTTTACTGAGTCTTGCCTCTGTATATCGCATCGCAGCGGCACCGTCACCATCGACGGAACCAAAGTTTCCATGTCCATCAACCAGCGGATATCTGGTGGACCATTCCTGTGCCATATTGACCAGAGCGCCATAAATAGAGCTGTCTCCATGTGGATGGTATTTACCCATGGTATCACCGACAATACGGGCACATTTTCTGTGCGGTTTGTCCGGTCCGTTGTTCAATTCAATCATGGAATATAAAACCCTTCTCTGAACCGGTTTTAATCCGTCTCTTACATCCGGCAGAGCACGTGAAGCAATTACACTCATGGCATAGTCGATGTAAGAATCTTCCATCGTTTTTTTCAAATCCACTTCCTGGATCTTATCAAAAATATTATCTTCCATCTCGATTCTATCTCCTCCCGCGCCAGTTACTTAAAAATCAAATATCTGTCGCTCTATATGCTAGATATCCAGGTTTTTAACATCCTTGGCTCTCTCTTCAATAAACTCACGTCTCGGTTCTACTTTATCCCCCATCAGTGTGGTAAAGGTAAGATCCAGTTCGGATGATGTTTCTTCGTTCATCGATACTTTTAACAAAATTCGCTGTTTCGGATCCATGGTCGTATCCCATAACTGATCTGCGTCCATTTCTCCAAGCCCTTTATATCGCTGGATTTTATTATTGCTGTCACGTCCCACTTCTGTCAGAATCTTATCCAGTTCTTCATCCGAGTAGGCATACCATACTTTTTTATTTTTTTCCAGTTTGTAAAGGGGCGGCTGTGCCAGATAAACATATCCCTGTTTGATCAGTTCCGGCATAAAGCGATATAAAAAGGTTAATAATAACGTTGCAATATGAGCACCATCAACGTCCGCATCCGTCATGATAATAATTTTATGATAACGCAGTTTTGTAATATCAAAGTCATCATGGATACCGGTACCAAAAGCAGTGATCATGGCTTTGATCTCAGCATTTCCATAAATTTTATCAAGTCGGGCCTTTTCCACATTCAGGATTTTGCCACGAAGAGGCAAAATGGCCTGCGTCTTACGGTCTCTGGCGGTTTTGGCTGATCCGCCCGCGGAATCTCCCTCTACGATATAGATTTCGCAGTTTTTGGGATCTTTGTCGGAACAGTCTGCCAGTTTTCCCGGAAGAGACATTCCATCAAGTGCAGATTTTCTTCTTGTCAGGTCGCGGGCTTTTCTTGCTGCATCGCGGGCACGCTGAGCCAGAACCGATTTTTCCACCGTCAGTTTTGCAATCTGCGGATTCTGTTCCAGATAAATCTCCAGCTGTTTTGATACAATGCCATCAACCGCACCGCGCGCTTCACTGTTTCCAAGTTTCTGCTTTGTCTGTCCCTCAAACTGGGGATCTTCAATTTTTACGCTGATGATCGCAGTCAGACCTTCACGGATATCTTCACCGGAAAGATTCGGTTCGCTGTCACGCAGCAGTTTATTTTTTCTTGCATAATCGTTAAATACTTTTGTTAAGGCGTTACGGAAACCTACTACATGGGTTCCGCCTTCCGGTGTTGTAATGTTATTTACAAAACCGTACGTATTTTCTGTGTAGGAATCATTATGCTGCATGGCCACTTCTACCAATACACCATTTTTCTCCCCTTCGCAGTAAATAATATCTTCATACAGAGGTGTTTTGCTTTTGTTCAGATACTGGACAAATTCCTTGATACCGCCTTCGTAGTAAAATTCCTTTTCAACCGGCTCTTCTTCTCTCTCATCCCGCAGGCTGATGCGCAGACCTTTTGTCAGAAAAGCCATCTCGCGAAATCGCTGTTTTAAGGTATCGTAATCAAAGTGAATGTCTTCAAAGATCTCATTATCCGGGAAAAAGGTAACCGTAGTACCTGTTTTTCCGGCTTCGCATTCACCGATTTCTTTTAATTTATAGATCACGTGTCCTCTTTCATAGCGCTGGCGATATATTTTTCCCCCGTTGTAGATGGTAACTTCCAGCCATTCCGAAAGGGCGTTTACAACAGATGCACCTACACCATGGAGACCGCCGGATACTTTATATCCGCCGCCGCCGAATTTTCCGCCGGCATGAAGTACGGTAAAGACCACTTCTACCGCCGGAATCCCCGCCTTATGATTGATTCCGATCGGGATACCGCGGCCATTATCAATAACGGTAACGGAACCGTCTCTGTTTATGATTACTTTTATATTATCACAGAATCCTGCCAGCGCTTCATCTACGGAATTATCCACGATTTCATATACCAGATGATGAAGCCCTCTTGTCGAAGTGCTGCCGATATACATACCCGGTCTTTTACGAACTGCTTCCAACCCTTCCAATATTTGAATTTGATCTGCTCCATATTCTGTACTCATCTTATTCCTCCTGCGACTACCTGAAATACCTTATTGACTTCAAACTGCTTTTCCACAAAGTCGTCCAGACCGGTGCATGTTATAACCGTCTGGATATCTTTTATACTGCTCAATAAATAGTTTTGCCTGCTGCTGTCCAGTTCAGACAAAACATCATCCAATAACAGAACCGGCGTATCTTTTATTATTTTCTTTACCAGCTGTATTTCTGAAAGTTTCAAAGACAATGCGGCTGTCCTCTGCTGTCCCTGTGAACCGTATTTCCGGATATCGATTCCATTTACCGTTACACACAGATCATCTCTGTGCGGGCCAACAGAAGTTGTTTTTAACTTGCAATCGCTTTCTCTGTTTTTTTGTAACTGCTGATCATATAAATCAACTGAACTATTCGGCTCGTATTCCAGGCAGATATTTTCTTTTCCGCCTGTCAATTTATTATGAATGGGACCAATGATTGCATTTAAATCTTTTACAAAATCAATTCTTTTCAAAATTATTTTCCTGCCATACTGAATCAGTTGTTGATCCCATATATCCAGGGTGCTGATCAAAGATGGCTGAAAATACAGATCTTTCAAAAGTTTGTTTCTCTGATTCAGAATTTTATTATAATTCGTCAGATCATTTAAATAAATTCCATCCAGCTGACACAGCTCAAAGTCAATAAATCGTCTTCTTTCCCCGGGACCGTCTTTTATGATATTCAGATCCTGAGGGGAAAAAAATACAAGATTCACAACCCCAAACAGTTCTCTTGCCTTTTTGATCGGGACACCGTTAATGGCAATCCCCTTTGGCTTATTTTTCTTCAGGTGCATGTCAATCTGGTAATCCATGATCTCCTTGTGCACCCGCATACGAATATGTGATTCTTCTTCGTCAAAATGTATGACTTCTCTGTCCTTGCTTCCCTTGTGAGACTTCGTTGTTCCGCCTATATAAATAGCTTCTAAAACATTGGTTTTTCCCTGGGCATTGTCACCATACAGAATATTCGTTCCCTTATCCAGTTCTATTGATAATGTTTTATAATTTCTAAAATTTTTCAGTTCCAACGATTCTATATACATGTCTCACCGGCTTATTTTACAATTTTTATGATTTCTCCATCGTAAGTTACAGTATCACCATCATAGAGTTTTCTTCCTCTTCTGGTATCGGTCTCGCCATTTACTTTAACCAGACCATCTAAAATAACAAATTTGGCCTCCACTCCATCGGAAACCAGATTGGCAGCTTTCAAAGCCTGACCAAGTTTGATAAATTCTTCTCTTAATTTGATTTCTGTCATTTTCTTTTTGATTCCTTTCGCTTCGCTCAAGGCATGAATTACAATAAACTGGTTACATTATCTTGCTGCATTAAAGTTAACCGGAAGAATCAGGTATGTGTAGGATTCTTTTTCGTCTTTAATGAAACATGGCGCTTTCGGATTCATCAGATAAACATATACTTCTTCATCGTCAATTACTTTAAGTGCATCGATCAAAAATTTAGGATTAAATCCGATCAGAATATCTTTGCCTTCTTTGTCAATATCCACATCTTCATCCATGGAACCAAGCTGGGAATCGATGCTGAGTTTCATGTAACCATCTAAAATATTAATAATAATAGGCTTTTTGTCGCCTTCTTTTACAAACAGAGTTGCACGGTCAATACAGTCAAGAAATTCTCTTTTGTTCACTTTAATCTTTGTTTCATAATCACTGGAAAGCATCTGCTCAACTTTGAAATACTGTCCTTCGATCAGTCTTGAAACAACTATGGTATCATCAAACTCAAATACAATATGATTTTTTGCAAAGAAAATATGAACCATATCTTCTACTTCACCGGATAAGATCTTACTGATTTCGTTCAGTGTTTTTCCCGGAACGATCACTTTCTGGCTGCTGTAAGATTCTTTCAGCTCAATTTTTCGGATTGCGATCCGATGGCCGTCCAGAGCAACAACTTTCAAAATGTCTCCGTTTATTTCAAACAGTTCACCAGTCATCAATTTATTATTGTCATTGGGCGCTGTTGAAAAGATAGTCTGACGAACCACTTCTTTCAAAGTGAACTGAGAAATGGTGATACAGTTTTCTTTTTCAATCACAGGAAGATATGAAAAATCTTCTCCGGATTTGGCACCAATGTTAAATTTTGCTTTTTCACAGGTAATTGTAACATTATAGTTCTCATCCGCTGCGATCGTTACGTCATTATCCGGAAGTTTTCGGACAATATCAGAAAAAATTCTGGCATCTAATGCAATAATTCCTTTTTCAATAATGGTACCGCTGACTAAAGTTTCAATACCAAGTTCCATATCATTTGTAATAAATTTAATTGTTTCCATGGAAGCATCGATCAGTACGCATTCAAGAATCGGCATGGTGGTCTTGGATGGCACCGCTTTCATGGAAATATTAATGCTTTTTTGTAATTCAGATTTGGAGCAGACGATTTTCATTGTGTGTAGATCTCCTTTCGTGGTGGAAAAACCATAAATAAAATAATATATAAATAAAAAATCAGTTGTAGTAGCCGTAGGGGCTGTGGATATGTGTAAAAGTCCCATTTTTGTTGAAAATACAAGCAAAAACGGTATGGATAACTATGTTGTTTTTGAAAGATTAACCTGTGTAAGGGTTGTGGTTAAAATTAACTTTCAAAAATGATGAAAAAATTATTCACAGGCAATCCACTTTAATAAACATTTTATACACATGTCCGGTGTGGAAAACTAAGCGGATGGATTCAGCTTCTTTTTAATGACTTCTATATTATTGCGTGTTGTTTCAGAAGTCTCCAGTTCGCTGGAAATTCGTTTGCATCCGTTAATAACGGTACTGTGATCCTTTTTTCCCAACATTTTTGCAATATCAAGGAAGGAATCATCGGTCATTTTACGGCAAAGATACATGGCAACCTGTCTTGGGTACGCGTATTTTACGTCACGTTTCTGACTGCGGATCTCTTCCGGGGTAATATTAAAATGTTCTGCAACTACATCGATGATTAATTTGGAAGTAATGGTTTTCTTCTCATCAGGAGAAATGATATCTTTCAGTACTTCTTCGGCCAGCGCTACGTTGATATCACGCTTGTCCAGAATACCTTTTGCACGGATCTTGTTCAGAGAACCTTCCAATTCACGAATGTTGGATTTTACGTTTGTTGCAATATAATCGATAACTTTGTCATCAATGGTATAGCCATCCATTTCTTCTTTCTTTCGAAGAATGGCAACTCTTGTCTCATAATCAGGGGAAGAAATATCTGCAATAAGTCCCCATTCGAATCGGGAACGGATACGTTCTTCCAGGATATTCATATCTTTCGGCGGTTTATCGGAAGATATGATGATCTGTTTGTTGGCGCCGTGAAGTGCATTAAAAGTATGGAAAAATTCTTCCTGTGTGGATTCCTTTCCGATAATGAACTGGATATCATCCACAAGAAGTACGTCAATATTTCTGTATTTTTCGCGGAATTTTGACATTGCTGTATTGTTTCCGTTACGAATTGCGTCAATAAGTTCGGTGGTAAATTCCTCACTGGTTACATATAATACCCGCTTGCTCGGATCATTTTTCAGAATAAAATGAGCGATAGAATGCATAAGATGAGTCTTACCCAAACCTACTCCTGCATATAAATATAAAGGATTATAAATTTCACCCGGTGATTCGGCTACAGCAAGGGAAGCCGCATGAGCAAACTTGTTATTGCTTCCGACTACGAATGTGTCAAAGGTATATTTTGGATTGAGATGCGCCTGCTCCATGGCAGGTGTAACAGTCGGAACTGCAGCCGGCGCGCTGGTTTCGTTATTATCCGGACCAACAAAATTTATTTTAAGATTTAATCCGGTAATTTCAGCAATGGCTACTTTAATAGGAAAGGCGTATTTCTTATTTAATACACTGATTCCCATATGCCCGGATGGGACAATAAATGTGATCATATCGTTTTCCACATCTTTTATTTCAAGCGGAAGTAACCAGGATTCATAAGAAATATTGGATAAATCATGGTCAATCTTGATTTTATTTAGTATATTCTGCCAGTTCTGTTTTACTAATTCTAAAGGATTCATTATAATATCTCCATTCTATTACGCACTATCACTACTATATCTTATAATAAATTGAGATTTTTATCAATGGCTAATTCACTTGGAAATCATCAAAAAAGTTACCATAACATGTTTTTTATAAGTTCCAATGTGTATAACTTAAAATGTTTATAAACATGTCGAAAAAGCGAAAAAAAGGGATTTTTTGAAATTTTGAGGTGAATAAATCACATAAATTCACATAGTTATCCACAAGTTATCCACAAATTGTGGATAATATTACGTAAACTGTTTATAATGTCTATAAAAAAGAAAAAGCTTATTTTTACTTGACTTATAAGGGCTTTGTGAATATAATAGACAATGATGTTTTGTAAATTAAGTACCATATATGAAATAGATATTTGGTTTAGTAAGGGAGGTGCCGTAACATGAAAATGACATTTCAGCCGAAGAAACGTTCCAGAGCTAAAGTTCATGGTTTCAGAGCCAGAATGAGCACAAAAGGCGGAAGAAAAGTTCTTGCAGCAAGAAGATTAAAAGGAAGAAAAGTTTTATCAGCATAAGACCACAGACAGGTGGTCTTTTCTTCTCTAAAAAGGAAAGTATATGATTTATTCAGAAAGCTTGAAAAAGAACACAGATTTTCAGAAAGTTTACAGGGGAAGAAAATCGTTTGCCAATCGCAGTCTTGTTATGTATATCCAGAAAAATGACATGCAGAAAAACAGGATTGGCATATCCGTCAGCAAAAAAGTAGGAAACAGTATCATCAGACATAGGCTGACCCGATTGATCCGGGAAGCCTATCGTTTGAATGAGACTTCTTTTTTATGTGGATATGATATTGTAATTGTGGCAAGAGTAAATGCAAAGGGATCCGTGTATAAAGAGATAGAGAGTGCTCTTTTACATCTTGGCCGGCTGCATCATATTGTAGAGAAAACATCATGATAAAGAAATTTCTGATCGGAGGAATCCGATTTTACCAAAAATATATATCACCGTGGAAAACAACGAAATGTCCTTATTATCCGACCTGTTCCCAGTACGGTCTCGAGGCCATTCAGAAACATGGTGCTTTAAAAGGGAGTCTACTGGCTATCTGGCGTATTTTACGCTGCAATCCTTTTTCGAAGGGCGGATATGATCCGGTACCGTAAGTGCAATTTTGGGCAGGTAGTCCTGTCTTAAAAAAGGAGGATAAAAGATTGAGTATCATTTTAACCAAAAGCACCATGCCAATCGTTGGCTGGATCGCGGACATTCTCGGGTTATTAATGAACGGTATATTCTATGTGCTGAACAGCATTGGTATTCCAAATGTTGGTCTGTCCATCATCCTGTTCACCATTATCATGTATGCATTGATGACCCCGCTGCAGATCAAGCAGCAGAAGTTTTCCAAATTGACTGCAGTCATGAATCCGGAACTGCAGAAAATTCAGAAGAAGTATGCAAACAAAAAAGATCAGGCTTCCATGACAAAGATGCAGGAAGAAACCCAGGCAGTATATGCAAAATATGGTGTATCTCCGACGGGCAGCTGTCTTCAGATGCTGATCACACTTCCGGTTATGTTTGCCTTGTATCAGGTTATCTATCATATTCCGGGATATATCAATGTTATTGGAAATGAACTGACAACGCTGGCAGAAAGTGCGGGATTTGTTTCTTTCTTTACTACTTTTGTGGAAGGACTTGAAAACGGATCATCCCTCCAGTTAAATGCTGAGACCACTGCAGGTGTTGTGGATGCTATTTATAAATTAAATCCGACTCAGTGGACGGAATTGCTCACTGCTTCAGCTGGTGAATCCTTCCATGCAGTAGCAACTTCTACTTATGAGTCTCTTATGGAATGGACAAACTTCCTTGGCCTTTATATTTCCTATTCACCGTGGAATATTATCAAAGCAGCCTGGGAAGCAAAACAGTGGCTCATGCTGATTGGATCTGTTTTAGTTCCGGTTCTTGCATGGTTTACTCAGTGGTTAAATTATAAATTAATGCCGCAGGCATCGGGCAATAATCAGAATGGTGATAACAGTATGGAAGCTACTATGAAATCCATGAACACCATGATGCCGCTTATGTCAGCTGTATTTTGTCTGACCCTTCCGGTAGGTATCGGTATTTACTGGATCATCGGTGCCGTTGTCAGAAGTGTACAGCAGCTGGTGATCAATCGTCATATGGATAAAATCAATATTGACGAGATGATCAAACAAAATATTGAAAAAGCAAATAAAAAGCGTGAAAAACAGGGTCTTCCGCCTCAGAAAATCACAAATCAGGCGAAGATGAATGTGCGTAATCTTGAAGTGGATCAGGATGCAAAACAGAAACAGGCCCAGAGTGCAGCGCAGAAAAGACAGGAATCAACCGCTTATTATAATTCCGCAAATGCAAAACCGGGTAGCCTTGCTGCAAAAGCAAATATGGTAAAACAGTTTGATGAACGGAACAGCAAGAAGAAGTAATCGAGAGGAGATTGGTTATGGAGTACGTAGAAATTTCCGCAAAAACCCTTGATGATGCCATTACAAAGGCATGTATTCAGCTGGGAATTTCCAGCGATAATCTGGAATATAAAGTAATCAGTGAAGGTAGCAGCGGTTTTTTGGGAATTGGAAGTAAACCCGCTATTATTAAGGCCCGCAGAATGGTTCCGACGGTGGAGGAAGATTTTTTTGCTGAACTGAAAAATGAGGAAATCAAAAAAACAGAGCCAGTGAAAAAAGAAACTGCAGCTGTAAAACCGGCAAAGGTTGAGAGAAAACCGGAAATTAAGGCAGAATCAAAACAGGAAAAAACAGTTGTAAAGAAAGAAGAACCTGAAAAGAAATCGGAAGAACGCGTTGTAACACCGAAAACAGAAGAAGAAATTCAGGTTATGATGAAGACTGCAAAAGAGTTTCTTGATGGTGTATTCAAGTCTATGAATCTGGAAGTGACCATGGAAATGAAATACGATCAGGAAGATGGCTGTCTTGATATTGATTTTGCAGGACCGGAAATGGGAATTCTGATCGGTAAGAGAGGCCAGACGCTGGATTCTCTTCAGTATCTGACAAGTCTTGTTGTAAACAAAGAACAGAATGAATATATCCGCGTTAAACTGGATACGGAAAATTATAGAAAACGCAGAAAAGATACGCTGGAAAATCTGGCGAAAAATATTGCGTTTAAGGTGAAAAAGACAAGAAAACCGGTTGCACTCGAACCGATGAATCCGTATGAGAGACGGATCATTCACTCTGCACTTCAGAACCACAAATTCGTAAAAACAGTCAGTGAAGGGGAAGAACCGTTCCGTCACGTAGTTGTAATGCTGAAAAAATAAGCAGAAGAGGTTCTGTTTATTGAAATAAGAAATAAAAAATGTTATTCTAGGTCAAAGCGTGAATAACATCTCCTGTAAGAAAGAGGGGATACTTGCGCTGTCCCGGAATAACATTTTTTTTGGAGGTAAAGATGATAACAGATACAATAGCTGCCGTTGCCAGTGCTATGAGTCCTTCCGGAATAGGGATCATAAGAATCAGTGGACCGGAATCCATGGATGTGATCGCCCGGATTTATAAATCCACCAATGATAACAAAAAAATAAAAGATGTCCACACACACACCATACATTATGGGTTTATTGTGGATAAAGGTGATGTAATCGATGAAGTCCTGGTGATGATTATGCGTGGACCGCATACGTATACCGGCGAAGATACGGTGGAGATTGACTGCCATGGCGGTGTACTTGCCATGAAAAAAGTGTTGGAAACGGTCATTAAAAACGGGGCAAGACCTGCGGAGCCGGGAGAATTTACAAAGAGAGCTTTTTTGAATGGAAGAATTGATCTTTCACAGGCGGAAGCTGTCATGGATGTTATTCAGGCAAAAAGCGAATATGCGCTGAAGAGTTCGCTGAGTCAGTTGAAAGGTTCTGTACAGGAGAGCATTCGCCAGATCCGCAGTAAGATCATTTATCATATTGCATATATTGAATCGGCATTGGATGATCCGGAACACATCAGTGTGGATGGTTACGGGGATGTTTTAAATGAGGAGATCGCGCCTTTAAAGAAGCAGATAGAAAAATTATTAAAATCTGCAGATGAAGGTAAAATGATACGGGAAGGAATAAAAACCGTTATTTTGGGTAAGCCCAATGCTGGAAAATCCTCTCTTTTGAATTTGCTGGTTGGTGAGGAAAGGGCTATTGTAACGGATATTGCAGGAACCACAAGAGATATCCTGGAAGAGCAGATTGTGCTGAACGGAATATCGCTGAGGATGATTGATACGGCAGGAATTCGTAAGACAGATGATACGGTTGAGAAAATAGGGGTGGAGAGAGCAAGAGAATATGCAAAAGATGCGGATCTCATTTTATATGTGGTAGATGCGTCTCAGCCCCTGGATGAAAATGATGAGAGTATTATGGAGCTCTTAAAAGATAAAAAAGCAATCGTTCTTTTAAATAAGTCGGATCTGAATGCGGAAGTGTCGGAGGGATATATAAAGGAACAGGTAAAAGCGCCGGTATTGTGGATTTCGGCAAAAGAAGAAACAGGTATCGAGGAACTGGAAAATACAATAAAGGAATTGTTTTTTACCGGTGAATTGAATTTTAATGACGAAGTTTATATCACAAATATTCGTCATAAAACAGCTTTGGAAGAAGCGAAGAAGAGTCTGGAACTGGTGGAAAATAGTATAGAGATGGGAATGGCTGAGGATTTTTACACCATTGATCTGATGGATGCTTATGAGAGCCTGGGAAGTATCATAGGTGAATCGGTTGGTGAGGATCTGGTAAATGAGATTTTCAGCAAATTCTGTACGGGGAAATAAGAGATGAGTAATTTAGTAGAAAATTATGATGTAGTAGTAATCGGTGCCGGTCATGCCGGTTGCGAAGCAGCATTGGCATCGGCGAGACTGGGGATGGAGACGATTGTTTTTACAGTCAGTGTGGACAGTATAGCACTGATGCCCTGCAATCCCAATATCGGAGGAACGTCAAAAGGTCATCTGGTAAGAGAAATTGATGCCCTCGGCGGTGAAATGGGAAAAAATATAGACAAGACTTTTATTCAGTCCAAGATGCTGAATAAATCAAAGGGGCCTGCGGTACATTCACTCAGAGCGCAGGCAGATAAAAACGCATATAGCCGTGAAATGAGAAAAGTGCTTGAAAATACAGACCATTTGACCGTAAAACAGGCTGAAGTAACGGAGATTCTGGTTGAAGAGGGCAGAATAAAAGGGGTGAAGACATATTCGGGTGCGGCTTATCTGGCAAAATCCGTTGTTTTATGTACCGGAACCTATTTAAAAGCAAGATGCATTTATGGTGACGTAAGTAATTATACAGGGCCAAACGGACTGCAGGCTGCAAATTATCTGACCGATTCCTTAAAAGAAAATGGGATTGAGATGTTTCGATTTAAAACAGGAACACCTGCGCGAATCGATAAAAGAACAATTGATTTTTCCAAAATGCAGGAGCAGTTTGGAGATGAGAGAGTAGTACCGTTTTCTTTTTCCACAGATCCGGAATCGGTACAGATTAAGCAGGAGTCCTGCTGGCTGACCTATACAAATGAAAAAACACATGAAATCATAAGAAATAACCTGGATCGTTCGCCTTTGTATTCCGGAATGATAGAGGGAACCGGCCCCCGCTATTGTCCGTCCATTGAGGATAAGGTAGTTAAATTCTCCGATAAGGACAGACATCAGGTATTTATCGAGCCGGAAGGACTATACACAAATGAGATGTATGTAGGGGGAATGTCCAGTTCCCTTCCGGAAGATGTGCAGCATGCCATGTATCATTCTGTAGCAGGTCTGGAAAATGCCAAAATTGTAAGAAATGCGTATGCAATTGAATACGATTGCATTAATCCGCGTCAGTTAAATGCTACACTTGAATTTAAGAAAATAAAAGGTCTGTTCAGTGGCGGCCAGTTTAATGGCAGTTCCGGATATGAAGAGGCAGCTGCACAGGGACTGGTTGCAGGAATTAACGCGGCTCTTTCGATTAAAGGAAAGGATCTGATGGTACTGGATCGTTCGGAATCCTATATTGGTGTATTGATCGATGATCTGGTTACCAAGGAGAACCATGAGCCGTATCGAATGATGACCAGCCGCTCCGAGTATCGATTGCTGCTCCGCCAGGATAATGCGGATCTGAGACTTCGCAAAAAGGGTTATGAAGCTGGTCTGATTACACAGGAACAATATGAAGCTCTTTTGCTGAAGGAAAAGCAGATTGAAGCGGAAATTCACAGAGTTGAGCATACAAATATCGGAGCTAATAAACCGGTCCAGGATTTATTGGAACAATACAACAGTACACCTCTGAAAAATGGTACAACGCTGGCTGAACTGGTGAGACGACCGGAGCTGGATTATGAGGTTCTGGCTCCTGTTGATGTAAACCGACCGGAACTTCCTCATGATGTACAGGAACAGGTAAGTATCAATATTAAGTACGAAGGATATATTAAGCGTCAGTTGAAGCAGGTGGAGCAGTTTAAAAAACTGGAGCAGAAATTAATTCCGGAAGATATTAATTATCAGGAAATAGGAAGTCTTCGTATTGAGGCAAAACAAAAACTGGAATTGTATCGTCCTATGAATATTGGCCAGGCTTCCAGAATTTCGGGGGTTTCTCCTGCGGATGTGTCCGTATTGCTGGTTTATTTGGAACATAGATAACTGCAGATACAATGCAGAAAAAAAGTAAAATGATTTAAAAAATAAAATCAAAGTCTGCACGGAAGGATAAAAATGAAATCTTATAGTATAGACAAATTTATAAATGGATTAGAAAAATTGGACATTACTTTATCTGAAACTCAGATCAATCAGTTTTTGAAGTATTATGAAATGCTGGTTGAAAAGAATAAAGTAATGAACCTGACTGCGATTACAGAATTTGATGAAGTAATTGAGAAACATTTTTTGGATAGTCTTCAGATTGCCAAATATATCAAATTTAGTGAAGATACAAAATTGATTGATATAGGAACTGGGGCTGGATTTCCTGGAATCCCTTTAAAAATAGTATTTCCGGAAATTGAGACCGTTTTATTGGACTCTTTAAATAAGCGAATTTTGTTCCTACAGGAAGTGGTAGATGAATTAGGATTAGAAAAAATTGAACTGCTTCATGGGCGGGCAGAGGATTTTGGTAAAAATCCAGCATATAGAGAAAAATTTGACCTTTGTGTTTCACGTGCGGTTGCAAATTTAAGTTCGCTGTCGGAGTATTGTTTACCTTTTGTCAAAACAGGAGGTAACTTTGTACCGTACAAATCAGGAAATATGGAAGAGGAATTGGAACAGGCAAAGAAAGCGGTGTTTTTGCTTGGAGGAAAAATAAACAGTGTGGAGAGATTCCAGTTGGCTGATGCAGGCCGATCCCTGGTGTTTATTAATAAGGAAAGGAATACTCCGAAAAAATATCCACGCAAGGCCGGACTTCCAACAAAAGAACCCTTGGGATGATTTATTATTCCAAAAATCGTAAAATACCTCAAAGACAACGATATGAATAGTTTGTCTTTGAGGTATTTTTTGTGTTGCGGATCATATATTTATTCTTCTATGTTTTCTATATTATCAAGAAATGGCCGAACTTCTGAGAGAAACATCCCGGGTGTCTCAACATGAGGAAGAAAACGGGAATTTTCCAGGACAGAAGCTTCCACAATTGGGTTTGTTTCCTGATATTCTTTGATGGTTTCTTCAATATTTGGCTGATGTTTGCCGCCGATGATAAGAATGTCATTATTGATGGAACCTAATCCGTGGGAAATGTTGCTGTTCATATATCTTCCAACAATGCTGGATAAAACATGTTTGCCGTTTCCATTTCCAAGATGCGCAGCTTCATAAAAGGTTTCCGTCATATGCTGTGTCAGTTTAAATGGATTGTAAAAATATTTTTCGGATAACATTAAATCAACATTATTTTTACATGTGATTATATTATATAAAAGTGTTCCGATAAGAGGCAGATCAAGCGTATGCTTTGCGATTCTTGTTTTTACATCAGGAATTTTGTTTGATGATTTAATACTTTCCGGGTTAACTAAAACCAGTTTATTAAACAGAGTACAGTCATAAGTGCAAGCCATAATTGCCAGTGGGGCGGATGCTCCGGTAGCAATTATGTTTGTTTTTGCTTTTATTACGTCATGAACAAAATCATTTATCATCTGTACATATAAAAAGTTGGAGTAAACCAATGCCGGTTTATCGGAACGGCCGCAGCCAAGTAAGTCTACAGAGTATACAGTGAAATCCTTTGCCAATGCTTTTTCTACTGTTTCCCATTCAAAAGAAGAACCATATGGTGAATAATCGTGGATTAGAAGAAGTGGTTCGCCTGATCCGGTCTTTTTGTAAAATATATTACCGTATTTCCATTTGTAATAGTCACCTTTGTTTGTTTGTAATTTTTCTTTGATGACAGAGGTCTTTGAGATAAAGCGGTTTATACAGTAAATGGTGCCAGTAGTACCGGCAACAAACAGCGCAAAGGCAAGAAGTGGGTGTTTCTTTTTAGCCATATTTAACTGTCCTCCTTTTTTATTCCATATATCTATTATACCGGAATTGCTTTGAAGTTACAATGAAATTGTTTGCAAAATATTATTTTGACAGAAAATACAGGTTATGTGCAACTGTTCAGATGTGCAAATATATATTTGCAAAATGTATGTGGAAACTCGCTTATAAATATGCGTCGTATATGTGTATCAATAACAGCATCAGAAATGAAATCGTCAGGTAATAAGAAAGAAGTTAATAAATCAGTATATTTTTGCATTTTGTAAATGGCAGTTTCCACAGAGTTACAATTATATATAAAATGTTTCACGTGAAACATTCTTTAATATGCCATACAGATTTTAAACAGAAAAAGAAAATAGAAATAAATATGATGTTGGGGTCAAAAGGTATTTTGAACCCTTGATACCTACGGATTACTTCGCATTTTATGCATTCGTAATCCTAAAAGCATTCGTAATCCGCCCTATTCGGACTGCTTTCTCATGTTTTGCGGGTCTCAAAGTCACATTTTTTCATGCAAGCATGAAACAGGTGACCTTTGACCCTG
>JAXJSH010000036.1:0-1913 GCA_036310185.1 Lachnospiraceae bacterium | reverse complement strand
GCTTTTGAGCGTGAGCTGTTTACAGATACCGCAGAGGATGAATGTGAGGAAGTACTGACTGCAAAATATAAATTGATATAAAATTGGCGGCAAGGAGAGTTGTTCTTCCTGCCGCCGTTAATATTTAATGCGGTGTTCCCAAAACACAGAAATATAGTATCATTGAAATAATATCAACTGCCAAAACCGCCGCCAATACAATACCGATAACTTTAAGTATCTTTTTGGCTTTTCCTTTGTTTTTATCGGTCATTACTTTTCTGCTGATTTCTTCAACTTTTTCGGTAAAGCCGGATGCCTGCGCACCGTTCTTCTCGATCACATCTTCTTTTAACAGATAATCCATTGAACAGTCAAACAGTTTACCAAGTTCGATGAGCTTATCGGTTTCGGGGTAGGCAATGTCTGACTCCCACTTGCTGATGGATTGACGGGACACACCGAGAATATCGGCAAGCTGCTCCTGTGTATAATTCAGTTCTTTTCTTTGTTTTGCTATTTTTTCGCCAAGTGTCATAATCTTTGCTCCTTTATGTTTTCTAACGCTGCGTTGCATTTATTATAGAATACTCAGCGAAAACATACCACCAATCCGGCGTTTCTAAATGTAAACTTCAGGTTGCATTGCTTGATTTAAGAGATTATATTCATTTAATCAAACTGAAGTTTATCTTCCTGCCAATGATTTTCCAACAACATAAACTCCAACCAGCATTTCTGCAATTGACAATCCCAATAGTAAGCCTGAAATAAAATCTTTAAAATTCGAACCCCCAAATGCATATGAAAGAGCCTGTAATGCAATACCCATTACAATAAGTATAATTCCATATAACAAATTTTTTTGTTTTTCCAGCTCTTGTGTTCTTCTTAGCAAATCTAAAATTTGTTCATCATCATAAGTACGAACACTTTTTTCTTCTGACATCTCACCATCCATCAGTTCTGCCACTGTAACTTCAAGTTCTTCACACAAACTTTTTATAATGGAATAGTCAGGCATACATTTGCCAGTTTCCCATTTAGAAATAGTCTTATTGGATACGCCAAGCTTCTCTGCTAATTGTTCCTGTGTTAGATTTTTCTGTTTTCTCTTTAATGCTATAAATTTTCCTGTAACTAATTGATTCATATGTATTCCTCCATTCATTTGATGATATAAAGGTACTTCTTTTATCATTAAAATAACATCCCTTGTAAGTAGAATATAGGTGGAATCTCTGTAAAATAGCCAAATATACCATAGTAAACTCAACAGAAACTTCAAATTTTCTTTATTATCGCTCTGCGAGTTTGAAACCAATTCCCCAGACTGTTTCGATATAGTCTACACCGCTGACATCCTGCATCTTTTTACGAAGATTGCTGATGTGCTGTTTCAAAGAACGCTCGGTGCAGTCGGGGGTGTCCAGACTGATTCTGTCAAGCAGAACACTCTTTGCGATAACCTGTTTAGGATTCTCCATCAGCAGCTTCAAGATGGCATACTCTGTTCGGGTCAGCTTCACAGCCTGTCCCTGCACCGTCAGAGAAAGGGAAACCATATCCAAAATCAAATCGCCAACGGAAAGGGATTTTGTTTCACCATGTTGTTCTGCCTTGCGGAGCTGAACGGTGATACGGGCAAGAAGCTCCTTTGTATCAAAAGGCTTGGTCATGTAATCTGCCGCACCGTCCAGCAAAAGATTTACTTTGTCCTGCACATCCACTTTTGCGCTGAGAACGATAGCCGGGATATTCTCAATGTGGGGCAGAACTTCCTCACCGGACAGTCCCGGTAGCATCAAATCCAGCAGTACTAAATCAGGCTTGTTTTGTGAAAGAAGATATAATGCTTCAGTGCCGGAGTACGCACGGAGAACGGCATATCCTTCCTGTGTCAGTACTTCCACCAGCATATCTCCAATATGAAT
>JAXJSH010000035.1:0-13858 GCA_036310185.1 Lachnospiraceae bacterium | reverse complement strand
CTGCCTTTTCCTATCACCAGCAAAAGACAAGTCATAATTTTTTAAAGATTTTCTTATAAGTCATACACAGGCACTGCAAAAAGCGTAATATTCCGGATCAGATTCCGATTATTTCTCAGCATCCAGTTTATCCAGCATATCCCAGACGCCCAGCATATACATAATACCAAGTGCACGGTCATAGAGGCCATAACCTGGCCGAACATTTCCCGGACCTTCATCCCACAGATGACGTCCGTGATCCGGACGGATATATCCTTCATAACCGCAGTCATGGTAAGCTTTCAGAATATCCAGAATACCGGTGTCACCATCACAGTCACGGTGGCTGGCTTCCGAGAAATCACCGTTTTCAAAATGTTTTACATTACGGATATGAGCAAACGCAATACGATCACAATGTTTGCGGACGATATCCGCTACATTGTTCTTCGGATCAGCATTCAGACTGCCGGAACACAGTGTCAGACAGTTGTACGGATCATCTACCATAGACAGGAAACGATCCACATTTTCACCGCTGGTCAGAAGACGCGGCAGACCAAAGATATCCCATGGCGGATCGTCCATATGGATTGCCATCTTGATATCGGTCTCGTGACAAACCGGCATAATCGCTTCCAGGAAATATTTCAGATTATCCCAGAGTTTTTCCTTTGTAACCGGTTTGTAAGCAGCAAACAGTTCATCCAGTTTTGCCATACGTTCCGGCTCCCAGCCCGGGAAAGTCAGACCGTGCAGATTGTTCAGGATATAATCAGCCATCTCTTTCGGATCATCGTGGATACGGCTTGCTTCGTAATATAATGCAGTGGAACCATCTCCTACCGGATGGAACAGATCGGTACGTGTCCAGTCAAATACCGGCATAAAGTTATAACAGATTACTTTTACACCGAATTTAGACAGATTACGGATTGTCTGAATATAATTTTCGATGTACTTATCACGTGTCGGAAGGCCAATCTTAATATCATCGTGAACGTTTACAGATTCAACTACATCCATATTGAAGCCATACGGTTCAAGCTGTTTCTGAACTTCAGCGATTTCATCTACTTCCCAGACTTCACCCGGCATCTTGTTATGAAGAGCCCAGACAATGCTGGTTACGCCCGGAATTTGTTTGATATCGGAAAGGCTGATCTTATCATTGCCTTCACCATACCAACGGAAACCCATTTGCATTGGCATAAAAAATTCCTCCTTTTGTTTATTAAATTCTAAACGCATTCGTTATGCTGATTATATCACAAAAACCCTGCTGTGACAAACGAAGGCAGAAATTTCCTTTTGATTTTTCGCTTTTTCAGAAAATAACATAAAAATTGTACGACTCCAGCCAAAAAAAGGAACGGTTTCTTCTATTCGTCCCAACCTTCATAAAGACGAATGGTCACCGAAATATTCCGCACAACATCGCCCTCTTTCAGATCCATGTCACAAACGTCGGAAACTGCAGGCATCTGTGGATCTTCTTCTGTCAACTCCAGAGAAATCCAGTCACTGGCCGCTTCATTTGCATTTTCAACCGCCTCATCCAGAGTATCACCCTTCGCATAACAACATTCCAGATCCGGGAAATACCCTTCGTAAGTCCCGTCTTCTTTTTTATGAAAAACTGCAGGATATATAAACTTCATAATACTTTTCTCCTTTTTAAACCCCTGTTTTATGAAAACCAATTCATCTTGTAACTATTAATACATTCCCGAACCGTTTTTCAAACACTTTTAACAGAAATATATTTTATCCTTTCATTCTTCTATATTATAATGCTCAATTTTACAATTTTCAACCGTAGAGAATACTCCCACAAAATGCTAAACGCAAAAAACATTAATTTACACATCATTTCCATAAAAGACAATATTTGCTGCGAAAATAAGCTATGATATAATAAAAATGATTCTATGCGAAATGCCATTCCAGATCTGATTCTGCTCATTGCAGCAATTGTGATCACAACATCAAAGCATATTAATATTACGATAAAAACATTTTAACATCAGGAGGATTTATGAAAAAAAGATTATTAACCGCTCTGTTTGCTGCCGGCGTTCTCTGTATCTCCGCAGCAGGATGCTCAGACAAAAACGACGCAGCAAAAGAAACTACATCAACCGACGAAAAAATCTCCGCAGAAGAAGAATCTTCCAATGAGGAAACATCCGGAGCAGTCACTCTGGCCATGTATGAAGCAAATGATCAGGAACTGAATGTTCCTGACGATAACTACCGCACCTGCTATGAAGTATTTGTTTACAGCTTTTACGACAGCGATGGAGACGGGATCGGCGACTTAAACGGTGTTACAGAAAAACTGGATTACATTAATGACGGTGATAATACCACAGACACGGACCTGGGATGTAATGAAATCTGGCTGATGCCGATCATGCCGTCCACCACCTATCACAAATACGATGTGACTGACTACTATGACATTGATCCGGAATACGGAACCATGGATGACTTTAAAGTACTGCTTGAAGAGTGCCATGACCGCGGGATTCATGTAATCATTGACTTTGTCATGAACCATACCTCATCCCAGCATGAATGGTTCACAACAGCATGTCAGTACCTGCAGACCCTTGAAGCAGGACAGACACCTGATTTAACCGCCTGCCCTTACGTTGACTACTACAATTTTATTACCAAAGTCGACGACAAATATTATAAGGCATCCGATCTGATCTCCGGATCCCTTGACACTGCAAAAAACGTTCCCATTTCCTCTGCGTACTACCAGATTCCGGGAACCGAGTGGTATTATGAAGGACAGTTCTGGAGTGAAATGCCTGACCTGAACCTGGCAAGCGAAGCTGTACGTCAGGAATACTCCGATATTGTACAGTACTGGCTTGACCTGGGCGTGGACGGATTCCGACTGGATGCGGTAAAAGAATTTTATACCGGCAACAATACGGCTAATGTGGAAGTACTGACCTGGTTTAACGACATGGTAAAATCCAAAAAAGCGGATGCCTATCTGGTGGGTGAAGCCTGGGCAGACTATAATACCTATTCCCAATACTACGGAAGCGGCATGGACAGTTTATTTGATTTCTCATTTGCAGACAGCACCGGATACATCGCAAAAGTTCTGAACGGATCTGCCAAGAGCGGCGCCAGCACATACGGAAAAGCTATCACTGCTGTGGATGAAACCATCTCAAAATACACAGACAGCTACATCAACGCACCGTTTTATTCCAACCATGACCTGGCTCGCAGCGCAGGCTATTACACCGGTGATTATGCGGAAAACAAAATAAAAATGGGACAGGCCATGAATCTGCTCATGAGCGGTAATGCATTTCTTTATTATGGTGAAGAACTGGGTATGAAAGGTTCCGGAAAAGACGAAAACAAGAGACTTGGCATGTATTGGTCTGATGACACCAACACAGAAGGCATGTGTGATGGCCCGGCAGATGCCGAATCCGTGGAAATGAAATACGGCAGCCTGGAAACACAGCAGGAAGACCCGGCTTCCATCTATAATTTTGTAAAACAGGTCATCAAACTGCGCAACATTTATCCGGAAATTGCCAGAGGCACCGTAACCTTCAGCGAAGCGCTTTCCAATGATGAGATCTGTGTTCTCACAAAAGAATACGAAGGCTCCGAACTGATGATTATTTTCAATATTTCTGAAGGCGAAAACACAGTCGATCTGTCTGACGTATCCTTAAACGGAAAAGAAGCCGGTAATATCGAAACTGCCGGAATGCTCCAGACCACCGAAGATGCAGTATCCATGGACGGCAGCCAGGTAACACTTCCAACCTACTCTGTGGCTCTGTTAAAATAGAAAATCATTAAAAATTTCTATTTGCTGTTCTTTCTAAGAGGTATCGGATTAAAACACTATTATCCACACCTTAGATAATAACAAAATAAAATATCCACATAAAAACCAGACATCTGTGATTAAAATGTCTGGTTTTTTGTGTGGATATTTTTTGAAATCTTTTGGAATCATCCTCTATAAAACATATTTTTCCGCCAGGTCACGGAAATCCTGCTCATATTTCTCAAGCCATGCATCAAATCCCATTCCGGAATCCGCCACTGTTTTTCCCAGTTCGATCATAAAATCCGGAATCTGTGTCTGAAGCATCATGCCCAGAGGTTCACCCAAACTCTCCTGACCCTGACGTTCATTTCCCTTTAACAAAAGAGTAAACGTGGGCTGCGGTTTTCCATCTACCGATTTTACACCGCCCTGAAATCCCAAAGTTCCGATCTGCTGTGTACCGCAGCTGGAAGGACATCCGGAAATATAAACCGTAGGAAGCGCATCTGCCGGGATCCCGGCTTCTTCCACTGCTTCCATCATAGAAGCCAGAAGTGCCTGTGAATCACGCACACCCTGCTGACAGATGGATGCACCTATGCAGCTGACACTATGCTGAAACGGCGTAACCGCACTGTCTTTTGTTATATCAAGAACTGCTTTCGCTTCCACCGCTGTAAGGTTAATAATATAAAGGGTTCCATCCGGTGAAATACGACATTCCACCTGCGGCATATCTTTTATCACTTCATACAGTTCCCTCGGTTTTTCCACAGGGAAATTACCACCCATCGGATGATAACTTACCGCATACAAACCTTCCTGTTTCTGAGCGATAATCCTTTCACCGGAAATCTGACCATCGCCGGCTTTCCCGATTGCCTTAGAATCAACCGTAAGTTTCTGACTGGTTTTCAGTTTTTCATCCAATGCTTTTGCATACTCTGTTTTTAATCCATCCACACCAAGTGTATCCTGCAGATAACGTGTTCTGGACTTTGCACGGCTCTCGTAATTACCAAATGTTGTAAATACAGCAATCATTGCATCAATACATGCAATCACATCTTCCGGTTTTACCGCTTCTGCCACTTTGACACCAATCTTCGGATTCGGTCCCAGACCTCCGGCACAATACACATCAAACATTCCGTCTTCGCGGGCTGCAAATCCCAGATCACGGAACGTTGCATGGGTAACATTTTTCGGACTGTTTGAAAAAGCCACTTTTAATTTGCGCGGAAGATGAATTTCTTTTACCAGTGTCAGCATATATTCGGCTACACCTTCCGCCCATGGAAGCACATCAAAATACTCACCCTGCTCCACACCGGAAAGAGGGCTTGCCATGGCATTGCGCGGAAAATCACCGCCGCCGCCGCGGGTCACGATATCAACATCCAATGCCTTCTCCATCAGCTCAACCGTATCTTTGGCAGTCAGATTGTGAAACTGTATGGTCTGGCAGGTCGTAATTTTCATACGGCTGATTTTATATGCCTCCACACTGTCCGCCAGAAAAGCAAGTCTTTCTTTTGTCAATCTGCCTCCCGCCATGCGGAGCCGCAGCATATTTCCGCCGTTTCGCTGGGCATAGCTGCCAAACCCGCCGGAAAAGCTTTTATATGCTTTCTTGTCCACTTCACCGCCTTCAAATGCATTGATTTTTTCAGCAAACAGGGCGATGTCACTGCGCATGAGTTCCTTCAAATTCTGATTCATTCCCGGTCACCTCTCTATTTTTTATTTGAAATCTTTTTTATTTTCACTGTAACTGTATTTTTCAAAAAAACAGCTCAATTATAAAATCAGCAAAGACTTAAGATCAATTTCATTATAAAACTAATTTCGCTATAAGACTAATTTGATTATGAGATTAATCCCGTTATAAAACTGATTCATTTATGTGATTAATCCTGTTATAAAACTGATTCATTTATGAGATTAACCCCAGTATAAAACTGATTTATTTATGAGATTAATCCCAGTATAAAACTGATTTATTTATGAGATTAATCCCAGTATAAAACTGATTTATTTATGAGATTAATCCCAGTATAAAACTAATTCGATTATGAAAATTATCTCGCCACTTAAAATTGAATATTATCCGATTTTATTTATCTGCTTCTGATTTTACCATAAAAATACCTTTCTATTCGTATTTTATCCCAAACAAAAAAATTTACCAGAGCAATTACTGCACATTTCAGCCAGCTGTAACGATTCAGAAGCTGTCCTTTATAAAATACCAGAATATGTTTGTTTGATAAAATCAAAGATCTGAGCTGATCTTTTTTCCATGACGCTGTTATCAGCTTAAGTATAGTCCGGCTGGATATACATGTCAATTAGTTTATTGACATATGTCAAAAACGGAGTATAATAAACTTATATAAAGATGTTGGGGTCAAAAGGTATTTTGAACCTTTCATACATTTTTGCTGAAGGAGGGATTCTTTTGCCAAGACCGCGAAAATGCAGAAAAGTATGTCATTTTCCTCATACTGTTGCATTCGTTCCCGCAGATAATAAAGAAGAAAAACAGCCTGTCATATTGACTGTCGATGAGTACGAAACCATTCGTCTCATAGACAAAGAAGGATTTTCCCAGGAACAGTGCAGTGAGTACATGAAAGTTGCCCGCACCACCGTTCAACAGATTTACACAACCGCACGAAAAAAGCTGGCCGATGTACTGGTAGAAGGTCTGCCCCTTCGCATTGAAGGAGGCGATTATGAGCTCTGTGACGGAAAAAATACTTTTTGCGAATCCGTAACCTGCTTCAAGCAAAAATTTAGCAAACAATACGAAAAACCGAAGGGAGAACATATTATGAGAATTGCAGTAACCTACGAAAACGGCCAGATTTTTCAGCATTTTGGCCATACCGAGCAGTTTAAAGTCTATGACATCGAAGACGGAAAAGTGATCGCTTCCGAAGTCGTTGATACCAACGGAAACGGCCACGGTGCATTAGCCGGAGTGCTGGGCGCATTAAAAGCGGATGTATTAATCTGCGGCGGAATCGGCGGCGGCGCACGCATGGCACTGGATGCGGCCGGCATCAAACTCTATGGCGGTGTATCCGGTGATGCAGATCAGGCAGTGGAAGCCCTTCTGGCAGGAACGCTTGACTTTAATCCGGATGTGCAGTGTAATCACCATGGTGAACACCACCACAGCGGCGGATGCGGAGAACATGGCTGCGGCGGACATACCTGCGGACACTAAGTAACTGAATCATTTAAAAAAGAAAAAGGCGTTGAAAGCATATGAATTGTTTTCAACACCTTTTTCTTTTCTGAAGCTATAGTACACCCTTCTATACGACAATCACAAATATTTGCAAAAAAATGCCCACCATTATTTCCGAATTCCTTCTGCATCCAATCGAACAAAGTAAAAGAATTTGTATACGGAAGGTTCCTCCTCGATATGATCCATCATCGAAATAATTTTCCTTTTCCCCACTCTTCGGTCCATCACAGCAAAGATCCGCACAAGCAAATTCTCACTGCTTAAACTGTTTTCTATAGACTGATTATCATATTCATCAAATGATCTGTAAAAACTATATTGATCAAACATCCCCATATCCAGCATTGTTTCATCAATAATATCCCATTTATCCGTTTTATGTTTTTCATCAAGAAAATGCTCTTTTAAAAAGTAATTGTAAAAATTCCCTTTTAATACCTCTTGTCCATCAAGTAAAATAGCAGCTCTGCCTTCCTGATCGTGGCTCTTTCTATAAGTTGTCACATAATACTGCACTCGTCCTCGCAGTGCATCGGCAAGGTATTCTGTTTCAAGCTTTTTTCTGATTCCGCTCCATGTGGCCATATATCATTCTCCTAAAAAACGCCAAAAGCCCTTAAAACAAAGACCTTTGACGTTGTCTGTCAACGTTCCCTGCGAGAATCGAACTCACAACTAGTGCTTAGGAGGCACTTGTTATATCCATTTAACTAAGGGAACCCATAACCGGAAGCAACCCGCTTCCGGCTAATATCATACTATAAAAACAATAACATTTCAATCAGAAACATATCAAATATTCTGATTTTTACCAGCGCTGAAGTGAATAGTTTATTTCCACTTCAAAAGTAGATTTTAGTCTTTCACTTTTTCATCAGCCCTTTGGCCTGCCATTCTCCACCACATAACTTCAGGATAAACAAACCTTAATCTTTTCGTCAAAAATTAACATTCCCCTGAAGCCACACAATACCCTTGAATCGCCTTCCCACTTCCGGTTCACCAAACAAAGATTCCTGATTCACGCACACATCCAAATGAATGTCATTACAAATAAGCTCCATTTGATAAACCCCTTCGCCGGTAAAACGATTTTTTACAAGCTCTACACTCACAATATCACCCATAATATGATACTGATCGCATTCCAGCCCATACGGCATAAAATACGTATCCACAATTGTCAATACATCTTCTGTTTCAATTCGCTTGGAAATCATTGAATATGTATCGATATCTTCCATGGTGAGGCTCTCCATAGCCTCCTCGTCACCATTTCTCGCCGCATTCATCAGACTGTTCCGATGCTTCGTATTTTCCCTTCGAACATCTTCCAGCTCCTGAGTTTTCTTAATAGGTAAAAGTATGGTGCCCTCTTTTGCAAGCCCAGCCAGTTCAACGGAAAGAGGAACGCGGGAATATTCACCTCTGTTTACCATATTCGGATATTCCCCCACATTCTGAAGGAAAAAAATAATGGTAATGCCCACACGTGGATCATCATAGGCCCCCACAAAGGTTTCCTTTCCGATCTGACGTTCAAAAGACACCTCTGCCTGAGCACTCATATTCGCACCCCGGAAAAAAGGGAAATACGTATCTTTGTGAAACTGATTCTCTTCATCATATTCCCCGCACACGGAAATCCCCATATCCGAACCGCAGTCTCTTGAAATCTGGCCGATCAAACGGCCATTTTCGTCCTCTATAACAATTTTATCATCATAAGAATCCATGGTCTCTTGAATCATCGTATTGATTTCAGTCACTTTATTCAGTTTAGAAAATCCAATGGCACCCAGGAATTTATGCATAGAACTCTCCTTATTTTACAGTCTTTTCGATCACTTCTTTTCCGCCCATATACGGCTGAAGTACCTTCGGGATACGAACAGAACCATCTGCCTGCAGATTATTTTCCAGGAAAGCGATCAGCATTCTTGGCGGAGCAACTACTGTATTATTTAATGTATGCGCAAAATATTTTGTCTTATCCGCATTTACACGAATACCAAGTCTTCTTGCCTGCGCATCTCCCAGATTTGAGCAGCTTCCTACTTCGAAATATTTTTTCTGACGCGGAGACCATGCTTCTACGTCTACGGATTTTACCTTCAGATCAGCCAGGTCACCGGAGCAGCATTCCAGCGTACGTACCGGAATATCCAGAGAACGGAATAAATCAACGGTATTCTGCCATAATTTATCAAACCACATCATGCTGTCTTCCGGTTTACATACAACGATCATTTCCTGTTTTTCAAACTGATGAATACGGTAAACGCCACGTTCTTCAATACCGTGAGCACCTTTTTCTTTACGGAAACACGGAGAATAACTGGTCAATGTCTTCGGAAGCTGTTCTTCCGGAATAATTGTATCAATAAATTTACCAATCATGGAATGCTCACTGGTTCCGATCAGATACAGATCTTCCCCTTCGATTTTATACATCATGGCATCCATTTCTTCAAAACTCATAACACCGGTCACCACATTGCTTCGAATCATAAAAGGCGGAACACAGTAAGTAAATCCGCGGTCAATCATAAAATCTCTTGCATAGGAAATAACTGCTGAATGCAGTCTTGCAATATCGCCCATCAGATAATAGAAACCATTACCAGCCACTTTACCTGCGCTGTCCAGGTCGATACCGTCAAAATTTTTCATAATATCCGTATGATACGGAATCTCAAAATCCGGAACAACCGGCTCACCGTATTTCTGAACTTCCACATTTTCGGAATCATCTTTACCAATCGGAACAGAAGGATCAATGATATTCGGAATCATCATCATACGTTTTTTCAGTTCTTCTTCTACCTGTTTTTCTTCAACGGTCAGTTCATCAATTTTTTTGCCATCTTCTGCAATCTGTCTTTTAACCTCTTCCGCTTCATCGCGTTTTCCCTGTGCCATCAAAGCACCGATCTGTTTTGAAACTTTATTTTTATTGGCACGAAGCGCTTCTACTTCCTGTTTGATGTCTCTGTTTTTCTTATCCAGTTCAATAACCTGATCTACCAGCTCCAGTTTGTGATCCTGAAATTTGTTTTTAATATTCTGCTTTACAATTTCCGGGTTTTCTCTGACAAATTTAATATCTAACATGTTCGTCTCCTTTTTCTTTGTCTTAGTTATTCATAAAACCTTTATTATTTTTCTCACTAAATTTCAAAATTTGATTCTGTTTTTTAAATTATTTTACCACGTTTCAATTTTACAATGGAACAAAATTTTTGTGGTATACATAATTCTTTACTATCATTTCTTCTATTAATTTTAACAACTCAGACTCTGTTCATTCAATAAAATGCTTATTATCTGCTTGCTTTTGCCATGCGAAGTGCTTCTATCTCTTCATCACTCAGCATAATATAAGATTCGCCTTTTACAATTTCCTTAATATAGAGGAAGCAGTTTTCTCTGCTGTGAACCGCGTTTAAAACAAATCCTGTATCTGTTTTATCCAGCAAAGCCAGGGCAAAACTGAGTTTTCCTCCTACATTGTCAAAAGCATCATATTTTACAATACCATATTTATTCATGGTAGCATCCTGAATTGTCTTCATCTCATGAATGATGGCTGCGTGGTTTTCATCCGTTTCAACCATTTTTTCTATCTGAGCAAATTTCCTTTGAAATTCTCTTTCCAGAGATTGTCCATCACTGCCCTTCATAAACATACGATATTTCTTTGTCAGTCGATCCATACGAATATGGAGTCTCATAACCATAATCATCAGAACAATAATGATTAATATAAGAAATATAACGACTATGCCTACATCAATTCCCATTTTTTCAAACATATGTCTTTCTCTCCTATATCTGAATACTCTGGAGCAGATCAGTGATACGCTCCAGTTCCTGATCTGAATAATATTCTATTTCTATTTTACCTTTGGTTTTTGTCTTCTGGTTTATGTAAACCTTCGTTCCGAGAATATTTTTTATCTTTTCCTGAAGATTCTCATACACCGCAGCCCGTGCACTGTCAATAGTCTTTTCTTCATCTTTCTTGACAGCCGGATTTGTGATGCTTTTTACCAGCTTTTCAGTCTCACGCACACTCAGCTTCTCATCAAAAATATTCATAGCCAAAACATATTGCTGCTCTTTGTCTTCAATACCCAACAGAGCACGCGCATGACCAGTAGAAAGCATTTCATCAATAACCATCTGCTGTACACGTTCATCCAGTTTTAATAAACGCATGGAATTCGTGATGGCAGTACGGCTTTTTGATACTTTTTCAGCGATTTCATCCTGTTTCAGACTGAATTCATCCAAAAGTCTTCTATAGGCCAGTGCCTCCTCAATTGGGTTTAGATTTTCACGCTGAATATTTTCGATCAAAGAGATTTCCACGACCTCCAGGTCTGAAAAATCCTTGATAATAACCGGGACTTCCTTCAATCCGGCTAATTTTGCAGCGCGCCAACGACGCTCACCTGCAATTATCTCATAATAATCATCTTTTTTCTGTACGATCAAAGGCTGAAGTACACCAAATTGTTTGATAGAATCTGCCAGTTCCAATAAAGCATCTTCTTCAAATGCTTTTCTTGGCTGATCCCTGTTTGGCTCAATCAATGAAATTTTCACATATGTTTCAGCCTCTTTCACAACCTCTTTTATCACTTCTTTTACAATGACTTCAGGTTTTGATTCTTTCTGTCCCTGCTCTTCTGTTCCCGAATTTTTCTTTTCTTTCACTTTATCAGAAGATTTTTTCTTCCCGGTTCCATTTCCATCACTTTTTATCGGAGCAGCGGGAATCAGAGAATCCAATCCTTTTCCAAGACCTGTTTTTCTTACTGCCATTCCTCATCCTCCCTGTGCATAACTTCTTCCGCCAACAATCGGTAACTTTCCGCACCGGCCGATTTCGAATCATATCTGTTAATTGGCAGACCATGGCTTGGTGCTTCTGCCAGTCGCACATTTCTTGGTATAATTGTCTTATAAATAGTCTGACTCAAATTATTTTTCACATTCTCAACAACCTGCAATGACAAGTTTGTTCTGGCATCATACATGGTAAATACAATACCCTCAATCTCCAGTTCCGGATTCAGACGTTCCTGAACCAGTTCAATTGTATGCATCAATTGTGATAAACCTTCCAGCGCATAATATTCACACTGAATCGGTACCAGTACTGTATTTGCCGTTGTCATCGCATTAATTGTCAACATACTCAATGCAGGAGGACAATCAATAATAATATAATCATATTGTTCCCGAACTTTATCAATTTGTTCTTTTAATATGTATTCTTTCTGTTCCAAACCAATCAATTCAATTTCGGCACCAGCCAGATTCACATTCGATGGAATTAAAGAAAGATTTTCATACACATTTTCAATTATACAATCTTCTAAATCACACTCTCCGATCAATAATTCGTAAATGGTATTTTCCAATTCTTCTTTTTCGATTCCTAATCCACTGGTGGTGTTTCCCTGTGGATCAATATCTATTGTAAGAACTCTTTGTCCCAGTTCCGCAAGACATGATGAAAGATTGATAGCCGTAGTAGATTTACCCACTCCGCCTTTTTGGTTGGCTATTGCAATAGCTCTTGCCATTATTTTTCCTCCTTTCTTTCTATCTAAAAGCATCTCATATGTTTCACGTGAAACATTTTAATCCAGTAAAGCATAAATTTAAACACAATTGTCACTATCCCAATTCCATTTTCAACATACCAGAAATATATTTACCCGATGAAACTAAAATTGGCCTGATTATTTTGTTCATGACGCTGTTACCAGCTATCAACTCATATGAAAAAGTGTATATTTTGAGTAGATTTCCACATACACTTTAGATATACGTGTTCATATCTTCTGGACAGTTGTATATAATCCATATAATTTGGTAAAACAGTATTTCCACATATTAATTTAAAACTTATTTTATGCTCAGTGATTTTATTATAACACGTTTCAGATTTGATATCTACAACATGTTTCACGTGAAACATATTTTTTACATATTCATCATTTCTTTTTTATAATTAGAATCCTCCTATACATTTTTCATATATCAACATTTCACCAATTCAAGATTTTTTCTTATTTGGTTTATATAAGCAATACATATTCTTCCAAAGCAGGATCCCTACATATTTCATACTTTTTATATAATAGACATATGATATGGTGGCAAAAGGTATTTTGTCCTTTTGATACTTACGGATTACTCCCCATTTTATGCTCTCGTAATCCTGAAAACATTCGAAATCCGCCCTATTCGGGCTACTTTCCCATGTTTTGCGGGTCTCAAAGTCATATTTTTTCATGCAAGCATGAAACCTGTGATCTTTTGCCCCTGGTATCCAGACATTTTTACTATGCACGCTTTCATCTACCGACCTATGTCCGTTTAAATTTTGTTCTATAAGTCCCATTATATTAATGTTTCACGTGAAACATATTCTTCTTATAGCCATATTTGTTTTCATAATTATTATTTTCTATGCATCTTTCCATGCCAAATCTTACAAAATTTAAATTTGAAACTTCTTTTATCCCTATAATATGTTAAAACTCCAGGTATCGCATACTATTCTTGTATGAGTATTAATATTTTTCATATCAATAATTGTCTTTCTATGAATTTTGCATACTAAGGTATTGTCAGTTTTCAATTTGAAACTCATTCTTATTTGTGTCCCCATAACATGCCCATCTTTCATGCGCTGCATATTATTCCCGTATGAATATTATATTTTTCATGCCAATAATTGTCTTTCTATGAATTTTGCATACTAAGGTATT